>NZ_JAOWDG010000030.1:0-288313 GCF_030334745.1 Citrobacter sp. Cb080 | reverse complement strand
CCACTGTTCGTCCATTTCCGCGCAGACGATGACGTCACTGCCCGGCTGTATGCGCGAGGTTACCGACTGCGGCCTGAGTTTTTTAAATGGCGGAAAATCGTGTTGAGGCCAACGCCCATAATGCGGGCGGTTGCCCGGCATCCAACGCCATTCATGGCCATATCAATGATTTTCTGGTGCGTACCGGGTTGAGAAGCGGTGTAAGTGAACTGCAGTTGCCATGTTTTACGGCAGTGAGAGCAGAGATAGCGCTGATGTCCGGCAGTGCTTTTGCCGTTACGCACCACCCCGTCAGTAGCTGAACAGGAGGGACAGCTGATAGAAACAGAAGCCACTGGAGCACCTCAAAAACACCATCATACACTAAATCAGTAAGTTGGCAGCATCACCGCAAGCCTGAACTGAATGTGCAGGAAAATCTCTAACCTCCCCATTACCCATATCCATGCGAATATCAGCATCCTTGTTATCAATAACCATCTGGCATTTATCAACGCGATTTTGATGCCAGGATTTCAGGTCGATAATCATCGAAATTAATTGTTGTTCGGTCATAAAATATTCCTTTTGCTGAATTCGGCGCGAACGAATCCCTGACGCAAGCGCCGTTTTCAATTCGAAGTTTTATTTAAAAGTATTTAAAGCTTGGCTAAATCCAGCGAAATTTGCTGATAGTTACCATCCGCCTGACGCTCATAAATGCGCAAATACTGACTGGTGCCGGAAACCTGAATTGCATCAGCAACAGCATCCATCGCCTCATTCCATTTCGGATCATTGATATCGAGCTGACGGAGGCCCAGAACCTGGTTGATGTCGATACGACCTTGCTTGTTAACTCGGAAAGCATGATCAACCAGGGCCATAATGCGTTCATCCGCACCGCCAGACCATTCGCTGATGCAGGTATCAATCAGCGCTTTGGCCGCCTGGATACGTTCATCAAATACGCGATGTTCACCGACTGCACGAATGAGCTTGTAACGGCCATCAAAACTGACCAGAGTCACATTGCCTTTTGTGCCGCCGTACTCCACGCCATACTCAGATGCCGAAAGGTCTGTGAAGTCGGCGATTTTCTGCATCGACTCCAGTTTGAACGCAGCCAGCGCCTGACGTTGCTGACGTGCTGCCGCGACGATCATCATTACAACTTCATCACGCAGTTTATCCACTGGCTTAACCTGGGATTCAGGGATCAAATGTCCCTGGGCGTTAGTGCGGTAACCCGCTGGTACAGTATTTGAATTATTCATCTATTCGCCTTAATGAGTAGTATTTGATTCTGTATTCCCGGAACGCGCGTTCCATTCATTCACATAATGGAAATTTGCGGCCTTAATAATTCGTGGTGCCATTTGCTTAATAATCTCGGCTATGCGGTCAGAAGCAGAAGGATGCTCATGATTGACTCCTTCAATCACAGCATTAACATCGACAAGTTCCTTAACTTGACCACTATCGGTGAACACATCCTTAGTGGTTACTGTGAAAATAACTTTTGCCATTTTGACTCCTCAGCGCCAGATAATCCGGCAACCATTGAAACTGGTTACCCACACGGAGCGGGAACCTGAATTGTTACGTTCAACAATACGCACAGCGCTGTTGAGCAGGTCAACCGGAGGGCATGACACCTCCAGAACGGGACGTGAACGGGTCTGGCGAAACTCCGTAACCAGACAGCCTTTTTTGTTCAACAACGCCTCAGTGGCCATCGCTTGCTGAATATGAGAAGAGATCAGTTCACTAATCACGGCGTTATTCCTCCACAATTTCAGCATGCCCCAGTTCAAGCATTGCTGAATGAATATGGCCAGAGTTAACCGGCTCGCTTTTACCGCTGGCGTAAATATGGGCCAGCGGCAGAATGTGGGAGAGAGAGCGCAGAGCACCGGGGCGCTTTGCAATCGCACGTAATAGCTTGCGTTCGTCGCGACCTTCAACCTTCCATGCGTCGCAGAACGCATCAACATCAGCGGCCAGCACGTTGTTAATGACAATTTTCTTTGCCACGCGAGAGAACAGACGAGCAAAGTCTACGGTGCGACTACCACCGGTCAGGCGGTCATAGACTTTATGGTTACCGATAAACGCCAGCCCGATGCCGCATTCCTCCTGGAGGATGCGCAGCTCTTCGATGGCGTCATAGTTCAGCCAGTCAGCTTCATCAATGATGACTAAGGCATTAGTGTCACGCAGCCGGCGTCGCAGCAGGCGGGATAATGCGCCGCGCTGATAAGGCGCATCTGAAATGCCCATATCCAGCGCCAGTTCGTACATGGTTTCCAGCTCGTTCGTGCGGGATTTACTGGCGGTAAGACGCCAGACGTTATTACCGGTACGCGCGTATTGTTTCAGCGCTTCCGTTTTACCTACACCAGGATGGCCATAAATCAGCGCAATGGTGTGAGTCAGCTGCGCATACGTTAGCGCCGCAGTGATTTTTTCAGAGGTCGGCGTCACGACATAGTCAGGGATTTCGGGCAACGCACTCTGGGCCGTTTTACGGGATTCAAGCCACGTGCTGATTGATGCCGCCACGGCATCATTATCGCCCTTGTATTTACCGTTAATAAATTGAGAAAGGGCAGACGAAGACACCCCGGTTTCACGCGACAGAGCAGCACCAGAAATGGTTTTGTCATCAATCAGACCTTTTACGGTATTACGGATTACATCATGGTTAATTTGCGTCATCGTTTTTAATCCTGTATTTTTCCATTGTTAATACGTTTTTAAACACTTCTCAAAAGCGGCGGCTCAAACGTCGCTTTTTTATTTCTTCGATTTACTGACACTTTTCATCAGCGTCTGGAAAATCACATCGTTCTCGTGCTGATGCTCCTGGACTTCCTGAACTTTTTTCAGTGCATTACCCTGGGCAAAGACACGTTCAACAACATGCCGCTGCGGTGGTTCTGGCGGCGCGACTTTTGGCAGCAGATCGTTCACCTCGATTGCTGTCATGCGGCGCTGAGCTTTGGCTGCGCGTTTGGTATGGGTCATCATCTGCTTACGCTGGCGGCTATGTTCGCGGCCTGTTTCGGTATCGCCGAACGCAACAGCTGAGCGGCACTCAGCCATGCAGAGGAAGCGGCCATCAAGGTCATAACACGCCACCTCGCTGTGAAGATCGCGAGGGTCGAAACGCACGGTAATCTTGCGCTGGCGGATATTGGCCAGAACCGGATTCCAGTAACTGTTTTTACGCCCGAACAGAGAGCCGCCACACTGGAGGAAGAATTCTCCGGTGGTTTTCACCGTTACGGCTTCCGCTGGAAGCATGAGCTGGCGGATTTGTTCATCGCTGAGGCGAGTGACAATGGCGTTACTGAAACTACGCTCAAATGCCTGGTCAAATGACAGCTCGCCCTGGCACATTTCGGTTTCACGACCAAGACGGGCGTTGTACATGGCGATCCCCTCATTGACTGCAGAAAGAAACGTCTCAACATCAACGACCCGGTCACCGTAATTATCAGGTTTATTCTGCGTATTTGGCCCGGTATATGCGCCAGCCAGTGAAGGATGCTTATCGATATAATCCCCCAGGCCACCAATACCGAACGCACGTTCAACTGGTTTAGCCTGACCCCATCCCTTACCACCTATCACGCTGGTCCAGTGAACCTGAATCCCCAGCATTGGCAGAATCCCCATCGGGTCATCTGGTTTAACCTTGAAGCGATAGCGATTAGGAACACCACCAGAGAGCCATTTATTCGCTGCTGCACGGGTGTTATCGATGGTGACGTGTTCAGGTTTGCCGAACTCGGAGATAGCATCCATCAATGACAGACGGATGCTGTCGCTGTTTTCAGAGACATCAGTACGCCAGCCAATAACTTTACGACTGTGAACGTCCTGCCAGACCCATGTTTTTGGGCGAAGAACTTCGCCGTTATACCAGCGAACGAAGACGTTATGCTGGTAACCATCACCGTTGATCCATTCCATTGCATGCAGCTGCGCGACAGTACGCTGTTGACTTGGGAACATACGCGCCAGCGCGTTATCACCCTTGCGGGTGGCCACAATGACCCGAGCATCAATTTCACGGTCTACACGACGACGCAGGGTGCGCTCAGATGGGATTTCCCAGCCATATTCCCTCGCTGCAATCTGGAGCAGTTCATACGACTTTGTGAAGCAAGGCTCTTCCGGACGGAGATAATCGCCAAGGAAGAACTGCCAGGCATCCTCACTGATTGGCGCTTCACGGTTGGTTTTGCACTTCTCACGCAGCCGACGATCAAGCAAAACAGGTGCCCAGACATCACGGCTACGGTTCTGCACCCTGTAATACAGGTTACGCAGTGAACCTTCGCTCATATGCAGTTTTATTGCTGCCGTTCTCAGAGCCAGACGCAGCGTTAAACCTGAATCAACCAGTTCAGCGACAAGAGAAACCGCATTAGTACGCTGCTCAGCACGTTGGCGCTGTTCGTTGGTGGCACTTTCCCAGTGTTTCCACAGCTGCTGACGTTCAAAACTGGTGGCTGAGTCAGCGTTAACCTGCGTACGTTCTGGCAGGGAGATGACACCAGAGGATGTTTCTACCAGGCCTTTTGAAGTCAGCAATTCAGCACGTACTTCAGGAGGAAGCACGGAGATGTGGTATTCAAAAGCTTTACCGCCAGCGCGTTTACGGACTTTATCCTCAGCACCAGCCGAATAACGCGATAACGCTTCACGAATCCCTTTTACGGTTTTAGGTAAACCAGGTACACCGACCAATTCCTTAGCAACGACAAACATAGTTAAACCGCCTTATTCATGTAGCTATGAACGCTGTATCGGCTCGGCCAGATGGTTTCAGGGGGAACGCCGAGAGCATCAGCAACAATTTGCTGATACGGGCGGCATGGAGTGCGCAAAACACTCTTTAAAGAGTCTTTTTTATAGCCAGCCTGAACCGATAAAGAACGGAAAGATAAACCACGCTTGTGGATTTCCGCCTTAATCGTCTCAGGGTGCCAATCAGTCAGATCTTCATTTCGGTTCATGATTCATCTATCCTAAAAAGTTATCCGCGCGGATAACTGCGCGGGTATCTGTCTGGATAAATCATAAGACACCGAATTGAACCTTTTCAAGGTGTTTTTTCGGGTTCTTTGGGTTTAATTTTAATGTTTAGGAATTTCAATATGTTAGACAAGAAAGAATTAGAAGAGACAAAAGAAACCGCTGGTGCTTTTGGGGTAACTCGAAAAGAACGCATTATGGAGAGAATTTTTAAGCTAGCTGAACGCTATCCTTCACGTAATGCTGCAGCCCGGGCCTGGAGGATGAACGAGAATACACTGAAGAACTACTATCGCCGCCAAAAGAATCAGTCTATCCCTAGAGAATCCCTATTGAGGCAAATCGCTGAGGCTGAAGGTGTCAGTTTTAAATGGTTGATGACTGGTGACAATGAACCCGAAAATAACACCACAAAAACACCATCGGTTTCACAACTATCTTTTGATGCGAGTGATGACCAGCTACTTAACATGCTCTCGTTCTTAACGGCTCAGGAGCGCCAGCAGCTGACAGAGATACTCGCAAGGAAGGGCGTTGAAACGATTTTATGTTTACTTAATGACATTAACCTTCAGCTCATGAGGTTAGATGCAGCAGATAAAATCAAAGCATTGGAGATGATTACTGGCAAAAAAGGGCCATCTGAGACTGGTGAGCATGTAGCCCAGCCAGACCTTTTGAGTGGTAGCAAAAAGGCCGGTTAAGATATCCATCTGGACAACTTAACCGGCCAACGGTCTGTTACAAGTTGACACGAATCAAACTGTGATTCAACTCGATCAAAGCAGTACTAAACGATTACAAAAAAAGCTTCAGAACGATTTAGAACACGCTATTTAAACGCAATGTAAAAGTATTAAATGCAGTGGAACGCCGTTACAAGTTTATCTGTCAGAAGCATACAAACACCCGGTGGTGATCTAATTTTAACGCTGACCCCATCGCCACTGCCCACGAGCTAGCAGATTGCCGCCAAGCCTTAATCTGCCTGACTTTATCCCATCTGATCCCGCTTTCTTTCACTTGTTCCCGGATTCGTTCCGATGTTCACTACATAACTGTCACCTTACACTGTGGAAGGTCACCACCAGGTTATACTGCTTGCCGCCACGCAATGGATAGTGCACCAGGTGGCAGTGCGGTCCGGCCCACAGCACCGGCGCGTTAATGCGCAAATCTTCCGGCATATCATCGCAATCAATCACCGCGCGATAGACCACGTGCCCGGTCACGCGTGGCGCATCGCCAATCAGAGACTGACGCACAACCGACTTCACACCGTCACAGCCCACCAAAATATCCGCTGTCCAGCTGTTACCGTGCTCATCAAAGACCGTCACATCATCTTCTGTCTGGCGAATATCAACCACGTTAGTTGAAGTGCGATACTCAACGTTGGGATGAACCAGTGCCGCTTCCCAGACAGAAGCATGAATATCAACCCGATGGATAACCGCATAAGGACCGCCAAAGTGATCGCGGAACGCCTGCCCGGTTTCAATGCGTACAACCTCTTTCGCGTTTACCGCATCCATCATGGTGATGTGATCGGTAAAAACGGCGCGCTTGCGAGCGACGTCACCCACACCAAGGCTATCCAGAGCAGAAAACGCGTTCGGCCCGAGCTGAATGCCCGCACCAATCTCACCAATCTCGTGCGCTTTCTCCAGCAACATCACTTTAATGCCTTGACGGGCCAGCGACAGCGCGGTCGCCGCGCCGCCAATCCCGCCACCCACGATAATTGCGCGTGTCACTTTAGCCATTGTCGTTCTCCTTATCAGGCTGGAATTTTGTCTTGTTGATTCTCGGGCGCGGCGGCGATAAACGCCGGAAGCTGGGTACAGGCATCATATACCGCCTTACAGCGCGGATACCCGCTCAGATCACAGCCCATACGTAACGCGTTCGCCCACTGCGGGATCAGACAGCAATCCGCCAGCGTCGGCGCATCCCCCACGCAGAACGTCCCCGACTGACTCTGGCGCAGCATCTGTTCAACCGCGCTTAACCCTTGCTGGATCCAGTGCGCATACCAGCGTTTTTTATCCTCTTCACTGACCTTTAGCTCTTCGCTCAGGTAGCGCAGTACCCGCATGTTATTCACGGGATGGATATCACAAGCGATGGCATAAACAATTTCCAGCACCCGGCTGCGCGCCGGGAAGTCGGCTGGCAGCAGCGGCGACTGCGGAAAGTGACCATCCAGCCAGTCGGTTATCGCCAGCGACTGCCCGAGTGATTCTCCCTCATCAGTGACCAGCGTCGGTACAAGCCCTACCGGGTTCATCCGCCGGTAGGCCAGCTCGTTCTGCTGACCGATGCGAATGTTGACACCCACCGTCTGGTAATCAAGCCCCTTCAGCGCCAGCGCAATGCGTACGCGATATGACGCGGAGCTGTTAAAGAAACTGTACAGCTTCATCATCCACCTCAGACAATCTTCACAGCGATGGGGGTTAAACCGTCTACATTGCCGGTGATCACATCTCCTTTCACCACTGCGCCCACGCCCTCTGGCGTGCCTGTGTAGATCAAATCACCCGGCTGTAGTTCGAAAAAGCCGGACAGATAGCTAATCGTTTCATTAACGGACCAGATGAGGTGGCGAATATCGCTACGCTGATGATCGTCGCCGTTGACCTGCAACCAGATAGGCGCGTTGTTAACATCCGCACTTTCGCTGGCTTTATGCAGTGGCGCGATGGGGGCTGAGAGATCAAATGCTTTGCCGATTTCCCACGGACGCCCCATCTGGCGCATCTCCATCTGCCTGTCGCGGCGGGTCATATCCAGACCAGTGGCATAGCCCCAGATATATTCGTGCGCTTTTTCCAGCGGTATATCGCTGCCCTTTTTACCGATCGCCACCACCAGCTCTATCTCATAGTGATAGTTATCGGTCTGCGACGGGTATGGCAGCTCGAGGGTTTGACCGGCCGCCACCGGAACCACCGCATCGGCAGGTTTACAGAAGAAGAACGGCGGTTCGCGATCCGGATCAAAACCCATTTCACGCGCATGAGCGGCATAGTTGCGGCCCACGCAGTAAACGCGACGCACGGGAAACTGTTCATTACTGCCAACGACCGGAACGGTAACAGGCGCTTGTGGTTCGAATACGTATTGCGTCATTTTCTCTCTCCCAAATTAATAACGTGCTTCACGGAACAACCCCAGCGCTTCCTGAACCGGTCTGTCCGAAAAACTAAATAAGACGGCATCTTCGTGGGCCTGGAATGACACGCCGTGCCAGGTTGGCACCACGAAGATATCTTTTGGCGAAAAATTGAAGATCTCGGTGCCGATGGTGACCTGCCCGCTTCCTTCCACCACGTGATAGATAGTGCTGTCGGTGGTACGCGCCATCCGCGAGGAAAAGCCCTTCGGCAACAGTTGTAAAAAGGTCCCCATTGAAGGCATGGGATAACCACCGGTTACCGGGTTGACGTAACGCATCTTGTAACCGTCCCACTCATCGGCGTCGCCCATGCGGGTCAGGTCATGCAGCGCTTCACGGCTGCGATCGTAGCGATAGTTGAAAATTGGCGATGAGTTACCCTTCTGATGACGCAGCGGCAGCATATTGGCCGCGTAGCGTGGTAAGTAATCCCCTTCCTTGCGCGTGACTGGTTGCTGATCCTCCGGGTAATCTTCCGCAAAGCCGCAACCCAGCAGATTCACCAGTGGCAGATCCAGACCGTCCAGCCACACCACCGGTTCACTGCCTGGGTTGCCGTGGTCGTGCCAGCGCCACTGTGGCGTCAGAATAAAATCGCCTTCATGCATTTGGGTGCGCTCGCCATCCACCGCGGTAAATGCCCCTTTCCCTTCGACAATAAAGCGCAGCGCAGACTGATTATGCCGGTGACTCGGCGCAACCTCGCCCGGCATGATTAACTGCAATCCGGCGTACAGCGTTGGGGTGATTGAAGACTGTCCGCGCAGCATGGGGTTTTCCAGCACCAGTACGCGACGAATCGCCTCTTTCGCGCCAATCAGATCGCCGCTTTCCAGCAGCAACGGGCGGATCTCCTGATAGTTCCAGTACGCAGGAGCACAATGTGCGTTCGGCGTTGGCGGTACCAGGCGGTGCAGAGACTCCCACAGAGGGGTCAGATTCTGCCCGGAAATATGCTGGTAAAACTGCTGACGGCTGTTCTTAACATCCTGATTAAGTTCTGACATAGAGATTCTCCTTATTTGTTCACGATGCCTACGCGTGACAACGCGTCAGGGACAGAGGCCGACTGGCGGATAACAACCGTCAGCAGCATAAGCATCACCGCGCTGATGGCCGCCGGAACGGCAATAATGAAAAACAGGTTATCGAATGAGAAATTCATCGCCATCATCACGCCGCCGGAGAGCGAGCCGACAATCGCGCCGCAGCGGCCAATCGCATTAGACCAGCTGACGCCCGTGGCCCGGCTCTGCGTCGGATAAAGCGTGGCGGTTAAAGCATTCAGGCCCACCTGCGAACCGCTGATGCCGATGCCGGTGCCAAAAATGGCCAGCGCCATCAGCCACAGGCCGTTCTCGCTCAGGCCAATCATGACAATACACACCGCACCCAACGCATAGCTCACTGCCAGCACGCGAAAAGGATTGTATTTATCCATCAGCACTCCCAGCACCAGCGCACCGAGCGTACCGCCAATCTGAAAGGCGGCGGTCACCCATGAGGCATGCTGCAGGTCAATTCCGCGATGGTTAAGCAGCGTTGGCATCCAGCTGGAGAGCAGATAAATAATCAGCAGGCTCATAAAGAACACCACCCATAACATCAGGGTAATGGGCAACTGTTGCCCGACGAACAGCTGGCGAATGCTGCCTTTGGCAATCGCGGCGCCCTCGTTGAGATAAAATTGGGTATTGTCATAACGTTCCCGGGTGATGGCGCTGACGGTTCTGGCAATCACGTTTTGCGGCAACTGACGACGAACCTGCCAGCGCGGGGATTCCGGCAGCGCAAACAGCAGAGCCACAAACAGCATCAGCGGTAGCACGCCTCCCAGCACCAGGATGCCGTGCCAGCCAATAACCGGCACCAGCTGTGCGCTGACAATCCCACCCATCGCCGAGCCCAGGGTAAAACCGCAGAACATCATGGTGACCAGTGCGCCACGCCGACGCGCTGGCAGGTATTCTGAGGTCATAGTGATAGTATTTGGCATCGCGCCGCCCAGGCCTAACCCGGTAAGGAAGCGCAAAAAAACCAGCGTTTGCAGATCGGGGGAAAAAGCCGAAATCAGGCTCAGTGCGCCGAACAGCGCCACGCAGAGTTCAATCACCCGTTTGCGGCCAAAACGATCCGATAGCGGACCGCAGAGCAGTGCGCCAGCGGTCAGACCCAGCAGGCCTGCGCCAAACAGCGGCGCCAGATCTCCGGCCGTCAGTTGCCAGTGGGTGCGAATGTCGGGCGCGATAAAACCAATAGCTGCGGTATCAAAACCGTCGAGCATGACGACCAAAAAACAGCAAATGATAACGCGCCACTGGGTCTTACCGACGGGGGCGGAATCGATCAGTGCTTGTAGATCACGTTGTTGAGTCATAGTGAATGCCTCAGTGCAGGTAGAGTAGATGTCTGTTTTGTTTTAGGTATGTTGCGACTTTGTATGTTTGGAGATGAAATGTACAATGGCTTTTCATGCAGAGGCATAACCTGGAGGTTATAGCAAATGGCTAACTGGGCGCAGAAACTTAAGTTACACCACCTGCAAACGCTTATTGCGCTGGGCGAACAGGGGAATTTGACTCACGTCGCCCGAATGATGAATATCACCCAGCCAGCGTTGTCAAAATGGTTATCACAGCTCGAAGATGAGATGGGTATCACACTCTTTGAACGTCATAGCAAAGGCTTACGCCCTTCAGAAGGCGGCAAGCTGCTACTGCAGCATGCCCAACGCCTGATCAATGATATGGAACGTTCACAGTATGAAATCGCCCGTTTTAAGCAGGGAGGCCTGGTAGGGAGTCTGAAGATTGGCTGCTCGCCGGTGGCGACGGACTGCGTTTCACAGGCGATACTGGGTTTGCTCACAGAGCTGCCGACCTTGCATCTTAATATTGAAGAGAAGGTGATGACCCCGCTGCTGCACGATCTGCTCGCGGGTTCGGTGGATGTGGTGGTCGGACGCGTCGGTGGCCGGGCGCTTCAGTTGCCGCTCAATTACCAGGTGCTGTATACCGAGCCGGTCTGTTTCGTCGCGCGCCCCGACCATCCGCTGGCAAAATATCCCCTGCTCACCTGGCATGATCTGGCTAACTGGCGCTGGATTGTCTGGCCGACGGGAACGCCCATCCGGATAAGCATTGACAACGCGCTGGTAGATAACGGCGTCATGCTACCGGAAAACATCATTGAATCGGCATCGATAAACGTCAGCACCAACCTGCTGCAAAGTAGCGACATGATCTCTATTCTTTCTCTACGCCTGGCGCAGCGTTATGCCGCCCAGGGACAGCTGGCTATTCTGAATCTGCCGAAGATTGAACAAAAAGGCAGCGTAGGCGTGTTCTGGCGCAACAATGAAACGCCCACGACCGCCCTGAATCGTTTTCTGTATTACCTGGCACAGGTTTAACGTGAACAGTTAGGGCCATCGCCCGATGTTCCAGATATCTATTTCTTCTATGCTTAGAATTCATGATGTGATCGGTAGCACGTTTTGAAGTTTAATTGTATGATGAATCAGTCTCGTCAAGGGTTTCAACTATGAGCAAAGCACTGAACATTATCTGGCAATATTTGCGCGCATTCGTCCTGATTTATGCCTGCCTCTATGCAGGTATTTTTCTTGCATCGCTACTCCCCATCACCATTCCGGGCAGCATTATCGGCATGCTGATTCTGTTTGTCTTACTGGCTTTGCAGGTGTTACCAGCAAAATGGGTTAACCCCGGCTGCTATGTGCTGATTCGCTATATGGCCCTGTTGTTTGTCCCGATTGGCGTGGGGATCATGCAGTACTTTGATCTGCTCCGTGCGCAATTTGGTCCGGTGGTGGTGTCCTGTACCATCAGTACGCTGGTCGTTTTCCTGGTGGTGAGCTGGAGTTCTCACATTGTGCACGGTGAGCGCAAAATCGTTGGGCAAAAAGGGTCTAAAGAATGATGTCGTATATCTGGTGGTCGTTACCCCTTACGCTGGCGGTATTTTTTGGCGCACGTAAGCTGGCTGCACGATTTAAAATGCCGCTATTGAACCCGCTACTGGTCGCCATGGTGGTGATCATTCCCATTCTGATGCTGACCGGAATTCCCTACGATCACTATTTCAAAGGCAGTGAGGTGCTGAACGATTTACTCCAACCTGCCGTGGTCGCGCTGGCCTATCCGTTATACGAACAGCTGCACCAGATTCGCGCTCGCTGGAAATCAATTATTGCCATCTGCTTTGCGGGGAGCGTTGTGGCGATGGTTACAGGTACAACAATCGCCTTGTTGATGGGCGCATCGCCGCAAATTGCTGCGTCAATCATGCCGAAATCGGTAACCACGCCTATCGCTATGGCAGTGGGAGGCAGTATTGGTGGTATTCCGGCCATCAGCGCCGTGTGCGTCATTTTTGTTGGTATCCTCGGGGCTGTGTTTGGTCATACTTTGCTCAATGCGATGCGTATTCGCACCAAAGCCGCACGTGGACTGGCCATGGGTACCGCGTCGCACGCCCTGGGTACCGCACGCTGTGCAGAGCTGGACTATCAGGAAGGCGCGTTTAGCTCTCTGGCGCTGGTTATTTGCGGCATTATCACCTCGTTGGTCGCCCCATTCCTGTTCCCGATTATTCTGGCCCTGGTCGGTTAACCTTCAATTTTTGGCTAATTATTTGCGATGCGTTGCACATTTTTAATTTAAGTTTCATAAGTTGCATACACAATGAGATTTGGATCACATATAAAGCCGTAACAGGCCCGTAAACTACGATTCCATTACATTGTTATGAGGCATCGCCATGCATCCACGTTTTCAAACTGCTTTTGCCCAACTCGCGGATAACTTGCAATCAGCCCTGGCGCCTGTTCTGGCGGATGCGCATTTCCCCGCCATGCTGACTGCTGAGCAGGTCTCTTTGCTGAAACGCGAATCGGGACTGGACGAAGACGCGCTGGCATTCGCTCTATTGCCGCTGGCTGCGGCCTGCGCGCGTACTCCGCTGTCCAACTTCAACGTTGGGGCAATTTCTCGCGGTATCAGCGGCACCTGGTACTTCGGTGGCAACATGGAGTTCCTGGGGGCGACCATGCAGCAAACCGTTCATGCCGAGCAAAGCGCCATCAGCCATGCCTGGCTGCGCGGTGAAAAAGGGCTCGCCGCCATCACCGTCAACTACACGCCGTGCGGCCACTGTCGCCAGTTTATGAACGAACTGAACAGTGGACTGGATTTACGTATTCATCTGCCGGGACGTGCGCCACACGTGCTGCGCGATTACCTGCCAGACGCCTTCGGACCGAAAGATCTGGAGATTAAAACGCTGCTGATGGACGATCAGGATCACGGCTTCGCGCTGCAGGGCGATGCGTTGACCCAAGCGGCTATCACCGCCGCCAACAGATGTCATATGCCGTACAGCAACTCCCCAAGCGGCGTGGCGCTGGAATGTAAAGATGGTCGAATTTTTAGCGGTAGCTATGCGGAAAATGCCGCCTTCAACCCGACCCTGCCGCCGCTGCAAGGCGCGTTAAACCTGTTGAACCTTAACGGTTATGACTACCCGGATATCCAGCGTGCTGTGCTGGCTGAAAAAGCCGATGCGCCGTTGATTCAGTGGGATGCGACCTCCGCTACCCTGAAAGCGCTGGGCTGCAATAATATTGAGCGCGTGCTGCTCGGTTAATTGCCTGGCGCTACGCTTATCTGGCCTGCAATCGCTCCAGGTTGTCGGCCAGATTTGCTGTTGCTACCATCCAACAGGGCCGTTTTGCTGAAAATCCCCTCAATCAGATTGCTGTTTCTTGCGCTACGTCTTCCGGTACAGTAGCCTGATTGAAATTCCATCCAAATAACGAGTTTTCTGCATGTTAAAGCGCGTGTTTTACAGCCTGTTAGTCCTGGTAGGCTTGCTGCTTTTGACTGTGCTTGGGCTCGACAGGTGGATGAGCTGGAAGACCGCTCCCTACATCTACGACGAATTGCAGGATTTACCCTACCGCCAGGTCGGTGTGGTCCTGGGCACGGCGAAATACTATCGCACCGGCGTCATCAACCAGTATTACCGCTACCGCATTCAGGGCGCATTGAACGCCTATAACAGTGGAAAGGTAAACTATCTGCTGCTGAGCGGCGACAACGCACAACAAAGCTACAACGAACCCATGACGATGCGTAAGGATCTGATTGCCGCAGGTGTCGATCCCGCTGACATCGTGCTTGATTACGCCGGGTTCCGGACGCTCGATTCGATTGTACGAACCCGCAAGGTGTTCGATACCAACGATTTCATCATTATTACTCAGCGATTCCACTGTGAGCGCGCCTTGTTTATTGCGCTGCATATGGGCATCCAGGCCCAGTGCTATGCGGTGCCCTCACCAAAAGATATGCTCACCGTGCGGGTACGTGAATTTGGCGCCCGCTTTGGCGCACTGGCCGATCTCTATATTTTCAAACGTGAACCCCGCTTTTTAGGCCCGCTGGTGCCCATCCCTACCATGCATCAGGTACCGGACGATGCACAGGGATATCCGGCGGTCACGCCTGAACAACTACTCGAATTACAAAAGAAACAAGGAAAATAAGCATGGATGTACAAACCCTTTTCGTCGTGTTGGCCTTTCTGCTCATTCCCGTATTTTGTTTTCGCGAAGCATGGAAAGGCTGGCGCTCTGGGGCCGTAGATAAAATTAAAAAGAATGCGCGCGAACCGGTTTACGCTTATCGCAATCAAGAGCCCCTGCAATTTTGGTCTTATGTGCTGGTTTATGCCGGGTGCGGATGTTTATCCTTCGGGATGGTTATTTACTTAGTCTTTTATCGCTAAAGAATTTTCCTTTATATTAGCATTTGAGAATAGCTAATATTTTGATAATAGTTACCATTTCAATGTAAGGGATTAATGCTGCCCGCCAGCATTTCCCTCAGACTATCTTCTATTTGTGAATCCTTTCACAGAATACTCTTCCTGCAGTGCTTAGCCTTAAGAATAGCCTTCACTTTTTATATTTTGTTATTAACGGTTTGCCTTAATTTACTCAAGCATTAAGGAAGAAAATATGCCACAACAAAATTATCTGGATGAGCTCACGCCTGCTTTTACCCCATTATTAGCAATAAAAGAGGCTTCCCGCTGTTTATTATGTCACGACGCCCCCCTGTAGTCATGATTGCCCGGCGCAAACAGACCCAGGGAAATTTATTCGTTCTATTTATTTTCGTAATTTTAAAGGCGCGGCCGAAACTATCCGCGAAAATAATGCGCTCGGTGCGGTGTGCGCCCGGGTTTGCCCAACCGAAAAATTATGCCAGCGCGGATGTACGCGCTCAGGAATTGATAAACCTATCGATATTGCACGTCTGCAGCGCTTTATTACCGATTTTGAACAGCAGACCGCAATGAAAATCTATCAGCCAGCAACAAAAACGCTCGGCAAGGTAGCTATCATCGGGGCGGGTCCGGCAGGGTTACAGGCCAGCGTAACGCTAAGTAATCTTGGTTATGATGTGACAATCTTCGAAAAACAGGCCCAGCCAGGTGGCTGGTTGCGTTATGGCATTCCAGAGTTTCGTCTGCCGCAAGCAGTTTTGGATCTTGAAACTGCCCGTATCGTTGAAATGGGCGTGACCATCAAGTGCAATTGTGAAGTCGGCAATGCCCTTTCCGTTGAGCAACTCAAAGCAGAATACCGCGCCGTACTGGTTACCGTAGGGATGTCTTACGGTTCAACGTTATCTCTGTTTGAGAGGGCGAATCACGTCGAAATCGCCGTCGATTTTCTGCAACGAGCCCGGCAATCCAACGGCGATATTACCGTCGCACAAAGTGCATTAATCATCGGCGGTGGCGACGTGGCGATGGATGTCGCCAGTACGTTGAAACTGCTGGGCTGCCCGTCAGTCACCTGTGTCGCGCGTGAAGAACTCGCCGACTTCCCGGCCAGCGACAAAGAATTCAGCAGTACACAGGCTTTAGGGGTGTCGATAATTGACGGCTTCACGCCCGTGGCGGTTAGCGGAAATCGAGTCACCTTTAAGCACGTACGTCAGCCTGGAGAACTCACGCTTGAAGCCGAACAGATTATTCTCGCCGTCGGCCAACATGCTCAGCTTGATAATTTCGCCGCGTTAAAGCCACAGCGCAATCTTATCGATACGCACAATTATCAAACCGCCGATCCGGCTCTGTTTGCTGCGGGCGATATTGTTAAAGGTGATAAAACCGTTGTTTACGCCGTGAAAACGGGAAAAGAAGCCGCTCAGGCCATTCATCACTATTTAGAGGGAGCTTGCTCATGTTAACGAAAGATCTTTCTATTACTTTTTGCGGCGTCAAATTCCCCAACCCGTTCTGCCTCTCTTCCTCTCCGGTGGGCAACTGCTATGAAATGTGCGCCAAAGCCTATGATAGCGGCTGGGGTGGCATTGTTTTTAAAACGATCGGGTTCTTTATTGCTAATGAAGTCTCCCCACGTTTTGACCATCTCACCAAAGAAGATACCGGCTTTATTGGCTTCAAAAACATGGAACAAATTGCCGAGCATCCGCTGGAGGAGAATCTGGCCGCAATTCGTCGACTGAAACAGGACTACCCGGACAAAGTCCTGATTGCGTCGATTATGGGGGAAAATGAGCAGCAATGGCAGGAACTGGCCCGCCTGGTTGAAGACGCGGGTGCCGACATGATCGAGTGTAACTTCTCGTGCCCGCAAATGACCTCACATGCCATGGGTAGCGATGTCGGGCAAAGCCCTGAGCTGGTTGAAAAGTATTGTCGGGCCGTTAAACGCGGCTCGTCCCTGCCGATGCTGGCGAAAATGACACCGAACATTGGTGATATGTGTGAGGTGGCTCTGGCAGCAAAACACGGAGGTGCCGACGGTATCGCGACCATCAATACGGTTAAATCCATCACGAATATCGACCTGAACCGAAAAATCGGGATGCCGGTCGTCAACGGTAAATCCAGTATTTCCGGCTACTCCGGCAAGGCCGTTAAACCTATTGCTTTGCGATTTATCCAACAACTGCGCATGCACCCTGAACTGCGCGATTTCCCGATCAGCGGCATCGGGGGAATTGAGACCTGGGAAGATGCCGCCGAGTTTTTACTGTTAGGCGCGGCCACGCTGCAGGTGACCACCGGGATCATGCAGTATGGCTACCGGATTGTGGAGGACATGACCAGCGGGCTGTCACATTACCTCGCCGATCAAGGGTTTGACTCACTGGAGGAGATGGTTGGTCTTGCCAATGCCAATATCATCCCCGCGGAGGATCTTGACCGTAGCTACATCGTCTACCCGAACATTCATCTTGATAAATGCGTTGGCTGTGGCCGCTGCTACATCTCCTGTTATGACGGCGGACATCAGGCGATGGAATGGAATGAGGAAACCCGCACACCGCATTGCAACACAGAAAAATGTGTGGGATGCCTGTTGTGTGGTCACGTTTGTCCGGTAGCCTGTATTGAGCTGGGTGAAGTGAAATTTAAACCCGGTGAGAAAGAGCATGCGTTAACGTTGTAACGCTGACAAAAAAGCCCGGTACAGATTACGCTGCACCGGGCTTTTTGCGGTATACGATTACTTCTTACGCGCGTACTTCAGTGAGTCCAGCGCGACCGCAAAGATGATAATGCCGCCCTTGATAATGTACTGCCAGTATGGGTTCACGCCAATGTAAGTCAGACCGTAGTTGATGACGGTGAAGATAATCACACCGGTCACCACGCCAAACACGGTCCCGACCCCGCCGCTGAACGACACGCCGCCAACCACGCACGCCGCAATCGCATCCAGCTCATACATAAAGCCGAGGTTGTTAGTCGCCGAGCCGATACGCCCGGCTTCGAGCAAACCACCGAAGGCATAAAACACGCCAGACAACGCATAGATGATCAGCAGGTTCAGCGCAACGTTGACCCCGGACACTTTCGCGGCTTCAGGGTTTCCGCCGATGGCGAAAATGTTTTTACCGAAGCGGGTCTTGTTCCACAGCACCCAGACAAACGCCACCGCAATCAGCGCATAGAAGGTGATGTAGGAGAGGCGGAAACTACCCAGCGCAATAAAGCCCTGCGCGAAGGTGGAGAATCCGCTGTCAAAGCCAGAAATTGGTGATGCGCCGACAAAGTCGTAGTACAGGGAGTTAATCCCGTAAACGATGATCATCGTACCCAGGGTAGTAATAAACGGCGTCACATTCAGATAAGCAATGATAATACCGTTCACCAGACCGATAATGGCGCCAATCACGCAAACAATCAGCACCACTACGATGATTGGCATTGTAGCCATTTCCGGGAACACCTTGTTGGCGTTCTCCATCGACTGTAGCAAGGTTGCCGCCACGACTGCCGCCAGGCCGACCTGACGTCCTGCCGACAGGTCTGTCCCTTGGGTAACAATCAGCCCGGCCACGCCCAATGCGATAATAATACGCACCGAGGATTGCGTCAGAATATTACTCAGGTTCAGTAAGCTTAAGAAAGTGGGATCCTGGAAAATAATAATCGCCAGCAAAACCAAAAGAACAACGTAAATTCCGCCTTCTTTCAGATAAGTAAGAAAACTTTTCTTATTTAACGCACTCATGAGGAGCCCCTAATCTTAAAGGTGCAAAGACGCAAGACGGAGGATTTCGTTTTGCGTTGTTGTTTTAGTGTCAACAATTCCGGCAACGAGACCATTGCTCATCACCAGAATACGATCGGTAATACCTAGCAGCTCCGGCATTTCAGAGGAAATAATAATAATCCCCTTATCCTTTTTCGCGAGTTCGGCAATCAACTGATAAATTTCAAATTTCGCGCCAACATCGATACCACGCGTGGGTTCATCTAACATCAGGATTTCTGGCTGCGTTAATAACCAGCGACCAATAACCACCTTTTGCTGATTACCACCGGACAGTGAACCGATTTGTGTACGATGGCCCGGCGTTTTCACCCTCATTGAGTCAATTACCCACTGGGTATCACTCTTCATGCGGGAATTATCCAGCAGACCAACTTTGTTTTTATAGTTTTGGATATTGGAGATTAACGAGTTAAAACCAATATCCAGATACGCGTAAATACCGGTTGAGCGGCGCTCTTCCGTGACCAGTGCAAAACCATGGTTAATGGCCTCATTTGCGCTGTGGTTATTAATCTTTTTGCCGTGTAGCGTAATCGTACCCGATGATTTCTCACGAATACCAAAAAGCGTTTCAACGATATCAGTACGTTTTGCGCCGACCAGCCCGGCAATCCCGAGAATTTCCCCTTTGTGCAAATCAAACGAGATATCACGAATCGACGGCTGACGCAGCGAGGTCAGGTTACGTACTTGCAGAATGACTTCACCGGGTTTGTTTTCTTTATCCGGAAAACGTTGGTTCAGTGAACGGCCGACCATCATGGAGATGATCTTATCCATATCCAGCCCTTCCAGCGGCTGGGTCGCAATCCACTGGCCATCGCGCAGCACGGTAATTTCATCGCATAGCTGGAAGATTTCTTCCATCTTGTGAGAAATATAAACAATACCGCATCCACGCTCTTTCAGCTTACGGATAATGGTAAACAGATGATTAACTTCTTTCTCGGTTAACGATGACGTTGGCTCATCCATGATGACGATTTTTGCGTCATAGGAGAACGCTTTTGCAATTTCAATCATCTGCATTTGAGAAACGGATAATGTACCAACGCGCGCACGCGGATCGATATCAATATCCAGCTCATCAAATATCGCTTTGGTATCGCGGTACATTTTGTCCTGATCGACAAACATGCCTTTGGTGGGATAGCGTCCCAGCCACATGTTATCCATCACAGAACGTTGTAATACCAGGTTTAATTCCTGGTGTACCATCGAAATACCATTTTCAAGCGCTTCTTTAGCAGAATGAAAATCGATTTCTTTACCCTGAAATAAAATACTACCGGAATCTTTTTGATAGATACCGAAAAGACATTTCAATAATGTTGATTTCCCCGCGCCATTCTCCCCCATTAAGGCATGAATGGAATGTGGGCGGACTTTTAAATTGACATTATCAAGAGCCTTAACGCCGGGGAAGGACTTGTTGATGCCGGTCATTTCCAACAAGTATTCGCCTGACGACTGAGTATGTGTGCTGACCATAATTATACCTTGTTGGCCTTGCAGAGTGCGTTATTAAGGGCGCAATGACATTGCGCCCAAAGACGGAGTATTTACTTATTGGTAAACTCTGCCAGATTATCTTTATCGACACCTACATACGGAACGCGAACAATTTTGTTCTCAATTTTCCAGTTAGTGCCATCTGCCGCACCTTTGCCGTCAGCCAGGTTTTTCGCCAGATCGAAGGTGGCTTTCGCCTGGTTGTTGGCGTCGTTCAGCACGGTACCAGCCATTGCGCCAGATTTCACCAGAGCCAGCGCTTCAGGCAGCGCATCCACACCAAATACCGGTACGCTGGTTTTGTTGTGCGCTTTCAGCGCTTCAACTGCGCCCATTGCCATCGCATCGTTGTTTGCGATAACCACTTCGATTTTGTTGGCGTTCGGACCGGACATCCACGCATCCATTTTATCTTTTGCCTGGGCGGTATCCCACATTGCAGTATCTAACTGCAGTTGCTCAGTTTTAATGCCTTTATCGTTCAGCTCTTTAATCACGTAAGTGGTACGTGCTTCAGCGTCCGGGTGTCCCGGTTCGCCTTTCAGCAGAACAAACTGAATTTTGCCGTCTTTGTTCAGGTCCCAGTTCGGGTTCGCTGCCCAGTGTTTGGCGATCAAATCACCCTGAATAATACCGGACTCTTTAGAGTCGGTACCGACGTAAAACGCTTTGTCATAGCTGTCCAGCGCCTTATGAGAAGGTTCTTTGTTAAAGAACACGATCGGTACGTTCTGCCCGCGTGCCTTTTCAATGACCGTGCCTGCCGCTGCCGGGTCAACCAAGTTAATCGCCAGTGCCTTAACGCCTTTTGCCAGCAGCACGTCGATCTGGTCGTTTTGTTTGGACTGGTCGTTTTGCGAGTCATTCATTAGCAGCTGTACATCTGGCGCCGCTTTGGCATCTTTTTCAATAGCCTTACGTACTACAGACATAAAGTTATCGTCATACTTATAGATAGTCACACCAATGCGGGTATCAGCAGCGTGCGCAGCCGCGCCGAATAACATGCTTGCCATTACAGCAGACAGGGTCAACACCTTCTTATTCATGGTATCTCCGGTTTTATTATGCAGGGTAGTACTTGAGATAAATGCTCGGCAGGCAGAACGTTACTGAAGTGTTACTGAACGCCGAAGCTCACTTTTAAAAAATATTTCTTCCGTGTCTGGCAACGCTCCAAAAACAGGCTTTAATTTTTGTTTAAGGCACCTTTACCTCGGTGAAAGTGATTATTCACCGTTACATAGTAGTTACAGCGCAACAAACAGTGTCATCATAGCTATCGCATTGTTAATATACTGTGAATTTACTCACATATTGAAAGCGGTTACATCGCGCAACGTTATGAGTTAGTGATCGGTGCCGCATTCTGCCGAAGCGCCACTGAATGACGACGCACCAGCGTCGGCATAAAGCAATGCGTCGCCTCCGGGTCTAACGTGCCTGCAGCCCCCTGTAGCGCAAGCTCCGTCGCCATTTTTGCCATGGAGGCAATGGGATAGCGTACGGTGGTCAGTTGCGGATCGGTGTAACGCGCGATAGGAATATCATCAAAGCCAATGATAGAAAGGTGTAATGGAATAGCGATGCCGTTGTCTTTTAGCGCGGTCAGCGCGCCGGCAGCCATATTGTCGTTATAGGCGAAAACTGCCGTCAGTTGTAAGTTACGTCCCAGCAGTTCTACCATCGCAGACTCTCCGCCCTGCATATCGGGCGAACCGGTGCCGACCCAACTTTCTGCCGCAACAATCCCCTGCTCTTTCAGGGCTGTTAACCACCCTTCTTTGCGCATGGTGTCATCTTCAATGCGATGGCTTGACGCCAGATAACCGATGCGTTGATGACCATTATTCAGCAGCATTCGGGTCGCCATTTTGGCACCGCTGATGTTATCCAGACAGACGCAGCGGTGGGCGTAACCCGGCACCAGACGGTTGATCAGCACCATGCCGGGGGTCTGATCCATAAACTCGGCGAGTTCCCGATCGCTCAGTGCTTTAGAGTGTACAATCAGTGCGTTACAGCGCTGACGAATCAACACCTCAATGGCATGACGTTCTTTTTCAGCCTCATGGTAGCTGTTGCCAATCAGGACATATTTCTGATGCTGCTGGGCAACCATATCCACGGCTTTTACCAGCGCGCCAAAAAAGGCGTCTGATACATCCATGACCACAACACCAATCGTGTCGCTCACCTGCGTCGCCAGCGCTTGCGCGTTGGCATTAGGTCGATAGCCCAGCAGAGTAACTGCCTTCATTACCGCTTCACGCGTATCGGGACTCACCAGCGCACTGTTGTTCAGTACGCGGGAAACGGTCGCTACAGAAACGCCAGACTGTCGTGCCACATCACGTATGGTGATCATATTCACTGCCCTGTTTTAGATTGCGGTTGCCCGCAGATACCCCAGGCTGGGTATTTTGTCAGCACAATGAAACGCACTGCGTGAGAGATGTCACAGGAATGAAAGCGCTTACATCCGTTTTGTTAATGAATGTGATCCAGATCGTTATCTGGATGTACGCGGCAATGATGTCCCCGCAGCACGCAGGGTTAATTGACGCCACAGCCATTCCACCGGGCCCTGGCGGTAAAAACGTAGCCATATGACGGAGAAAAGTAGGTTAACGGCCCAAACCGGAATGACGAAATACAGCAGCTCCAGTCGGTCAAATTTCATAAATAAGCCGACCTGGTAAAACAGCGTGGTGCAGATTAAGGTTTGTAACAGATAGTTAGTTAATGCCATGCGCCCCACACAGGCGATGGCAATGACCCATTTTAAGCGGCTAAGCTGCGGCCAGAAGCCGAACATCAGCGCGGCGTAACCGATGGTTTGCAACGGCGCGCCCAGCTCTCGCGGGGCTTGTAGCAAGAAGGCACACCAGCGATATGCCCAGTCCAGATGCCACTGTGCGACGATAGCAGGCAGGTTAATCGCCATCCCGAGAATGACCAGCAGTACACCGGTGCGTCGGTAATGCTGTAAGCTGTACTGCCCTTTTAACCAACCGCTGCGCATCAATGCCGCGCCGAGCAGCATCATCCCCGCCAGTTGCCAGCCGTACTGTGCGCCCAGAGCCAGCAAGCTATTGGACATCATATCCACGCGATTGCTGACGGCTTCCATTCCACCGTTTATTTTCCAGTATTTTTCATACAGCAACGCTGAGGCATCCGGCGTCCAGGCACGACTGGTTTCACTCCCGGAGATTACCCCCAGCAGCAGCAATACGCCAACGCCCACCAGATAAAGCAGTACGCCGGTGTTAAATAAGCTTTTTACCGACGGCGCATCACGGATCAACCGCCAACAAATCAGGCCGATTAAGCCATATGCCAGCAGGATATCGCCATCCCAGAAGAGCAAACCGTGAATAAAACCCAATAGAACCAGCAGCGTAAGCCGCGACTGGATCCAGCGTTTACCGCGCGGGAGCAGCATTTGCAGACCGGCACCGAACAGCAGCGCAAACAGCGTGAGGAATTTTACCTGCGCAAAGAGATCGAGCAGCGCCCAGGTCCAGGCGTCGGATAAGGTGATGTTGCCATACCACGCGGGATTGAGGTATGCCGCCTTTGGCAAGCCAAAGGCGCTAATATTGAGAAGCAGGATACCAAGAATGGCGACGCCACGAATAAAATCCAGCGTGACATTACGCTCCATGGTCCCTGCCCTAATCAGTTGTGATGACGTACTGCGCGCAGGAATTCCTGACGCGTATTCTGGCTGGACTTAAACAATCCGCCAAGAGAAGTGGTCGTCGTCGCACTGGTCGCATCGCGAATGCCACGCGCTTTCACACAGTAATGTACCGCATCAATCGACACCGCCACATTATTCGTCCCGAGCAGCGTTTGCAGCGCGGTGAGAATTTGCTGGGTGAGACGTTCCTGTACCTGCGGACGCTGTGCGAAAAACTGCACAATGCGGTTAATCTTCGACAGACCAATAACCGAATCTTTTGGGATATACGCCACCGTCGCTTTGCCATCGATAGTAACAAAGTGGTGTTCGCAGGTGCTGGTCAGCGTGATATCGCGGACCGTGACCATCTCGTCCACCTTCATTTTGTTTTCAATGACGGTAATTTTCGGGAAGTTGGCGTAGTCGAGGCCGGAGAAAATCTCATCGACATACATTTTCGCAATGCGATGCGGAGTTTCCATCAAACTGTCATCGCTCAAATCGAGATTGAGCAACTGCATAATCTCGGTCATATGGCCCGAGATAAGACGTTTGCGCGTTTCGCTATCCATCTCTTGCACGGGCGGGCGTAGTGGCGTTTCAAGACCACGCGCGACCAGCGCTTCATGAACCAGGGCCGCTTCTTTACTGAGTGATGACATTTCTTCTTCTCCTGCAGGTGGGGCGCCTCTGCCCTGCATGGGGCAAAGTTTTTAGGCTGTATCACAGCCAGAACATTGTGCGTGAGGCGGCGCACATAATCCAGTATTCACCGCGATAATTATTGAAATTGGCACAGCCTTTCAGCGTAGCGATTTCACTTGTCGTTCTACCCGGCGACGTCGAGTGTTAATGTAAAGTTATATAGATGATGAAGTATGTTTGCTCAATGCGGAAGTGAAAGTTGCTCACAGTGCCATGAATAATCTGTATTATGGTGAGTTCGCAAACATATTCAGGTTCAACACAACAAGGAGCCCCGCATGGAAATGCTTGAAGAGCACCGCTGTTTTGAAGGCTGGCAGCAACGCTGGCGTCACGACTCCGCCACGTTAAATTGCACCATGACCTTCAGTATTTTTCTTCCTCCCCCGCGCGATAACACCCCGCCTCCGGTGCTGTACTGGCTGTCGGGTCTGACATGCAATGATGAAAACTTCACGACTAAAGCCGGCGCACAACGCATCGCGGCTGAGCTGGGCATTGTACTGGTGATGCCGGACACCAGTCCGCGCGGCGAACTGGTTGCCAATGATGATGGCTACGATTTAGGCCAGGGGGCGGGATTTTACCTCAATGCCACCCAACAGCCATGGGCAACGCATTTTCGCATGTATGACTATCTGCGTGATGAGCTGCCGGCACTGATTCAATCGCAGTTTAACGTCAGCGATCGCTGCGCCATCAGTGGACACTCCATGGGCGGTCACGGCGCATTGATTATGGCGCTGAAAAATCCCGGGAAATACACCAGCATTTCCGCCTTTGCACCGATCGTAAATCCTTGCCGCGTTCCGTGGGGGGAGAAGGCTTTTAGCGCATATCTGGGTGATGATAAATCACGGTGGGCCGCGTGGGACAGCTGCGAGTTAATGTTGGCCAGCAAGCCCGCAGACGCGATTCCGACGCTTATTGATCAGGGAGACAGCGATCAGTTTCTCGCCGATCAGCTGCAACCCGCGGTGCTGGCCGAAACGGCCCGTCAAACCGCATGGCCAATGACGCTACGCATCCAGCCAGGTTACGACCATAGCTATTACTTTATTGCGTCGTTTATTGAGGATCACCTGCGCTTCCACGCCCAGTATTTGTTGAAGTAACGCCTGAGTGAGGGCGCCAGCCCTCTTCATTTCTCCATCATTCCTTCACTTTTTCTCCTTTTTTCTTTCTCCACTATCCTATTGATTTAAAAAGCATTACCCTCAAAACAAGATCAAACACAAATGATTTCGATTATCATTTGTGTTTACAAACATTCATACTTTTGTACAATCCATTCGCTTCTTTACTGAAAAGAGTCCTTAAAAGACAAATACATACAATTGTCATGGCCTTTCACATGACGCGCTGATCGTTACCCTAAATAATTCGAGTTGTATGAACGCGCGTAGCCACGCATCTGCAACTTGAAGTATGCCGGGTAAATTCATTTAAATGGAATGATACAAATGACTATACCTCACGTTAAGGCTGTAGCTGCCGCAGTATGCGTCGCCAGTCTCCCATCACTCGGGCATGCCGCTGAACAAGACACCGTGGTAGTTACCGCCACCGGCTTCGAACAGAAAATTCAGGACGCTCCCGCTTCGATATCTGTTATTACCAAGCAGCAGATTGAGGACAAAGCCTATCGCGATGTTACCGATGCGCTAAAAGACGTCCCTGGCGTCGTCGTCACCGGCGGGGGTAGCAGCAGCGATATCAGTATTCGTGGTATGGCTTCGCAATACACGCTCTTCCTGGTCAACGGTAAACGCATCAGCACACGCGGCACACGTCCTAACAGCGACAACTCAGGTATTGAGCAAGGTTGGCTGCCGCCGCTGGAATCCATCGAGCGTATCGAGGTAATCCGTGGCCCAATGTCATCTCTGTACGGCTCCGATGCGATGGGCGGCGTCATCAACGTCATCACCAAGAAAGTGTCGAATACCAAAGCCTGGACCGGCTCTCTGCACGGCGATGCCACTTTCCAGGAAGACAGAGACTCCGGCGATATTTATCAGACCAACGCCTATGCGTCTGGGCCACTGATTGACGGATTACTCGGCGCAAAAGTGACCGGATTATTCTCTCATCGGGCAGAGGACAAAATCCTCAATGGCTACAATGAACAGCGTATGCGTAACGGGGGCTTAACCCTGAACTTTACGCCAGATGATAAAAATGACATCGACTTCGATTACGCACGTGAACTGCAGGATCGCGACAGTACGCCAGGCAAATCCATGGCCGAGGAAAGCTGCCGCAACGGAAGCTGCAAGCCCAACAGTAAAAGCGAAAACAAGTATGTGCACACAACGTATTCACTAACCCACAGCGGTTATTACGACGACTTCAACTCCACCAGCTATGTCCAGCAGGAAGAGACCGAAAACCCAGGTCGCCAGATGAAGTCCTACAACACGATTTTCAATAACCAGAACCAGGTCTTCCTTGGGGCGCACACCCTGACGTTGGGCGGGCAATACCGTTATGAAAAACTGAGTGATAACGGCAACCAGCTGCAAGCTGCTGATGGACTGAACAAACTGACCCGCTGGAGCTGGGCGCTGTTTGCTGAAGATGAGTGGGCCGTTACCGATACCTTCACGCTGACTGGCGGTCTGCGTATGGATAAAGATGAAAACTACGGCGACAACTGGACGCCGCGCGGTTATGGCGTATGGCATCTGAGCGATCAATGGACCTTAAAAGGCGGCGTTTCAGCGGGCTATCGCGCACCGGATCTGCGCCAGTCGTCTGCCAGTTGGGGACAGGTCACCGGCGGCGGTAGACTGAACGGAATCATTGTCGGCAACCCGGACCTGAAGCCGGAGAAAAGCCTCAGCGAAGAGATCGGTTTACTGTGGGATAACGGCAACGATCTCAACGCGGGCGTCACGCTGTTCAATACTGACTTCAAAGACAAAATCACCGAAGTGCGCCGCTGTAACAGCAGCTCCGATCCGGCCTGTACCATCGGCAATACCCACTATGACTTCGTCAGCGATCGCGTTAACGTCGATAAAGCCAATATGCGCGGCGTAGAATCCACTTTCGGCTGGAAGATGACTTCCGACATCAACTGGACGGCGAACTACACTTACACGGAATCTGAACAGAAAAGCGGTCAGTTCTCCGGTCAGCCATTGAACAAAATGCCAAAGCATATGTTCAACACCACGCTGGACTGGCAGGCCACGCAGGATCTCGGTTTCTGGAGCCGTCTGAATCTGCGCGGGAAAACGTCTGAATACCTGAGCCGTACCTCCATGGCGCAGGGCACCCCGTCCTATACTCAGGTCGATGTTGGTTTACGCTATTATGCTAACAAAGATCTGCTGATGACCGCTGGCGTGTATAACGTGCTGGATAAGCAAATCGATTACGATACCTACGACACTGTTCTCGATGGTCGTCGTTACACGGTTGGCCTGACTTACAGTTTCTAAGTCTGGCGCAATAAAAAAACCCCGGCACTCATCATGCCGGGGTTTTTGTTATGCTTTTTATACTGTTATTTCTTCACGCGATCCGGGAATTTCATTTCGCTGTAGCGAACAAAATGAGTTCCTTTCGCCAGCTTATAGCCAAACCAGATAATCAGGAACAGCGGGATACCGATATAGGTTGCCATCACGCCGCCCCAGTCAATGCTATCTTTCAGGAACGCTTCGTAGTTCTGGCCCAGAGTGATAATCAGGCACAGCACAAAGGCGAAGATCGGACCCAGTGGGAAGAAGCCAGAACGGTACGGCAGATCCTTCACATCGTGACCCTGCAACACATAACCGCGACGGAAACGATAGTGGCTAATAGCGATCCCCAGCCAGGCGATAAAGCCCGTCATCCCGGAGGTGTTCAGCAGCCAGAGGTACACGGTCTGGTTACCAAACATCGAGGTCAGGAAACACAGCCCCGCCACCACAGTCGTCGCATACAGCGCGTTACGCGGAACACCGCCACGAGACAGTTTGCCGAAAATACGCGGTGCTTTACCGTCGCATGCCAGGGTGTAAAGCATACGCGTGGAGGCATACATCCCGGAGTTACCCGCTGACAGTACCGCCGTCAGGATAACCGCGTTCATTACTGCAGCGGCTGACAGCAGACCCGCATGCTGGAATACCAACGTGAACGGGCTAACGCTGATGTCTTTCACATCGTTGCGCAGCAGGCTCGGATCGGTGTACGGGATAATCAGGCTGATAATCAAAATCGCGAACACATAGAACAGCAGGATTCGCCAAAACACCTGACGCACCGCACGTGGAATGTTCTTTTCAGGATCTTCAGATTCGCCTGCCGCGATACCGATCAGCTCAGTTCCCTGGAAGGAGAAGCCGACGATCATCGCCACGCCAATCATAGCGGCAAAACCCCCGGCAAACGGTGCATCACCGGTCGTCCAGTTGCTCCAGCCCACTGGCTGAGTGCCTTTGAAGATACCGAAAATCATCATCACGCCAACCACGATGAAGATAATTACAGTGGTGACTTTGATCAGCGAGAACCAGTATTCCGCTTCACCAAATCCGCGAACGGAAATGTAGTTCAGCAGGAAGATAACGCCGAGGAACAGTGCGCTCCAGATCCAGCCCGGCGTGTCCGGGAACCACCAACTCATCACCAGCTGTGCGGCCACCAGGTCAACGGCAATCGTTACCGCCCAGTTGTACCAGTAGTTCCAGCCCAGCGCGAAGCCAAAGCCTTCTTCTACGTAGTTTTGACCGTAAGTGGAGAACGAGCCGGAAACCGGCATATAGGCAGCCAGTTCACCGAGGCTGGTCATCAGGAAGTACACCATCAGACCGATCAGTATATAAGAGAACAACGCGCCGCCAGGACCCGCCGCAGAAATAGTTGCACCAGATGCAACGAAAAGACCTGTACCGATGGAACCTCCAATGGCAATCATCGTCAGGTGACGCGCCTTCAGTTCACGACGTAGCGTGGGCGCTTCTGTGGTTTTAGTTTCGGAAACCATGTGAAAATGCTATCCATCCAAAAAATGAGGCGCGATTGTAGCAGACGAAATGGCATTCTTCCGGCACAAATGCGCTGTTATAAGAGACCTTCATGACTGGCCGCGGATTATAAGTAAAGCAGAAAACGGGCGGCACAAGGCGGTTAAGACGTAACAGCCATTATGGATAGGGTGACCTGACGAGAGTTAGCGCGCTATTCGCCCTACTCAACCTGGTCGCTGTAATATAAAAAACGCGTAATGGCATTGGAGATATGTTTTTGCCGGTGATGAACGCGCCAGAGAGTGCGCACTAAACGCGGCAGTGGCACGGTAACTTCGCTCAGCGTCCCTGCCTGTAACTGCTCCGCAATGACCCGACGCGACAAACAGCTGATCCCGAGACCATGGCGCACCGCATGCTTAATGGCCTCGGAGTTCCCCAACTCCATCGCCATCTGAAATCTTGGCAGATGAGACAACAGCAGGTAATCCACCAGTTCACGCGTACCCGATCCTCGCTCACGCAGGATCCACGGCGAAGCAGCCAGCTGTTCCAGCGTAATGGGCCCCTTTGTGAGCGGTGACGACGGTGCGGCAAACACCACCAGTTCGTCCTCCAGCCACGGTTCAGAGATGATTTCCGTACTGTGACACGGCCCTTCTATCAGCCCGATGTCTACCCGAAAATCCAGCACCGCATTGATCACGTCCTGGCTGTTGCCCACGCTAAGCTCCAGCGGTAAATCGGGGAAGTCCTGGCGATAACGGGCGATCATGGCGGGCAGAATATAATTACCGATGGTGCTACTGGCATAGACCCGAATGGCGCCATTATCTTTGCGAAAAAGCTGTTCGATTTCGGTGGTTTGCTCAAGTAACGCCAGCGCGCGCGGATAAAGCAAGCGTCCGTGTTCGTTAACCACCAGCCGTTTGCCGACACGGTCAAACAGTTGCACGCCAAGTTGCCCTTCCAGATCGGTAAGCGCCGCACTCACCGCCGACTGCGACAATGCCAGCATGACAGATGCCTGGGTCGTTGAGCCGCTTTTTAGTACCTCAGCAAACACTTCAAGTTGTCGCAGGGTGATATGCATAGTCGTTTTCCACCGGATAGCCGTTACTTATACCCTAAATAATTCGAGTTGCAGGAAGGCGGCAAGAGAGAGCATCCCCCGGAGCGTACTTAAGTACGTGACTGGGGTGAACGAGCGCAGCCAACGCACATGCAACTTGAAGTATGACGGGTATACCACTTATATAGATTAATTATAAATATATAATCAATTTTATTTTTAAACCACTTCGCCTTACTCTTTTACCCAGATAAAGGAGAAGGATATGACAGAACTCACCTTACAGACTCATCGTCGTACAGCGTGGCATTTTATTCCGGGGCTTGCCCTGAGTGCAGTTATCACTGGGGTCGCCTTATGGGGAGGATCCATTCCCGCCGTCGCAGGTGCCGGGTTCAGCGCCCTCACCTTAGCCATCTTATTGGGGATGATTCTCGGCAACACCGTCTATCCGCACATCTGGAAAAGCTGTGACGGCGGCGTGCTGTTCGCGAAACAACATTTATTACGTCTGGGGATTATCCTCTACGGTTTCCGCCTCACCTTCGCGCAAATTGCTGACGTCGGCGTCAGCGGTATCGTGATTGATGTGTTAACGCTAAGCAGTACCTTTATGATTGCCTGTTTCCTGGGGCAGAAAGTATTTGGTCTGGACCGTCACACCAGCTGGCTGATTGGCGCGGGTAGCAGCATTTGTGGTGCCGCCGCCGTGCTGGCAACCGAACCAGTGGTGAAAGCAGAAGCCAGTAAAGTGACCGTCGCTGTCGCCACCGTGGTTATCTTCGGTACTATCGCTATCTTCCTGTATCCGGCGATGTATCCGTTGCTTTCACACTGGTTTAGCCCAGAAACCTACGGCATTTACATTGGCTCCACCATGCATGAAGTTGCACAGGTTGTGGCTGCCGGGCACGCCATTAGCCCGGATGCGGAAAACGCCGCGGTTATTGCCAAAATGCTGCGCGTCATGATGCTGGCACCGTTCCTTATCCTCCTGGCCGCACGCGTTAAACAACTGTCTCCGGCCACGGGCGGTGAGAAGAGCAAAATAACCATTCCATGGTTTGCCATCCTGTTCATTGTGGTCGCAATTTTTAACTCGTTCCACCTGCTGCCACAGTCAGTAGTGAACATGCTGGTAACGCTGGACACCATTTTGCTGGCAATGGCGATGGCTGCCCTGGGGCTGACCACGCACGTTAGCGCGCTGAAAAAAGCCGGTGCCAAACCGTTACTGATGGCCCTGCTGCTGTTTGTCTGGCTGATTGTGGGTGGCGGTGCGATTAACGTCGCTATCCACGCGCTGATGGCATAAACGATCACGACTCACCTCTATTAACCCGCTATACTCTCCCTTTTTGTATTTGAGTATGGCGGGTTAAATTTATGAAATATATCGGAGCGCACGTAAGCGCCGCTGGCGGTCTGGCTAACGCCGCTATTCGAGCCGCAGAAATCGAAGCGACCGCATTCGCCCTGTTCACCAAAAATCAGCGCCAGTGGCGTGCCGCGCCGCTGACCACCGAAATCATTGATGATTTTAAATCTGCCTGCGAGAAGTATCACTATACCGCCGCCCAGATCCTGCCTCACGACAGTTACCTGATTAACCTCGGTCATCCGGTTAGCGATGCGCTGGAAAAATCACGTGATGCGTTTATAGATGAAATGCAGCGCTGTGAACTGCTGGGCTTATCCTTGCTGAACTTTCACCCGGGCAGCCATTTGATGCAGATCCCGGAAGATGAGTGTCTGGCGCGCATTGCCGAATCCATCAACATCGCCCTTGCTCAGACCCAGGGCGTTACGGCAGTTATCGAAAATACCGCCGGACAAGGCAGCAACCTTGGATTTAAGTTTGAGCACCTTGCCGCCATTATCGACGGCGTTGAAGATAAGTCCCGCGTCGGCGTCTGTATTGATACCTGCCATGCCTTCGCGGCCGGTTACGATTTGCGCTCCGTCGAGGAATGCGAAAAGACGTTTGCGGAATTTGAACGTATTGTCGGCTTCAGGTACCTACGCGGTATGCACCTGAACGACGCCAAGAGCGCATTTGGCAGTCGCGTTGACCGTCACCACAGCTTAGGTGAAGGCAATATTGGCCACGATGCCTTCCGTTGGATCATGCAGGACAATCGTTTTGACGGCATTCCGCTGGTGCTGGAAACGATTAATCCTGATATCTGGGCAGAAGAGATTGCCTGGCTGAAAGCCCAGCAAACAGAAAAAGCGGTGGCATAATCATGAACGACAGGGAAAAGCAGATCCTTAAGATCCTGCGTCGCAATCCGTTGATTCAGCAGAATGAAATCGCCGATATTTTGCAGATCAGCCGTTCACGCGTTGCTGCGCATATTATGGATTTGATGCGTAAAGGCATGATCAAAGGTAAAGGTTATATCCTTACCGAACAGGATTATTGCGTGGTTGTCGGGGCGATCAATATGGATATTCGCGGTGTTGCTGACATCCACTATCCTCAGGCTGCCTCTAACCCTGGTAGCATTCACTGCTCGGCAGGCGGCGTGGGACGCAACATCGCCCACAACCTGGCGCTACTGGGCCGTGACGTCCACTTAATTTCCGCTGTTGGCAGTGATTTCTATGGCGAAACATTGCTGGAACAAACGCGTCAGGCCGGTGTTAACGTTTCCAGTTGCATACGCCTGCATGGACATAACACCTCAACTTACCTGTCGATCGCTAATCAGCAGGAAGAGACCGTACTGGCAATTAACGATACCCATATCCTGCAACAATTGACGCCGCAGTTACTGAACAGTTCGCGAGATTTGATCCGCCATTCCGGTGTCGTACTGGCAGATTGCAATCTGACTGCCGAAGCCATTGAGTGGGTCTTTACTATTGCTGATGATATTCCGGTATTCATTGACACCGTTTCAGAGTTCAAAGCGGCAAAAATGAAGACCTGGTTTACGCGTATTCATACGCTAAAACCAACGCAGAAAGAGCTGGCGATTTTGTGGGGTCAACCTATTCATTCAGATGCCGATCGCGTACTGGCCATCAATAGTCTCCATCAGCAAGGGGTAAAACGAATCTTTGTTTGCCTGGAAGATGAATCCGTTTTTTGCAGCGAAAAGGACGGAGAACAGTTTTTACTGACGCCTCCTGAGCATACGGTTGTAGACAGTTTTGGCGCCGACGATGCTTTTATGGCGGGATTGCTGTACAGCTTTCTGGAAGGTAGTGAATTTCGTGAAAGCGCTCACTTTGCTATGGCCTGCGCGGCATTATCGCGAGCCAGCGTCAGCATCAACAACCCAACCCTCTCAGCAGATAACGCCTTGTATTTGCTGCAAACTGCTTAAATGTAATGCCGGATGGCGCTACGCGTATCCGGCATTATTTTCGCTATGCCAGCCCGATAAAGAAACCGGCTATAGTGGCGCTCATCAGGTTTGACAGCGTTGCTGCTGCCAGCGCGCGCATGCCAAGCTGCGCGATTTCCGGGGCACGCTGTGGCGCTATCGCCGAAAATGCCCCGACGACAACGCCAATCGAACCAAAGTTAGCGAAACCGCACAGCGCAAACGAGATAATCGCAATGGTCTTCACATCCAGCGTGCCGCCCGTCTGTAAATAGGGTGAGAAGTTGAGATAAGCCACAAACTCGTTAATCGCCAGCTTCTGCCCTATCAGGCTGCCTGCCAGCGTTGCATCGCTCCAGTCCACGCCCATAATCCACGCCAGCGGCGCCAGAACCCAGCCAAAGATCCCTTCGAGCGTGGCGTGACCATAGCCAAACCAGCCGCCAATCCCGCCGATAATCCCGTTGATCATTGCGATAATGGCGACAAACGCCATCACCACCGTCGCCACGCCGGCGGCGATTTTCAGGCCAGTCATCGCGCCACTGGCTGCCGCTTCAATGATGCTTTTTGGCGGCGTTTCGGTAAATGACAGGTTCTCGAAAGTGACTTTTGACGCTTCCGTCGCCGGACTCAGCATACGGGCAAACAGAATACCGCCGGGGATCGCCATTAAGGATGCGGCCAGCAGATAATCAATCGGTACCCCCATCCCCGCGTAACCAATCATCATTGAGCCGGCAATAGAAGCCATTCCACTACAGATAGCGGTAAACAGCTCATTGCGATTCAGGCGGTCAATAAACGGCTTCACGATCGCCGGGATCTCGTTTTGCCCGAGGAAAATCGTCGTTACGGCGACAAATGACTCGATCTTACTGATGTTCAGCGCTTTCTGGAAAATACCGCCGAGGATGCGGATCAACAGCCCCATCACGCCAATGTAGTAGAGAAGACTGATCAGTGCGGTCACAAAAATGATGGCCGGAAGCACCCGAAAAGCGAAGATAAACCCGGCTCCGTCAAACAGCACATCCATTTTTGGCCCCACCAGCGAGCCAAAGATAAATGCGCTTCCCGCGTCACTGTATGACATCACCTTGTGGACACCGAGCGCAGCCTGTTCAACCAGCCATTTTCCTGGCGGGAAGTACAGCATAATGCCGCCGATTGCGATTTGCAGTACCAGTGCAGCCCCGACCGTGCGCAGACTTATACGTTTTTTATTTACTGACAGCAGAAACGCGATGGCCAGTAATACCACCATACCCACAACACTTCTCATTATATCCATAATGAAATTCCCTTCATGCCAGGAAACCCGGCGTTATCGCCAGGTTTTGGTAGGTTTGATATTCGCGGGCGACCGCATTCTGCCCGGGAAATTCTGTCAGACGAGGCGCTGATACTCCTTCGCAATTTCACAGGCCAGTACCGCATTGTTGAACACCAGCTGAATATTTGATTTCAGGCTGTCACCACCGGTCAGCTCTGCAACCCGTGCTAACAGGAACGGCGTACTCTCTTTGCCCACAACGCCCTGATCTTCCGCTTCTTTTACCGCCCGATCGATTGCCGCATTAATTTTCTCTTCAGCCATCGCAAACTGCTCTGGGATGGGGTTCGCAACAACCAGACCACCGTCGAGACCCGTTTGCCATTTCACCGCCATGGCACGGGCAATCTCTTGCGCGCTGTCCAGACGGATACTGACCTCAAACGGACTGGTACGGCAGAAAAATGCTGGCAACGCGTTGGTTTGATAACCAATTAACGGCACACCAAAGGTTTCTAAATATTCAGTAGTTAAGCCGAGATCAAGAATAGATTTCGCCCCGGCACAAATTACCGTGACATTGGTATGCGCCAGTTCTTGCAGATCCGCGGAAATATCAAAGGTATGTTCAGCACCACGATGAACCCCACCTATTCCCCCTGTCGCAAATACTTTAATTCCCGCCAGGGCGGCAATAATCATGGTTGAGGCAACCGTCGTTGCACCATTTTTTCCTGCCGCGACCACAAACGGCAAATCACGACGACTTACTTTCGTAACGCTATGACCTTCTCGCCCAAGCAGCTCAATTTCATCTTTGCTTAAACCAACTTTCATTATTCCGCCAATAATGGCAATGGTCGCAGGAACCGCACCGTGTTTACGAATAGTTTCTTCTACTTCAATCGCTGTCTGGGCATTCTGCGGAAATGGCATTCCATGAGAAATAATGGTTGATTCAAGTGCAACAATCGGCTTCTTACTGTTTAATGCTTCCTGTACTTCTGGAGATATTTGTAATAATTCAGAGGAAAGAGTTAATTCAGACATTCTGTGTTCTCCACTAATGAGCTTACATTCGCAACAGACAAATCAGGGTTATTGGTATATTCACAGGCTAACGCCATTGATGAACAACCCTGCGCAAATCGAACCGAATCAATAAAGGGCATGCCGTCTACCCAGCAGGAAGCCAGTCCAGCCATCATCGCATCGCCAGCCCCGGTAACATTAATGACGTGAGTTTTAATCGGCAGCGACCAACCACGACTCCCCGCAATATCACTGTAATAAACACCGTCGCCGCCCATGCTGAGCACCAGCCTATTTAAGCCGCGATCATGAAACCAGGCGGCGACTTTACCCACGTCATCACGCCCGGATAGCGCAATACCGCTTAGCGTTTCGGCTTCAAGCCGGTTGGGTTTAAGAGTGTGAATTTGTCCAAGCCGCTCGCGAATTTTGACGCATTTCCATGCCGATACCGGGTCAACAAACACCGGAACCTCTCCGGCATTTTCCAGCACCCATGCCAGGGCATCTTCGCTGATATTGCAATCGGCGACGATGACTTTCGCCTGCCGAATAAAATCATGATGCTGTGATAAAAAATCTGCTGAAATATGTTCGGTAATGCTCATATCATTAATGGCAACCAACATTTCACCGGTGTTATCAAGCAATGATAAATAACTGGACGTATTCTCTCCGGGAACGATAAGACACTTATCAACATGAACTCCGGATTGATTGGTTTGCGCCAATAACGATTGTCCATAAAAATCATTACCAACCGCCGTCAGTAACCATGAATTTTTCCCCAGCAGCGCGAGATTATGTGCAATGTTACGTCCAACTCCGCCGGGGGTGAATTTTATCTTTCCTGGATTCGAATCCGCATAATTTAGAGAAGCATGCGAATACCCAGCAACATCCATATTGGCCGAGCCAATAGTTACTATGTATTCCTTTTCACGCATAGCACGTCCCCTGGCAATTAACTTGCCACAAATGAGTTCGTTAAAAATAACCAACGCCACACATCAGGTTATTAGAGCACATGTTCACTATCAAACATATGTTCATAGTAAGCGTGTTTTTGACAAAGTAAATCCATATTCAAGATCTAAACTCAATAGATATGAACAGAATCACAATTTTTTATAGATACAGTCTGTAAAGGAAAGAGAAAATGAGAGGTAGTACACAATTCAAGCAGTCTAAAGAGTTTAACTCCGGCATAACCGGAGATTTTTCAGATGCGCCAGACGATCCGGTTCGTATCAACTGAGCGAAACAAGGTCCTCTGGCATATGGTTGTACAAAATCCGCCAGAAGTGCTCAGCCGTTTTATTCAACCGGGTATCCATTCGGTAAATATAAGCCTGAATAGGCACCATCAGTTCCGGCGTCTGCAGACAAACCAGCCGCTTTTCGCGCAGTTCGTTTACGATTGTCCACGCCGGCAGCCAGGCGATACCATGCCCATCCAATGCCATATTTTTTAATAACTCACTCATCGAAGACATAAACAGCGTACGGGCTGAAATGCCGCCTACTTCCGCCAGATGACGGTTTACCAATCTTCCCATGTAGGATGTGCTGGTATAGTTCAGAATTGGTGCCTGCGACTGATAGATATCAAACAACGCCTTACCCTGCGCATCAGCAGCACACACGGGGTACAGTTCAGACTCAAAAACCTTCAAGCCGCAGAAAGGTGACTGCATTAAATCTTCATCCCGAAAGGAGATAATAAAATCGCTTTTCCCCTCGCGCAGAGTATTCACCGCCTGAACAACATCAATAGCTTCAACGTGATAGACAAACTCCTCACCCCAGGCCGCCATTGAGTGCACCAATCTGGGCAACATCGTCAGCGACAGAGAATGTGCCGCCGCTATTTTGATATTGGGTACACCCAGTAAATTGTGGCCGCTTAGCTCATCCAGATTACATTCCAGCTGTTGCAACAAACTACGGGTTTGCGAATGAAATAGCTTGCCCTCCTCCGTGAGTTGCAGTGGGCTCGTTGTGCGATCAAAAAGCAGCACACCCACGGCTGATTCGAGCGCCTTGATCCGCCGACTAAACGCCGGTTGGGATATGTTACGCTCCTCAGCCGCCTGGGAAAAATGACGGCATGCCTCCAACGTCAGAAAGTCATATAACCATTTTGTCTCAATATTTTTCATGCTTATCACGCGGATATTTAAATATGCCTATTAGCCTTAAAGCATCATGCCTGAATAGTTCCGGAGATGACATTCATCATTAGCGCCTGGTGATTCGTTTTTTGCATCAAGGCTTCATTTTTAACATTAACATACTTCTCTCCCTATCGGTTACGACCGCTTGCCCGCCGCGTAACGCGTAGCCTCTGGCCGAATACCGGCCTGCTGAGGTTACACAATAAACAACAGTCATGCGGTTTTTGCATTGAACCATACATTATTGCATTTCTCCTCACGTCTCACTGCTGTTAAACATTATCAGCAGACACAACCCGGCTCTGAATATTAATTATCGGTGAATTGAGGTATATATCGTGAAAGGTTTAATTGGCGTGCTTGGTGGTATGGGACCTGCTGCAACGGTCGATCTGTTTAATAAATTCGTCACTTTTACCGCTGCGCAACGTGACCAGGAACATATCCCCTTAATTATTTCATCTATTCCTGACATTCCTGACCGAACCGACGCGTTAATGCATCATGGTCATTCCCCACTTCCGGCAATGCGCGATTATATGCATAAACTCGAAGATGCTGGCGCCGAGTGTATTGTGATCCCCTGTAACACCGCCCACTTTTGGTTTAATGAATTAAAAGCGTGCTGCCATACAGAGCTGCTCAGTATCGTTGAAACGACCATCAATGAGGTTAAAAACTGCGGGAAATCGCAAATCGGATTACTCGCCACCAACGCCACTTTATACATGGGTCTCTATCAAAAAGGCATAGAATCTCTTGGGTTAACCTGCATCAGCCCTGACTCATCCAGTCAGGAAAAAGTGATGGAAAGTATCTATTGCTTAAAAGCTGGTGAGGCTAAGCGGGCGCAAACGCTGATGAATGAACAGGCTGAAGCACTCTTCTCACGCGGGGCACAAGTCATCGTACTCGGATGTACTGAAGTTCCTGTCATTCTTGCTGAAGCCGTCAAAAAGTCACCTGAAAAATATATTGATTCAACCGGTTCGTTGGTTCGTGCCGGTATTAAATGGTACGAGAAACGCGTGGGTAAAAATCACCTTTTGGCACAATGAATGTCCCTACCTGTTTAATTGTTGCATTAAATAAAAATCCATTTTAATTACAAATTACTCTCTGGCGGAGGCCATTATGATTTGGCTAGAAATTATCGTAGTGTTGGGCGCAATATTTTTCGGTATCCGCCTTGGCGGAATTGGTATTGGTTTATGCGGCGGGCTGGGGCTGGCTATTTTAACGCTAGGATTTGGGCTGCAAATTGGTTCACCACCCGTTGACGTTATTCTTATTATTATGACGGTGGTGGTGGCGGCATCGGCGCTACAGGCCGCCGGAGGCATGGATTATCTGGTTCGTATTGCCGGTAATTTTATGCGCCGTAACCCTAAATATATCAATATTATTGCGCCGATTATCACCTGGTCGATGACGATTATGGCGGGAACAGGGTTCATCGTCTTTTCTACTCTGCCAGTGATTGCCGAAGTTGCCAAAGAGTCAGGTATTCGCCCTTCCCGTACGCTCGCAGGCTCCGTAGTCGCTTCTCAGGTGGCGATATCCGGTTCGCCGATCAGTGCCGCAATGGCCGCTATGTTGACTATTATGGAAGGCAACGGTATCAGCTTTATTCAGGTCATGGCGGTATGTCTGCCTGCCTCATTTGTCGCCGCGATGGTCGCCGCTTTTATCGCCTCACGTCAGGGATGTGAGCTACAGGATGATGAAGTCTATCTGGAACGCCTGCAAAAAGGACTGGTGCGTAAATATGCAGGGCAAAACAGCACAACGCCAGGTGCCAGACTGTCAGTTGCCCTGTTTATGCTGGCAACGGTGGTCATCGTTATTCTTGCCGCATGCCCTCAATTGCGCCCTGGATTCGATGCAGGTAACCCCATGAATACCCGGGATATTATCATTATCTGCATGCTAGCTGCCGCGTGTCTGATGGTGGTGCTATGCAAAACATCAACAGACGCGATTGTCCTGACATCCACGTTTCGGGCGGGTATGAGTTCGTTGGCAGTTATTCTGGGGATTGTTACGCTGGGCACAACTTTCATTGATGCCCACTTAACGGAGATAAAGGATATCGCGGGCGATATTCTACGGGCTTATCCGATGCTGTTGGCGCTGGTGCTGTTTGGTACCTGCGCGCTTCTCTATTCGCAGGGAGCCACCACGCCACTGATTATCCCTCTTGCCGTCGCGCTCGGCGTACCCACATGGGCCATTCTGGCTTCCTATGTCGCAGTGACCGGCGTGTTTGTTCTGCCAACTTATCCGACTTCGCTGGCGGCAATGGAGTTCGACACCACCGGGACAACGCGCGTGGGTAAGTATGTCTTAAACCATCCGTTTATGTTGCCAGGGCTTGGCGGGATCATTGCTGGCGTTGCCTTTGGTTTTATCATCGCGCCAATGATTGCCTGAACCGGTTTAACACTACCAGGCAGATCTTATGGATAGAAAAAGGGGCAGAGAAATCTCTGCCCCGGATGTCAGCGTTAAATCAGGCCGCCTTTGCCACAACCTCTGCTTCCGGGCGTTTCAGCACCGCGTAGGAGAGACCGGCTACCAGCGTACCGGCAATAATGGCCAGCAGGTATCCAACCACCGGAGTGATTGCGCCAGGGATTAACAGCACGAACAGACCGCCGTGCGGCGCCATCAGCTTAGCCCCCACCGCCATCGAGATAGCCCCGGTAATCGCGCCGCCAACGATACAGCAAGGCAGAACGCGCATCGGGTCACGGGCAGCGAATGGGATAGCCCCTTCGGTAATAAAGCACAGGCCCAGTACCAGCGCAGCTTTACCGCCTTCCTGCTGCGCTTTGTCGAACTTACGACGCGCCACCAGCGTTGCCAGGCCCAGGGCCAGCGGAGGCACCATACCCGCCGCCATAATGGCCGCCATCGGCGCATAGGTTTGCGTACTAAGCAGGCCCACACCGAAAGCATACGCCGCTTTGTTAACCGGACCGCCCATATCGGTACACATCATGCCGCCCAGAATCGCTCCAAGCAGCACCGCGTTCGCGGTTCCCATGGTTTGCAGCCAGTGGGTCAGACCTTCCAGAATGCCCGCCACTGGTTTACCGATCAGGTAGATCATGGCCAGACCAACCACCAGGCTTGAGAGCAGCGGAATGATCAGGATCGGTTTCAGCGCTTCCATACTCTGCGGAAGTTTCAGCTTCGTGCTGATGAGCTTCGCCACATAACCGGCAAGGAAACCGGCAATAATCCCGCCAATAAAGCCGGAACCGGTGCTCACCGCCAGCATACCGCCGATAAGACCAGGCGTCAGACCCGGACGGTCAGCGATGGAAAACGCGATGTAGCCCGCCAGAACCGGCACCATCAGCGCGAAAGCTGAACCACCGCCAATCTGCATCAGCGCCGCCGCCAGCGTACCCTGTTCCTTGAACGCTTCGATACCAAAAGCGAATGAGAGTGCAATACACAGACCGCCAGCAACCACCATCGGCAGCATGTAGGATACGCCCGTCAGCAGGTGACGATACGCGCCAGCGCTCTCTTTCTTACCTTCAGTGGTTGCAGACTGCGCTTTGCCGACAGGCTGGTACGGCGTTGCTTCTTCCAGCGCTTTATCCAGCTCCTGCTTTGTTTTCTTCAGCGCAAGGCCTGTAGAAGTACGGTACATTGGTTTTCCGGCAAACTTCGCCAGATCAACTTCAATGTCAGACGCCACAATCACCAGATCCGCCTGAGCCACCTCTTCCGGCGTAATGGCATTGCCTGCGCCAACAGAACCACGGGTTTCAACCTTCACCCACCAGCCACGTTTTTTCGCTTCCGTTTCAATAGCTTCAGCGGCCATAAACGTATGGGCTACGCCAGTTGGACAAGCCGTCACCGCCACCACGCGTTTTGGACCACTACTGGCCACGGACGCTGTCGCAACCGGAGCGCTATAAGGTTTTGCGTGGCCTTTCGCTTCACTGAGGAAAAGTTCAGGATGCGCAACCGCACGACCAATATCGCCCAGCCAGACTTTTTTGCCGTTCAGCGAACTGTCGGCAGGAAGCGTGTCGCCCAGAACAATTGCCAGTTCGGCATCATTAGGATTATCAATAATTTCCAGATGTGCTTTCTGCGCCGCCGCTCCAAGCAGGGTTTTCGCCATATAAGCGCGAGCCTGGCCGAGATTAGCGTCAATAATCAGCAGCGTTTTCATTATGCCTCTCCTGCTGTCAGTTAAACGGTTTTAAGTCGACACGCGCCATCATTGCGGCCAACTGAGGACGATCGGTAATGCCCACATTGCTTTGGCTTACCGCCAGGGCGGCAACAGCGGTTGCCAGACGCAGGGTGTGTTCACTGGATTCACGCATCAGCAGGCCGTAAATCAGGCCGCCAACCATTGAATCACCCGCGCCTACGGTGCTTACCACCTCGACTGACGGCGGTTTAGCAATCCACTCACCCGAAGCGTTAACCCACAGCGCACCTTCCGCGCCAAGTGAAATCACCACGTGAGCAATACCCTGCTCGCGCAACGCATGTGCAGCTTCAATCACATCTTTCATTTCTGGCAGCTTACGGCCTGCCCAGATTTCCAGTTCACGACGGTTTGGTTTTACCAGCCACGGTGCCGCTTTCAGACCGGCCACCAGTGCTTCACGACTACTATCAAAGATAATGCAAGGACACTGACTGCGCAGGCGCGTCATCCAGTCGGTGAATGCTTCCGGGCTAACGCCGGTCGGCAAACTGCCGCTGACGCACACCATGTCGAACTGGCCCAGCCAGCTCAGCGAGTCATTCACAAAGCGTTCCCAGTCAGCCGGGGTAACTTCAAAGCCGGAGAAATTGAAATCGGATACTTCGCCGTCTTTTTCGGTCAGCTTGACGTTGATACGCGTACGCCCCTGTACAACCTGAAAACGGTTGGCGATACCCAGCTCGCTGAACAACTGCTGAAAACCATCCTGGTTGTCTTTACCGAGGAAACCACCCACCGTTACATCGATACCTAAATCTTTCAAAACCTTAGCGACGTTAATCCCTTTCCCTGCCGCGTGCAGACCGGTCGTTTTAACCAGGTTCACTTCACCGCGTTCAATTTCCGGGCAGAAACCCACCAGATCGTAGGCTGGGTTAAGGGTGATAGTAGCAACACGTCTGCTCATTACGCGCCCTCCCCAAGACCCGCCGCGATGGCTTCGCCAATCGCTTTCAGCGCCTGTTCAGCATCTTCACCCTGGGCGGTAAAGCGCAGGTGATGTCCTTTCTTCACGCCTAATGCCACAACTTTCATCAGACTGCGTCCATTCGCCGGCTTGCCGGTTCCATCAAGATTTGTCACGGTAATTTCACTGTTAAATTGTTTAATCGTATTCACCAGCATGGTGCCCGGGCGGGCGTGTAAACCATGCTCATTGCGCACAATAAATTCGGCGCTCAGTACATCATCAGTTAAGGCATCATCGCTGGTCAGCAGCGCCAACACCGTTGCCGCATCGGCTTTCAACAAACGGTCAGCTTTATTATTCAGCAGCAGATCGCCAAGGCGCTTCAGCACCGCAACCGGTTGTTCGTCATTCATGGCGACGGTCACCAGTAGGGCTGCCGCTTCACCTTGTACATCGAACGCTGTTGCTGCGCGGCTGACCGCAACGGCGCTGCGCACATTGCCTTCAGCACAGTCATTCAGCCAGATCCCCTGACCGAGATTCATCGGTTGCTCATTAATGGCTCTGGCCACAAAGGTGGCGTCAACCGCGCCGACCTCTTTCAGCCGTGCGGCGTTGAGCGCCTGCAGCGTGACCAGCGAGTTGGCAACGACGTCCAGCGACAGCGTTTCGTTATCAAGCTTCAGCTGTTCGCTTTGCTTTTCCCCCATCAGCAACGCGCGCAACTCTTCCGCCGTGGTCGCAGATTTCAGCTGTTCAGCGACGGAGTCATCGCTCAGCACGTGCGTCAGCTGACGCAGTAAACCGAGGTGCTCATCAGAGCTGGCGGCGATGCCGATTGCCACATAAGCAACCTGCCCTTCACCCCAGATCACACCCTGCGGAAACTGAAACACCTGCACGCCGGTTTTCAGCACCCGATCGCGCGTGTCCGTCGTACCGTGAGGAATAGCAATACCGTTGCCGAGGAACGTGGACGTCTGTTGTTCACGCGCCAGCATGCCATCGACGTAGCCTTCCGCTACGTTACCTGCCAGCACTAAGGCAGCGGCAACCTGGCGAATAGCCTCTTCTTTATTCCCGGCCTGTTCGCCCGGGTGAATATCCTGAACAGATAACTGGAACATGGTTCTCCTCTCCCGCTGATTTGAAACGATTCAGCTAACATGAGAAAAAAGGCGTCACCTGACTCCATCAGTTATGGCAAGATGACGCTGAAACGTTTCAAGAAGTCTTGCTCTTTTTTCTTCAGCACACAAGTAAAGTTGACAAATTACTTGCTGAATTTAGAGATAACGCACATTTTCTCCGCGGAGGAGAAAAAATTGCTGACGCAAAAACGGCGTCAGCTTGTCAGATTCAGCAGCGTCAGCAAGCAGCATTCTCTGACTGAAATGCTATTTTGATTTTTGATGCCGATTTTGATTTGGCTCCCTGTTTATTTTCTGACAAGCAGCGTAAACTCCGCGTCTCTTCACATTATTGATATCAAAACATGCACAACACCCCCGTAGCCGCCACACCCAAGGCGTTTGATTTAACGTCTTCGGCGTTCCTGCTTGTCGCATTTCTGACGGGTATCGCCGGTGCGTTGCAGACGCCAACGCTCAGCCTTTTTCTGACGGATGAAGTCCATGCCCGTCCCGGCATGGTCGGGTTCTTTTTTACCGGTAGCGCCGTAATCGGCATTTTGGTGAGTCAGTTTCTGGCCGGACGTTCGGATAAAAAAGGCGATCGCAAAAACCTGATTGTGTTTTGCTGCGTGCTGGGGATGTTGGCCTGCGTGCTGTTCGCCTGGAACCGTAACTATTTTATTCTGCTGTTTGTCGGGGTATTCCTCAGCAGTTTTGGTTCGACCGCCAACCCGCAAATGTTTGCTCTCGCCCGCGAGCACGCCGACCGTACGGGTCGGGAAGCCGTCATGTTCAGTTCAATATTACGTGCGCAGGTTTCGCTGGCTTGGGTGATTGGCCCGCCGCTGGCCTACGCGCTGGCCATGGGGTTTAGCTTTACGGTGATGTACCTCAGCGCGGCGGTGGCGTTTGTTGTCTGCGGCGTAATGGTCTGGCTGTTCTTACCCTCGATGAGTAAAAATGTGCCTCTCGCGACAGGCGCGGTAGAAGCCCCGCGCCGCAATCGACGCGACACGCTGCTGCTGTTTGTTATCTGCACATTAATGTGGGGGACTAACAGTCTCTATATCATTAATATGCCGTTGTTTATTATCAACGAACTGCATCTGCCGGAAAAGCTGGCGGGCATCATGATGGGAACTGCCGCGGGGTTGGAAATCCCAACCATGTTGATTGCCGGATACTTCGCGAAGCGTCTGGGCAAACGCCTGTTGATGAGAATCGCCGTTGTCGCCGGATTTTTCTTTTATGCCGGCATGCTGTTGGCCCACTCTCCGGCGATATTGCTTGGCTTACAGCTGCTGAACGCGATTTACATCGGCATCCTCGGCGGGATTGGCATGCTCTATTTCCAGGATCTGATGCCGGGACAAGCGGGTTCAGCCACAACTCTCTATACAAATACCATTCGCGTGGGCTGGATTATTGCCGGATCGTTGGCGGGTATTGCCGCTGAAATCTGGAACTATCACGCGGTATTCTGGTTTGCGCTGGTGATGATCGTCGCCACCGTCGCGTGCCTGACGCGCATCAAAGACGTTTAAGGTGCGGTCAGCGCCTCGAGCTCGATGAGATAGACCATGGCCTGGTGTGTCGTCTGTCCGCACATTTCCGCACTGGGCTGTAAACCGGCGCACACTTTTGGCCGCAGAGGCGAAGCAAAAATTTTACAACGCAGGGATTCATCCAGCTGAACGCATGGTGTATTAGCGGGCTTGCCATCAGGCATGCCGGGGATGGGACTGGAAATTGAAGGCGCGGTGCAACATGCACCACAATCCGGACGGCATTCCATACAGTACTCTCTTTATCGTAAACCATCGGATTGTGCAGGAAGCGCACAGTAACACCTTTTGGGCACCAGCAAAAGCATCAATTCCGCTTGCCTGAATGCCCCGGCGCGAGTAGTTTTACGCGATATTTTAGACACTCCTCATTACAGGATTTTTTCGATGCCAAGAGCGAACGAAATTAAAAAAGGTATGGTACTGAATTACAACGGCAAGCTGCTGATTGTAAAAGATATTGATATTCAATCACCAACCGCACGTGGCGCCGCCACGCTGTACAAAATGCGTTTTTCTGATGTTCGTACCGGTCTGAAAGTTGAAGAGCGCTTCAAAGGTGATGACATCGTTGATACCGTCACCCTGAGCCGTCGTGGCGTTGATTTCTCCTATGTCGATGGCAACGAATACGTCTTCATGGATAAAGAAGACTATACCCCGTATACCTTCACCAAAGACCAGATCGAAGAAGAATTGCTGTTCATCCCGGAAGGCGGAATGCCGGATATGCAGGTACTGACCTGGGACGGTCAGTTGCTGGCGCTTGAACTGCCGCAAACGGTAGACCTGGAAATCGTTGAAACGGCACCGGGCATTAAAGGCGCGTCAGCAAGTGCGCGTAACAAACCAGCGACCATGAGCACCGGTCTGGTTATCCTGGTTCCTGAATATCTGAGTGCAGGTGAAAAAATCCGTATTCATATCGAAGAACGTCGCTATATGGGCCGCGCAGACTAACTTTTCTGCTGCGACACCGGCGAAAAGGGACAGCATTTGCTGTCCCTTTGTTCTTTTCAGCCCTGGCTGCTGAGGTAAAAATCATCCACCAACAGAGATTCCAGATACAGCTCATCCTCACGCATAAAATGCGTTATGACGTTAACCGCCTGAGGATAAACCCCCTCTTCGTCCCGGTGTAAACAACTTTCCCGTAGCAGGGGTGCCCAGCACATAATGTGATGATGCAAAAAGTAATATTGCGCCGATAACGTCTCCTTTTTGGTAACCATTCTCGCCATCAGTGCCAGCTGTACAGCAATATGGTCGGCAGGCTCGTTGTCCTGCGGGGTCAGCCCATACTCGACTAACAGCACATTCATTTCCTTGCGTTCATCAGGCGCGGTCGTATGCGGATAATGCCCCGCATAGGGAGAAACGCCGCCGGGAGGTGCCAGCAAAAACAACGAGGCATAGTCCGCCGCCAGCTCCAGCTGTCGGCTTTCCCGGCGCAGCGCCCGAACGAGACTACGTTCCAGGTTTTTAACATCAACGGATAACCCAGGGATAGCCGTCAACGACGCCAGCCACTTTCGGCTTTCCCCACTTTCCAGGCGGATGAGTTGCTCCTCGTCCAGCTCGCGGAACAGCAGTTGCGAAAACCACTGGTACACCGCCGCCCGCTGTCGATGAATATGATTATGCTGCACTTGCCCCCTCCTCTTTCACAACCTCCGGCCCGCCGAAGCCTGTGACCTGCGGGGCATTCTCCTGGTACCGCTCCACCTCGACCAGCACCGTATGCGCCGAAGGCCCCTGCGCCAGTTGTGATGTACCGATATCCGCACTCAGCACATTCGGATCGCCATAAGTGCATAGTGTGCCCGCTTTCCCGCCTTCCTGCGGCGAATACCACGCGCCTTCATGAATCCGGACGACGCCAGGCGCGTAATCCGGGCTGATCACCACCCCGGCCAGCACCTGGCCTCTGGCGTTAAACACGCGCGCAATATCCCCGGCTTTCAGGCCACGTGCGCGGGCATCCGACTCGCTCATGTACAGCGGCTCTCTTCCTGCCACCGCATAGGTGTTACGAAACGCCTCGCTTGAGCACAGCTGGGAGTGCAGACGTTTATCCGGATGGCAGGACTGCAGATGCAGCGGATATTTATCTGTTTTGCTGCCATGGGTACGCTCAAAGGGTTCCATCCACACCGGATGCCCCGGGCAGTCATCGTAGGCAAAGCCCGCGATGGTTTTGCTGTAAATTTCAATCAGACCAGAGGGTGTTCCTAACGGGTTGATATCCGGCTGTTCGCGAAATTCTCCGTGACGCACCCACGGCTTCCCGGCAGGATATTCAATGTATCCTTCGCCCTGCCAGAAGCTCTCGAAGTTCGGCATACTCACGCCAAGGGACGCTCCCGTTTTCGCGCCCTCATCATAAATGGCTTTTATCCACTGCATTTCATCCCGCTTTTCGCGGTATGTCTCTTCCTGACCAAAGCGTTTGCACAGACCGGCAAAGACATCAAAGTCATGTCGCGCTTCAAACTGCGGTTTAACCACCTGATGTATCGCCATCAGCCCTTTATTCGAGTGTGTACCGAACTGCTCAATGTCATTACGCTCAAAGCGCGTGGTCACCGGCAGGACGATATCGGCAAAACGACAGGATGCTGTCCACTGATGATCCAGAACGACCACGGTTTCCAGCTTCTTCCACGCCTCGATCATGCGGTTACGATCCTGCTGCGCATGGAACGGATTGGCGGCGCTGAAAATCGCCATTTTGATATCAGGGAAAGTTAATGTTTCACCATTGAAAGCGATCTTTTTGCCTGGCGCCAGCAGACAATCGATCATTCGCGAGGTAGGAATATGCTCTGAAGCGCCGCGGAAATCCGCTTTGTATTTCGCGGCCGGGGGATTGTTGATGCTCCCGAGGCCGGACAGGACGGGACCGGCAGAAGTGACCGTCCCGCCGCCGTTATAGTGCCAGCCAAACCCTACTCCGCCGCCCGGCAAGCCAATTTGACCAACCATGCTGGCCAGCACCACCAGCATCCACGGATACTGCTCGCCATGGTGCATACGCTGCACGCACCAGCCGCCCATAAACTGTGTCCGGCCTTTGACCAGCAGGCGGGCGAAGTCGCGGATGTGCTCCGCCGTCAGGCCGCATATTTCCGCCGCCCATTCGGCGTTTTTCGGCTGCTTGTCGCTTTCCCCAAGCAGATACGGCAAGAACTGTTCAAAGCCCACGGTATAATCGTTAATGAACGCCACGTCATACAGTTTTTCTTCGTACAGGGTATGCGCCAGCGCCAGCAATAACGCAACATCCGTTTGCGGTCGCAGCGCCAGCTGCTCACAGCCAAGATAGTTTTGCGACTTGCTACGCACCGGATCAACGCTGATAACGCGCATCTTACCCTGCGCAACCGCTTCTTTAATCTGCTGCCAATAGCCAAACGCATCGTGATCGGGAACCAGGAACTCGATCTGCAGATTCTTGATAGGATCGCAGCCCCACAGCACGATGGTTTGGGTATTTTCGATAACCAGCGGGAGTGACGTTTGCTGCTCATAAACTTCCAGCGAACCAATCACATGCGGCAAAATCACCTGCGCTGCGGCTGCCGAGTAGTCGCCGACGGTCGTTACATAGCTACCGTGTAAGCCGAGTCCCCGATCCATCGCGCCGCCGGCCTTATGAAATTTGCCAACAATTTGCCAGTCCGCCAGCCCGGTAAAGACACCAGAAGATCCGTAGGTCTTTTGTACTCGTTCAAGCTCTTCATAAACCAGATCCAACGCCTGATCCCAGCTCACACGGACAAAGCGATTATCGCCGCGCTGGTTGCGATCTGACTTTTCACGCTTGCGCAGCCAGTCCAGCCGCACCATCGGGTAGCGCACACGCGATGGGTTGTAGACCACCTCCCGAACGGCATTGAGCATATCGCAGGGGTATTTGTCATGTTTGAAGGGGCGGGTATCGACCCATTCACCGTTCACGACTTTGGCTTCAAAAGCGCCAAAGTGCGAGCCAGACTGGATCCATTGCTCCGGGTTTTCACCCGCTGCCCAGACCTTTGAGATCAGTGGATTTGGCCCTAAAGCGCTGACGGCACCGACTGCCAGCATTCCACTTAAAAACCGTCGACGTGACGGATTAAAATCATGAATATCCATAAATTATCCTTTTGAATTGTTAGGTTGAGGTATATCGCTGGCGTGAGTCTGGAGATATTTCAACAACGTACGGTCTTCCACCGGATTAAGCCGGTAGTAGGTGGACATGGATTTCAGTCCGGCGATCCAGCCATTCGCGGAATAACGGGTCGGCGGCGGCGTGCTGTGGCAAGCGCTACAGGTGGATTGCAACATCTGATCGGCGTATTGCCAGAGGGGGTCAATATTGTCGGTAAAACCCTCCGCCGAACTCCAGGCCATCACGCTTACCTGCTGCCACTCCTGATGTGACTCCGGATCAACCTGTGTTTGCTCAACCTTCACATTGCTCATCAGCGAGGCATCTAATACGGCAGCAAAAACGCGTTTACCCATATACTGGGTAATCACCCGTCCACGTCCTTTGCTTTCCCGCCAGCCGGTCAGCTCTATCTGAACGTTTTTTCCTTCTCTTTTCAGCACACGCACTTGCGTTGCCGGGTACAGCATGGCTTTACCTGCCGGGCTCTCTGCTGTCGCAGTCAGTGATTTTTCGCCTAACGAATACAGCGTCGTCGCCGTGGGTAACTGCTCTCCCTGACGCTGCAACTGCTTGTAACGATCGCGAAAACCGCTGCTCATATCGGGTTTGTGATGGGCAATGCCTTTGTGACAATCGATACAGTTACTGTCTTTTGCCGCCGCCGCGGTCATTTGCGCCGCTGCATTTGCCGATTGCTTGCCGTGATCCATCGCCTCATAGCTATGGCAGGATTTACACGCCGCAGAATTATTCGCGCTCATGCGCGCCCATTCTCGCTGGGCCAACTCCGCCCGCTTTGCGGCAAATTTTTCCGGGGTATCGATCGAAGGAGAGATAAAGGTGTGGTAGAGGTCGTTTAAGGCTTGCGTTTTACGAACCAGCGTTGGGACGATGCCTGGCGGAATATGACAATCCTTACACTCCGCACGCACACCTGAAGCATTACGAAAATGCACGCTGGTTTTATACTCCTCGCCAGATATGCGCATCGAGTGACACGATAAACAAAACTCGGTAGAACTGGTGTAATGAACGCCTTGCCACGTTCCCCAAATAGCCAGGGCCATTGCTACCGCCCCGGCGAATGCGCACCATAGTGCGTTTTTTCTTATCCACGACATGCTTGCCTCCATTTTTTTAATAGCGACACGCTAAGGGATAATAAAAATCAAAAATAGAGACAGCGAAGGCAGATTATAGGAACAGCATCCACTCTATGAGGTTCGTCAAATAGTAAAGAGCAGAAGTCCGTAATATAATTACCATCTATAAATAAGGAATTTATCATGCTCAAACTGACTCTCGATAGAGAAAGCCGGACTCCGCTGCAGTTGCAGATATTTCAATTTTATTTACAGGCCATTCAGCGGGGTGATTTGCTGTGTGGAGATAAACTCCCCTCTATTCGCGAGCAGGCTCAGGCATTGAACATTGCCAAAATAACGGTAGTGATGGCCTATGATAAGCTGGTGGCGGCTGGATTAATTAAGAGCCGACACGGCATTGGCTATGAGGTGATATTCACCACGCCTGTACGTGTAACCCCAGCGCATGTGTCCGTACCCCAGGGCTCTCCGCCAGTAACACCAAAAGCGGCCGGGGTCTCTACCGATGTTTATGCAGAGCCTGGGCGGGAGTGCTACTGCCGGATGGGCGTCCCCGATCCCAATGCTTTTCCCTGGGCAAGCTGGCGAAAATGGAATAACGCGCCAAGCGTGCTTAAAGAACAATTGTTTACCCGATATCATTCATCAAATGGATTATTTTCACTGCGTGAGCAACTAGCCAGGTACCTTAATTTATCTCGCGGCATTAATACCCGGGCGGAGAACATCATCATTACCAATGGGATTCAGGAAGGATTGTCGCTGCTCAGTCAAATATTTATTGTTCATCATGCCGTCAGTCAGCAAAAAAAGTGCCACGTTGTGGCCGAATCCCCTTGCTATTCTGGCGCATGGCATCTGTTTAATTATTACGGTGCAGACATTACGTCAATTGCTGTAGATAACCACGGGCTGCAAACAGATAAATTACCCGAATATGAAACCCAGCTTTGCTATGTGACTCCGGCTCACCAGTATCCAATGGGAAGCGTCCTTTCGCTGGAGCGCCGTCAGTCATTATTGACGTGGGCGCAGCGCGTCGGCGCTTATATCCTTGAAGACGACTACGATGCTGTTTTTACCTATGGCGAGAACCCCCTTCCTGCACTGAAAGCTATGGATTATCACAACCGGGTTATCTACATGGGGACATTTTCCAAAACGCTGGGGCCGGGAACGCGTCTTGGCTATCTCATTTGTCCTGATGAACTGCTCCCGGCAGTAAAGAATATGAAAGCACTCAATAACAATGGCAGTCAGTGGTTATTGCAGCAATTTTTAGCCGAATTAATGCAAAATCAGGTGTTTTACTCGCACATCAGCAAGCTGGCCTGCAACTATGCGGCGCGCCTCAATCTGTTACGTGATGGCCTTTCTGTTCTGTTTCCGTCAGGGAAAATCGCTGGCGCAACGGCGGGTCTGCACCTCTCATTACGCGTTGACAGGCACCCAGATATGATAGCCAGGCTGCAACAGCGCTGCCTGCTGGCAGGGATCCGCTTTGACACTCTGCCAGATATTGAAAATGGCTCAGGAGCCGCATGGCGTAGGGAGAATAGCGATGCTGTTATGTTTTTCGGGTTTGGCGGATTGCAGATACAGCAGATCAAAAAGGTGCTGTCGGTACTGGAGCAGGCGCTAGCGCAGCCTTGATGAATTTCAGGGATCGCGCCTGCGGCACAATCCCTGTTGTTAACCTTACAGCAGATCGCGGAACTGCGTTTGTTTTAACGCCAGCTCAACGCCGCGAACTTCCGCCAGTCCTTTCAGGCGACCAATCGCGGAGTAGCCTGGGTTGGTTTTCTTGTGCAGGTCGTCAAGCATCTGGTGTCCGTGATCCGGACGCATCGGGATAGGACGCAAATCGCCCGCCTTTTTACGGCGCTGTTCTTCGCTCAGGATGGCAGCAACCACCGATACCATATCCACATCGCCTTGCAGGTGCGCACCTTCGTGGAAGGTTTTCGGGTTATCTTCACGGCAGGTGGAGCGCAGATGCGTGAAGTGGATTCGATCGCCAAAGGTTTCGATCATTTTCACCAGATCGTTATCGGCGCGCACGCCGTAGGAACCGGTGCACATGGTGAAACCGTTATTGATGCTGTCGACGGTTTCTTTCAGCCACTGCATATCTTCGATAGTCGAAACAATGCGCGGCAGGCCGAGGATCGGACGCGGCGGATCGTCAGGGTGGACAGCCAGACGCACGCCGACTTCTTCCGCCACAGGCACAATCGCCCGCAGGAATACCGCCATATTATCGCGCAGATCGTCTTTGCTGATGCCGTCATATTCAGCGAGACGCGCACGGAACTGATCCAGCGTATAGCCCTCTTCCGCACCGGGCAGGCCGGCAATGATATTGCGGGTCAGCTTTTCGATATCGGCATCGCTCATAGCATTGAAGTAATTCAGCGCCTGGCGTTGTTCTTCTGGGGTGTAATCCGCTGCGGCGCCAGGGCGCTGAAGAATATGCAGTTCGAAGGCTGCAAAAGCAATCTGGTCAAAACGTAGCGCTTTGGAGCCGTCCGGCAGCTGATATTCGAGATCGGTACGCGTCCAGTCGAGGATCGGCATGAAGTTATAGCACACGGTATCGATGCCGCAGGTCGCCAGATTACGGATACTCTGCTGATAATTGGCAATCCACGTTTGGTACTGGCCTGAACGCGTTTTGATATCTTCGTGGACAGGAATACTTTCCACCACCGACCAGGTCAGCCCTTTTTCAGCCAGAATAGCCTGACGCTGTTGAATCTCTTCTACCGGCCACACTTCACCGTTGGGAATGTGGTGCAAGGCGGTCACAACACCCGTTGCGCCAGCCTGACGCACATCATCAAGCAATACCGGATCGTTAGGTCCGTACCAACGCCAGGTTTGTTCCATTGTTTCACCTCACAAGTTGTTATACCAAATTAAACTACCTGAATGACGACTACCATACAGCCATCCCGGAGATGTTCAACAGATGGCCTATCATTGATTGATCCAGCTCACATTCCCCGGATAAATGAGGCACACCAATTCAATTTGCTGTCATATAACTTTATACTGCCATTGTTAATTAATGGTTAATCAGGTGTATTTAATGAAAACTATTGCCTCAGCGCCTCTGGCGGAAAATGTCATGATGCCGCAGTACGACCGCCAACAATTAAAAACGCGGATTGTACATTTTGGTTTCGGTGCTTTTCACCGCGCCCATCAGGCGTTATTAACCGACAGGGTGCTGAATGCGCAGGGCGGAGACTGGGGAATTTGCGAGATCAGCCTGTTCAGTGGCGATCGGCTGATGCGTCAGCTTCGCGAACAGGATCATTTATTTACCGTGTTAGAAAAAGGGGCTAACGGCAACCAGCCTATTGTTATCGGTGCCGTTAACGAATGCCTGAACGCCACACTGGATTCGCTGGCGGCCATTATTGAAAAATTCTGCGAGCCTCAGGTCGCGATTGTCTCGTTAACCATCACGGAAAAAGGCTACTGCATCGATCCGGCGACGGGTTCGTTAGATCTCTCTAATGCGCGTATTATTCACGATCTGCAGACACCGGCTGAACCGCACTCCGCCCCCGGTATAATCGTAGAAGCGCTGCACCGCCGACGTGAACGTGGACTGCAGCCGTTTACCGTCCTCTCCTGCGATAACATCCCGGACAATGGTCATGTGGTAAAAAATGCCGTACTGGGGATGGCGGAAAAACGCTCTCCTGAGCTGGCGCACTGGATCCAGGAGCACGTCAGTTTCCCGGGTACTATGGTGGATCGCATTGTTCCCGCCGCCACCGAAGAGTCGCTGGCTGAAATCGCCCACGAGCTGGGCGTTGCCGATCCTTGCGCAATCAGCTGCGAGCCGTTTATTCAGTGGGTGATTGAAGACAACTTTGTCTGTGGCCGTCCGCAATAGGAAACCGCGGGTGTCCAGATGGTTGAAAACGTCTTGCCGTGGGAACAAATGAAACTGCGGATGCTGAACGGCAGCCATTCGTTTCTCGCTTATCTCGGCTATCTGGCCGGATTCCAGCACATCAGCGACTGTATGCAGGATAGCGCATTTCGTGAAGCCGCTTACCGGCTGATGCTCACCGAACAGGCCCCCACGCTGCAAATTACTGATGTTGATTTAAACCAGTATGCCTTAAGCCTACTGGACCGCTTTGCCAACCCGGCGCTGAAACACAAAACCTGGCAAATCGCGATGGATGGTAGCCAGAAATTACCCCAGCGAATGCTGGAAGGGATACGCGTTCATTTATCACGTCAAAGCGAGTGGCCGCTGTTGGCGCTCGGCATCGCAGGCTGGATGCGCTACGTGAGCGGTGTGGATGATTCAGGCGCTACGATTGATATTCGTGACCCGCTCAGTGAGAAAATTGCCGCTCTGGTGGCACAGAGCACTGAATCAGAACGCGTCAGCGCCCTGCTTTCGCTGCATGAGATTTTCGCCGCCGATCTCGTACAGAATCCGCAGTTTGTCGCGGCCATTCAACAGGCCTGGCAACGTATTGCCCAATACGGTGCGCATCAGGCTGTCATTGAAACGTTAAAAAATTAACGATTTCTGCCATTAAACAGGACGAAGCACGTCTTCGTCCCCTCACCCCTTCTCTTTTTCCCCATTTTTCGCCAGGATTGTTAAATGCCATTACGGTAATTTATGATTCTGGAGTAATTGTGACTAAAACCAATCTCATCACTGGTTTTCTCGGCAGTGGCAAAACCACCTCTATTCTTCATCTATTGGCGAACAAGGATCCCGCAGAGAAGTGGGCCGTGCTGGTCAATGAGTTTGGTGAAGTAGGTATTGATGGCGCCCTGTTAGCCGACAGCGGCGCATTGCTAAAAGAGATCCCCGGCGGCTGTATGTGCTGCGTTAACGGTCTACCGATGCAGGTTGGCCTCAATACGCTGCTGCGTCAGGGAAAACCCGATCGATTGCTGATTGAACCCACTGGCCTCGGACACCCTAAACAAATTCTGGATTTACTCACCGCACCGGTTTACGAACCGTGGATCGATCTGCGCGCGACCCTCTGTATTATTGACCCCCGGCTGTTACTGGATGAAAAAAGCGTCGCCAATGACAATTTCCGCGATCAGCTGGCCGCCGCAGATATCATTGTTGCCAATAAAGCCGACCGCGCCACAGCGGAAAGCGAAAACGCCTTGCAAACCTGGTGGCAACACTACGGCGGCAATCGCCAGTTGGTTCATGCCGACCATGGGCAAATTGACGGGCAGTTACTGGATTTACCCCGACTAAACCTGGCAGAGCTTCCTGCAAGCACAGAGCACGCCCATAGCCATGCAGACAAAAAGGGACTGGCGGCATTGAGTCTGCCGTCACAGCAGCGCTGGCGGCGCAGCCTGAACAGCGGCCAGGGCCATCAGGCCTGCGGTTGGATTTTTGACGCCGATACGGTGTTCGATACCATCGGTCTGCTGGAATGGTCCCGTCTTGCCCCCGTGGGGCGCGTGAAAGGTGTCATGCGTATAAAGGAAGGGCTGGTGCGCATTAACCGCCAGGGAGACGACTGGCATATTGAGACGCAAAACGTCGCGCCACCGGATAGCCGTATTGAACTCATCGCCGATACTGAGACCGACTGGAATACGCTACAGAGTGCATTGTTGAGACTTCGTTTAGACGCTAACGCGTAAGGTTGCCTTCGTTTTTATAGCAATGGTAAACGATGATGAAAACCCGATACCCTCTTATTCTCCTACTCAATATTGCGGGGCTGGCGCTGTTTCTGTCCTGGTATCTTCCTGCCGGACATGGGATCTGGTCTTCATTGGATACGGGCGTTTTCCGCTTCTTTAACCAGAAACTGGTGGAAAGCCCGCAGTTCTTGTGGATTGTTGCTATTACCAATAACCGGGCATTTGATGGTTGCTCATTGCTGGCAATGGGAGCCTTGATGCTGCATTTTTGGCTGAAAGAGACGTCGGAAGGTCGCCGACGCATTGTCGCTATTGGCCTGGTTATGCTGCTCACCGCAGTGGTATTAAATCAGTTAGGCCAGGCGCTTATTCCCGTTAAACGCGCCAGCCCTACTCTGATGCTGGATAATATTTATCGCGTCAGTGAACTGCTGCATATTCCGACTAAAGATGCGTCCAGAGACAGTTTCCCCGGCGATCACGGTATGATGCTGCTTATTTTTTCCGCATTTATGCTGCGTTATTTCGGAAAAGTCGCCGGAATAATCGGCCTTATTATCGCTGTGGTTTTTGCCTTTCCACGCATAATGATTGGCGCTCACTGGCTCACCGATATCGTGATCGGTTCCATGACTGTCGTCTTGATTGGTCTTCCCTGGTGGCTAATGACACCGTTAAGCGACCGATTAGTCACTCTGTTTGCGAATTATCTGCCCGGTAAAAACAAACATTTTTTAAACAAATAACGCACAGTAATTAACATCATCAGGGAAAACTCTGATTCCCTGATGATGCTTGTCGATATTTCATCATTCTGGCTGTCATTCTCCCGTCATCTTATTCATCTTTAAAATGATTGGGTTGCATCTTTTTTATCCCGATTGTTCTTAATTTAGGCAATGCCGGTTATTCACTTTCTGTATCAATTTTTCTTATAAGAAATCACGTAAATTCACTCGCAATGACCGGACCGATCGGGTAATCTCGAACTCGTTTTGCCTCGCGGGATAATTATTCTCTTCAGGAATAAATTTGTGCGTTCTGCCACAGATTTGACCTTAAAGAATTGTCTCATCGTGCGATGGTAATTAGTCTCGTCACGTTTGGCATTTTTTATAACGATATTTATCGTTAAGGACTTCAAGGGAAAACAAACAAAATGGTCAAATCTCAACCGATTTTGAGATATATCTTGCGGGGCATACCCGCGATAGCAGTTGCGGTTCTGCTTTCTGCATGTAGCACAACGAACACCGCCAGGAATATGCATTCTGAGACGCATGCTGTGGGCAATGGAGATAACTCTTCACTGCAAGCCTCTCAGGATGAATTTGAAAATATGGTCCGTAATATCGATGTTAAATCACGTATTATGGACCAGTATGCTGACTGGAAAGGCGTGCGTTACCGCCTTGGCGGCAGCACCAAAAAAGGTATTGATTGTTCAAGCTTCGTACAACGTACGTTCCGCGAGCAATTTGGTTTAGAGCTTCCTCGCTCAACCTACGAACAACAGGAAACGGGTAAATCCGTTTCGCGCACTAACCTGCGCACAGGCGATCTGGTTCTGTTCCGTGCTGGCTCCACTGGCCGTCACGTCGGTATTTATATCGGCAACAACCAGTTCGTACACGCCTCGACCAGCAGCGGCGTTATCATTTCCAGCATGAACGAACCTTACTGGAAAAAACGTTACAACGAAGCTCGCCGGGTCCTGAGCCGCAGTTAATTTCGTTTGGCAGCTATCCCTTGGCTATCCTGATGAGACATTTTGAAAAGCACTGCTTCGGCGGTGCTTTTTTTTTTGCTTTGTCTTGTGACTAAGAAAAATCTCACAAGGTGAGTCATTTCAGGTTATATTCATACAGAATAAGCGGTTAACTCAGGTAAACATAAGGAACTATGTTTAAACGCTCCTCTTCATCCAATCAGAAAATCCTGCTTTCCTGTATGTTAACGGGGCTTATCGTCGCGCTCCTGGTGAGTACCCTGCAATTTTTCGTGACCTGGCATAAACGAGACATTAAGTACGACACGCTCCTTTCCGATATCCAGAATTATGTCAGCAGCTACTTCGCCGATCTCAAATCCACCACAGATGACCTTCAGCCACTGGTCGCCAACAGTTGCCAACAAGTCGCTGCCCAACTGACCTCCAGCGCGGCCTTTAGCCTCAACGTTCGCGCATTTTTACTGGTCAAAAACGGCATTGCTTTCTGCTCCTCCGCAACGGGCGCAATGTTCACCCCGATTTTAGATCTGGTCCCAAGCCTCGATATCAGCAGAAATATTGATGTGGAATTACTCCCCGGTACGCCCATGATGCCGAACAAGCCGGCGATAATGATTTGGCACCGGAACCCATCGTTCACTGATAGCGGCGTGTTTACCTCACTGAATATTAATCTGGCCCCTTATCTGCTTTATACCGCCCGACAGGATGATTTTAACGGTATTGCCATAGTCGTCGGTGATAACGCGATTTCAACATTTTCATCACGGATTATTGATGCCTCCGCTCTGCCCCACTCTCACTGGCGGCAGGCGACCGTGGAAGGTATTCCGCTACAGATTCGTTTATATGCCGATGAGTGGACCTATACCGACATCTGGTATTCGATTATGTTGGGATGCATGGCGGGGATTATTGCCGCGCTTCTTCTCTGGTACTACATCTACACCATCCGTTTACGTCCGGGCAAAGATATACTCAACGCAATCAAACATAACCAGTTTTATGTGGTGTCCCAGCCCGTGGTAGAGGTGCAGACACTGGAGGTGAAAGGTGTAGAGGTGTTATTACGCTGGAATCATCCGACAACGGGTGAGATCCCACCGGATGCTTTTATTCACTACGCCGAATCCCAGAAAATGATTGTCCCGCTGACCCAGCATCTCTTTAAGTTGATAGCCCAGGACGCACCGATGCTGCAAAAAGTGTTACCCGCTGGTGCAAAATTGGGGATCAATATCGCGCCAACGCATCTGCACGGCGAGACGTTTAAAGACGACATTCATCACCTGCAGGCCTCGCTTCCCGCAAACCATTTCCAGATGGTGCTGGAAATCACCGAACGGGATATGCTTAATCAACACGAGGCCACAAAGCTTTTTGAATGGCTTCATTCAGCAGGTTTTGAAATTGCCATTGATGATTTTGGCACCGGTCATAGCGCGCTGATTTATCTGGAACGCTTTACCGTTGACTACCTGAAAATCGATCGCGGCTTTATTAACGCCATTGGAACAGAGACCCTGACCTCTCCGGTTCTGGACGCCGTGTTGACACTCTCTAAGCGTCTTAATATGCTGACGGTGGCTGAAGGGGTTGAAACGCCTGAGCAAGCCCGTTGGCTACGCGATCGTGGAGTGCATTTTTTCCAGGGATACTGGATTAGCCGACCATTAAAACTTGCTGATTTCGTGCGTTGGATGGCGCAGCCCAATAAGCCGACGTGGTGATCGCAGTATGCGAATCATATACTCTCACTCGCCGCCACATCCCTTATCTTTCAGGCATGATGCCCGTCGAGTTGTGGCAAGAAAAGGAAATCGCATTTAATGATCCCTCGCGTATTGCTGCTGTTTATCGCCCTCATCGGGTTTAGCGCCGAGGCGCAGTCCATCAAAGAAAGCTATGCTTTTGCCGTACTGGGCGAACCGAAGTACGCGTTTAACTTTAATCACTTTGATTACGTCAACCCTGCGGCCCCCAAAGGCGGGCAAATCACCCTCTCCGCCATCGGCACATTCGATAACTTCAACCGCTATGCGATGCGCGGTAATCCCGGAGCACGTACCGAAACGCTTTACGATACGCTGTTTACTACCTCTGACGATGAACCTGGCAGCTATTATCCGCTCATCGCCGACAGCGCACGCTATGCTGATGACTATTCCTGGGTAGAAATCGCCATCAATCCGCGAGCGCGTTTTCACGATGGCTCCCCCATTACCGCCAGCGATGTCGCATTCACCTTCCACAAATTTATGACTGAAGGCGTGCCGCAATTTCGCCTGGTCTACAAGGGAACAACGGTAAAAGCGATCGCGCCATTAACCGTACGTATTGAATTAGCCAAACCGGGTAAAGAGGACATGCTCAGCCTGTTTTCATTACCCGTGATGCCAGAGAAGTACTGGAAAGATCATAAGCTCAGCGATCCCTTATCATCGCCTCCGCTCGCCAGCGGTCCTTATCGCATCACGAAATGGAAGATGGGTCAGTACATTGTCTATTCGCGCATCAACGATTATTGGGCCGCTAATCTGCCCGTCAACCGTGGCCGCTGGAACTTTGATACCATCCGCTACGACTACTATCTGGATGACAACGTCGCCTTTGAAGCGTTTAAGGCCGGAGCGTTTGACCTGCGTCTTGAAAACGATGCCAAAAACTGGGCGACACGTTATACCGGTAAAAATTTCGCGAATCATTACATCATCAAAGATGAGCAAAAAAACGAATCCGCCCAGGATACGCGTTGGCTGGCGTTTAATATTCAGCGCCCGGTGTTCAGCGACCGACGGGTGCGAGAAGCCATCACCCTGGCATTTGATTTTGAATGGATGAATAAAGCTCTGTTCTATAACGCCTGGAGCCGGACCAACAGCTATTTTCAGAATACCGAGTATGCCGCTAAAAATTACCCCGATGCGGATGAACTGGTAATACTTGCGCCCTTGAAAAAAGATCTCCCCCCTGAGGTCTTCAGCCAAATTTATCAGCCGCCGAAATCAAAAGGCGATGGCTACGATCGTGACAACCTGTTGAAAGCCGATGCCTTACTGGAGCAGGCCGGATGGGTACTTAAGGGACAACAGCGCGTAAACAGCGCCAACGGTAAACCTCTGAGCTTTGAACTGTTGCTCCCGGCGGGCAGTAACAGCCAGTGGGTGCTGCCGTTCCAGCACAACCTGCAGCGCTTAGGCATTACAATGAACATCCGCCAGGTTGATAACTCACAAATCACAAACCGGCTGCGCAGTCGTGACTATGACATGATGCCGAGATTGTATCGCGCAATGCCGTGGCCAAGTTCGGACCTGCAAATTCTCTGGGCCTCTGAATATATTGACTCCAGCTATAACGCCCCGGGCGTGCAAAGCCCGGTGATTGATAAACTGATCAACCAAATCATCGCGGCGCAGGGTGATAAAGCCAAACTAATCCCACTCGGTCGGGCACTGGACAGGGTATTAACCTGGAACTACTACATGTTGCCGATGTGGTTTATGGCAGAGGATCGCATCGCCTGGTGGGATAAGTTTTCGCATCCAGCTATTCGCCCCATTTATACCATTGGTCTCGACAACTGGTGGTACGACGTTAACAAAGCGGCGAAACTGCCAGCAGCCAGACGGCAGGGAGAATAAATGGGCGCTTATCTGATTCGACGTCTGCTACTGGTGATCCCAACGCTTTGGGCCATCATCACCATCAACTTTTTTATCGTGCAGATTGCCCCCGGTGGTCCGGTTGAGCAGGCCGTCGCCGCTATTGAGTTCGGACAAAGCGGGGCATTACCCGGCGCGGGTAGTGAAGGCATTCGCGCCAGCCACGCGCAAACCGGCGTAGGCAATATCAGCGACAGTAATTACCGAGGTGGCCGTGGTCTTGACCCGGAAGTGATCGCCGAAATCACTCGCCGTTACGGGTTCGATAAGCCCATTCATGAGCGTTATTTCAAAATGCTCTGGGACTATATTCGTTTCGATTTCGGCGACAGCCTGTTTCGTAGCGCCTCAGTGCTGACGCTTATCAAAGACAGCCTGCCTGTTTCCGTCACGCTGGGGCTATGGAGTACGCTCATTATCTATCTGGTGTCGATACCGCTTGGGATCCGCAAAGCCGTTCACAACGGCAGCCGATTTGATGTCTGGAGCAGCGCATTCATTATTATTGGCTATGCCATACCGGCCTTTTTGTTTGCGATTTTACTGATCGTCTTTTTTGCCGGGGGCAGCTATTACGACCTGTTCCCGCTTCGCGGACTGGTTTCCGCCAATTTTGATTCCCTGCCCTGGTATCAGAAAATGACCGACTACCTTTGGCATATTACCCTGCCAGTGCTGGCGACGGTGGTTGGGGGTTTTGCCGCGCTAACCATGCTGACCAAAAACTCATTTCTGGATGAGGTACGCAAACAGTATGTCGTCACCGCGCGCGCCAAAGGGGTCAGCGAGAAAAACATTCTGTGGAAACATGTGTTTCGCAATGCCATGTTGCTGGTAATCGCTGGCTTCCCGGCAACGTTTATCAGCATGTTTTTTACCGGTTCGCTGCTGATTGAAGTGATGTTTTCGCTTAACGGTCTGGGACTACTGGGTTATGAATCCACCGTATCACGTGACTACCCGGTAATGTTTGGCACGCTCTATATCTTCACCCTGATCGGTCTGCTGCTGAATATCCTCAGCGACATCAGCTATACGCTGGTCGATCCCCGTATTGATTTTGAGGGACGCTAATGTCGCGATTAAGCCCCGTCAATCAGGCCCGCTGGGCGCGTTTTCGCCATAACCGTCGCGGCTATTGGTCGCTGTGGATCTTTCTACTGCTCTTCGGCCTTAGCCTGTGTTCAGAACTGATTGCCAATGATAAGCCGCTACTGGTGCGCTACGACAGTAGCTGGTATTTCCCCCTGTTCAAAAACTACAGTGAAAGCGACTTCGGCGGACCATTGGCGACCCAGGCTGATTATCAGGATCCGTGGTTACAGCAGCGCCTGGAAAACCGGGGCTGGATCCTGTGGGCGCCGATACGCTTTGGAGCCACCAGCATTAACTTTGCCACTGATAAGCCCTTCCCTTCCCCGCCTTCTGCACAAAACTGGCTGGGAACGGACGCCAACGGTGGTGATGTGCTGGCACGGATCCTCTACGGCACACGTATTTCTGTCCTGTTCGGATTAATGCTAACCCTGTGCTCCAGCGTGATGGGGATCATGGCTGGCGCAATCCAGGGCTATTATGGCGGCAAGGTGGATTTGTGGGGGCAACGATTCATTGAGGTTTGGTCAGGTATGCCAACGCTGTTTTTGATCATACTGCTGTCGAGCGTGGTCCAGCCAAACTTCTGGTGGCTACTGGGCATTACCGTGCTGTTTGGCTGGATGAGCCTGGTTGGCGTGGTACGCGCGGAATTTTTACGTACCCGAAACTTTGATTACATTCGTGCCGCTCAGGCGCTCGGCGTGAGCGATCGCAGTATTATTCTGCGCCATATGCTGCCCAATGCGATGGTCGCCGCCCTGACCTTTTTACCGTTTATATTATGCGCCTCGATCACCACTCTGACCTCGCTGGATTTTCTTGGCTTCGGCTTACCGCTTGGCTCGCCATCGCTGGGAGAACTCCTGTTACAGGGTAAAAACAACCTGCAGGCACCGTGGCTTGGCATCACCGCGTTTATCTCCGTTGCCCTGCTATTATCGCTACTGATATTTATTGGTGAAGCGGTACGCGACGCGTTCGATCCCAACAAGGCGATTTAAGATGACACAACCGCTGTTAGCTATTGAAAATTTATCGGTAGGTTTTCGCCAACAGGAGACCGTGCGCACCGTGGTCAATACCCTCTCACTGAGGGTTGAAGCCGGGCAAACTCTGGCGCTGGTGGGCGAGTCCGGTTCGGGTAAAAGCGTGACCGCACTTTCTATTCTACGGTTATTACCGACCCCTCCCGCAGTCTACCTTTCCGGCGACATCCGTTTTCATGGCGAATCATTGCTTCATGCCGATGAGCAGACGCTTCGCGGCGTTCGCGGGAATAAAATCGCCATGATTTTCCAGGAACCAATGGTGTCGCTAAACCCGCTTCACAACCTTGAAAAACAGCTGTATGAAGTGCTATCGCTGCATCGGGGAATGCGTCGGGAGGCCGCGCGGGCAGAAATACTGACCTGTCTGGATCGGGTCGGCATCCGTCAGGCGGCCAAACGTCTCGCAGACTATCCGCACCAGCTATCCGGCGGCGAACGCCAGCGCGTGATGATCGCCATGGCGCTGCTTACGCGACCGGAGCTGCTTATTGCCGATGAACCGACCACCGCGCTGGATGTCTCCGTACAGGCGCAAATCCTACAGCTGCTGCGGGAGCTACAGCGCGAGCTGAACATGGGATTACTGTTTATCACCCACAACCTCAGCATTGTGAAAAAACTCGCCGATACCGTTGCGGTGATGCAAAACGGCCAGTGCGTTGAGCAAAATCGAGCAGCACAGCTTCTCACTGCGCCAACGCACCCCTACACGCAGAAATTGTTAAACAGCGAACCTTCCGGCGCTCCGGTGCCTGTACCTGCCGGGCAAGCGCCATTGCTGGAAGTGGAAAAACTCTGCGTTGCCTTCCCCATCCGTAAAGGTATCCTGAAGCGCGTGGTGGACCATAACGTTGTGGTTAACAACGTCAGTTTTTCCCTCCGGCCCGGTGAAACGCTGGGGCTGGTCGGGGAGTCAGGATCGGGGAAAAGCACTACCGGGCTGGCGCTACTGAGGTTAATCACCTCACAGGGAAGCATTGTGTTCGATGGCCTGGCGCTGCATACCTTAAATCGCCGCCAGCTGTTACCGGCACGTCACCGCATTCAGGTTGTTTTTCAGGATCCCAACTCCTCGCTGAACCCGCGCCTGAGCGTGCTACAGATTATTGAGGAGGGACTGCGCGTTCATCAGCCAACCCTGTCAGCCGAACAGCGCGAAGCGCAGGTGAAAGCGGTAATGGCGGAAGTGGGACTGGATAGCGAAACGCGGCATCGTTACCCGGCGGAGTTTTCCGGCGGTCAACGTCAACGCATAGCCATTGCCAGAGCCTTGATTCTCAAGCCTTCCCTGATCATTCTGGATGAACCAACATCGTCGCTCGACAGAACCGTACAGGCGCAAATCCTGACGTTATTAAAGTCTTTACAGGAAAAGCATCGCCTGGCTTATATCTTTATCAGCCATGATTTGCACGTAGTACGCGCGTTATGCCATCAGGTTATTGTGCTAAGGCAGGGAGAGGTCGTGGAGCAAGGACAATGCGAGCACGTATTTAACGCGCCACAGCAGGCATATACGCGTCAGCTGCTCGCGCTAAGCTGACGCTCAAAACGGATTGTTATTTGAAAACGGCTCTGCGATGGCCACGCCGAAATTTTTCAGTCTGCAGGTCGCGGCAAATTCATCCTGGCGATTAACAAACAGGCACGGCTCTCCTTCGCATTCCAACACGGAACAAGGTACCTCAATGTCGCTGAGGGCCTGGCTGAGTTTATGCATGACTGACCACGCGCTGTCACCATCAGGGCTAAGCAATTTGAGCGCCACCAGGCTGTTCTCATTGCTCTGACCGTTTTGCGGAATCGGTTCAACCTTTGAACCTGCGAAACCCACCGACCAACGATAGCACTGTGGCAGACGATGAACGATTGAGAGTTGTAATGTCATCACTTTCTTTCCCTGGAAGTACAATCACTTCACAATTATTTTACATCAATATTAACACATCATTGACAATACGTCTTTAAACAGTTCGTAAACGTTTACACCCTGACTTTATGCTGCTTTCCGAACCAAATATTTAAATTTATTCAACGGTTCTGGCATATTTCCGCGCTATATGTACTCGTTTCTGCGATCTAACTCAACCTTTTTAACTACAATGATGTGACTTTTTACATAAATTGATTTTACATAAAATAAACATAAGCGGGGAAATTGATAGATTTTCGGTTGATGTACATCAACTCTGGAGGCCCTATCGCCCCCAGGTTGTGTAATAGATCACCGTTTTTTGGCGCGGCTGGCGTAGAGATAGAAGAGAATTGAGCAGGTAGCGCAAAACGCTATCGACCAGATCATCGGCCAGGCCGAGTTAAAGGTCGCCAGTGACAGCAGCGCCCCAACGATGGCGCCAATGCCAAAACGGAACGTCCCTGCCAGCGATGACGCCGTTCCCGCCATATGCGGAAATTCATCCAGAATGACTGCCATGGCGTTGGAAGACACCATCGACACGCAGCCAACAAACGCCGCAACGCCCACCACCAGCGCCCAGAAACCAACCTCGAACAGCGCGCTAAAGACCATCCAGCCCGCCATCACGAATTGGATCCACAGGCCAGTACGGAACATATTCAATGCCCCAACCCGACGAACAAAGCGGCTGTTGATGATGGTCATCACGAACAGGAAAACAATGTTCAGCGCGAAGTAATAGCCGAAATGCTGCGGTGAAACGTGGTTGATCTCAATGTAGACAAAAGGTCCGGCGCTCAGGAACGAGAACATCCCGGCAAAACTAAACCCACTGGCCAGCATATAGCTCAGTACACGCTTGTGGCGAAACAGCGAGGCAAAGTTGCCGAGAGTAGTACGCAAGCGAAACGGCTGGCGGCGCTCAACTGGCAAGGTCTCTTTGATAAGCGTAAAGATCATCACCGACGCCAGAATAGCCGCCACGGCGAGGATCCAAAAGATGTAGTGCCAGCTCAGCCATACCAATACCCAGCCGCCCACGATGGGTGCCAGTAAGGGTGCAATTGTCGTGACCAGCATGACAAATGACATCATGCGCGAAAACTCTTCCTTCGGATAGATATCGCGCATCAGGGCGTTGATAACCACGCTCGCCGCAGCCGCAGCCAGACCATGGAAGAAACGCATCACGATCAGTTGATCGATAGTTTGTGCCAGTGCACAGGCAACTGCCGCCGCCGCAAACACCAGCGTCCCGCCCAGAATCACCGGCTTGCGCCCAATGCTGTCAGCCATTGGACCATAGAGTAACTGCCCCACCGCGAACCCAAGAATATAGGTACTGAGGGTCATCTGCGCGCTACCTGCAGGCACACCAAACTGTTCAGAGATAACAGGTAGTGCCGGAAGATACATATCAATCGACAACGGCATCAGCATGGCTAACAAGCCAAGGATAAAGACAATGGCAATTGACGAGTTCTGCCGGGTGGTCACATTTAGCTCCTGAAATTAACGCGGGGTTAAGTTAACGCTGGCGATTTCTTCTTCGGTCAATGGACGGTATTCACCCGGCTCCAGATCCTCATCAAGCTTGATGTCACCAATCCGTTCACGGTGCAGTTCCACAACGTGGTTACCGACGGCGGCAAACATACGTTTAACCTGATGATAGCGCCCTTCGCTGATGGTCAATCGCACCTGAGTTGGCGTAATAACCTCCAGCACGGCCGGTTTGGTCAGGTCTTTCTCATTATGCAGTTGTACGCCATGGGCAAACTGTTCGGCGGTGTCATCTGCCACCGGCGACTCCAGCGTCACCAGATAGGTTTTCTCACAATGGTGACGTGGCGAAGTGATGCGATGCGACCACTGTCCGTCATCGGTCATCAGCACCAGTCCGGTAGTGTCGATATCCAGGCGCCCTGCCGCATGCAGTTTGTAGGCAACCGGCTCATCAAGGAAATAGAGCACTGTCGGGTGATCCGGGTCATCCGTTGAGCAAACATAACCCTGAGGTTTATTCAGCATAAAATAGCGCGGGCCATTTTGTTGAATCAGGGAATTACCGTCATATTCTACGTCGTGTTCTGGCAGCAGCTTAAAGGCACTGTTTTTGACGATTTCACCGTCGACGGTAACGCGGTTAGCACGGATCTCACGCCCGGCAATAGCGCGGCTGACGCCGAGTTGCTGAGCGATAAATTTATCAAGTCGCATGAGTGTGATTTTTGCCTGTAAAAAACAAGAAGCGGGATTGCGCCCGAAAAGTGGGACGATTATCCGCCCAGTATAGCGGCGTTACACCATCCCTCAAGGGAAATGATTCATGGCATACTATACATTGTTGCTGCTTACCTTAATGAGCCCATGATTTTTACTCTTCGCCCGTACCAAAAAGAAGCCGTGGATGCCACGCTCAACCATTTCCGCCACCATCGCACGCCAGCGGTTATCGTCCTGCCAACCGGTGCGGGAAAAAGCCTGGTGATTGCTGAACTGGCCCGCGTGGCGCGTGGTCGCGTACTGATACTGGCGCACGTTAAAGAACTGGTCGCGCAAAACCATGCCAAATATCGCGCGCTGGGGCTGGAAGCCGATATTTTTGCCGCAGGGCTGAAGCGTAAAGAGAGCCACGGGAAAGTGGTATTTGGCAGCGTACAGTCGGTGGCGCGTAATCTTGACGCCTTTCAGGGAGAATTCTCGCTGCTTATCGTCGATGAATGTCACCGTATTGGTGATGATGACGAGAGTCAATATCAGCAAATCCTCACTCACCTGACCAAAGTAAATCCCCACTTACGCCTGCTCGGGCTTACTGCCACTCCTTTTCGTTTGGGCAAAGGCTGGATTTATCACTTTCATTATCACGGTATGGTGCGCGGCGATGAAAAAGCGCTGTTTCGTGACTGCATTTATGAATTACCGTTGCGTTACATGATTAAACACGGCTACCTGACGCCGCCAGAACGCCTCGACATGCCGGTAGTGCAGTATGACTTCAGCCGCCTGCAGGCACAGAGTAACGGCCTGTTTAGCGAAACGGATCTCAATCAGGAACTGAAAAAGCAGCAGCGAATAACGCCGCATATCATCAGCCAGATTGTCGAGTTTGCCCAGACGCGCAAAGGGGTGATGATTTTCGCCGCCACAGTGGAGCACGCCAAAGAAATTCTGGGCCTGCTGCCTGCTGACGATGCCGCGCTAATCACCGGAGACACGCCTGGCGCTGAGCGTGATGTGCTGATTGAAAAGTTCAAAGCCCAGCGCTTTCGCTATCTGGTGAATGTGTCGGTCCTGACCACTGGCTTCGATGCCCCGCACGTTGACCTTATCGCCATTCTGCGCCCGACGGAGTCAGTTAGCCTTTACCAACAAATTGTCGGTCGCGGCCTGCGCCTGGCGCCGGGTAAAACCGACTGTCTGATCCTCGATTATGCCGGTAACCCACACGATCTTTACGCGCCGGAAGTGGGGGCACCGAAAGGGAAAAGCGATAACGTTCCGGTGCAGGTGTTCTGTCCCGCCTGCGGGTTTGCAAACACCTTCTGGGGCAAAACAACGGCAGACGGCACGCTGATTGAACACTTTGGCCGCCGCTGTCAGGGGTGGTTTGAAGATGATGACGGCCATCGCGAACAGTGCGATTTTCGTTTTCGTTTTAAAAACTGCCCACAATGCAACGCGGAAAATGATATCGCCGCCCGCCGTTGTCGGGAGTGCGACACGGTGCTGGTTGACCCGGATGACATGCTGAAAGCCGCGCTCAGGCTCAAAGATGCGCTGGTCCTGCGCTGTAGCGGCATGGTGTTACAAAACGGCCAGGATGAAAAAGGCGAATGGCTAAAAATCACCTATTACGATGAAGATGGTGCCGACGTTAGCGAACGCTTTCGCCTGCATACTCCCGCGCAGCGTACGGCTTTCGAGCAACTGTTTATTCGCCCGCACACCCGAACGCCCGGCATTCCCTTACGCTGGATAACCGCCGCCGATATCCTCGCCCAGCAGGCGCTGTTACGTCATCCTGATTTCGTGGTGGCGCGCATGAAAGGTCAGTACTGGCAGGTCCGTGAAAAGGTCTTCGATTATGAAGGACGCTATCGTCGGGCACATGAATTACGCGGTTAATCGTACTTTTGATTGATGTACCAGCCGTTTAAGTATAGAATCTCGCCCGCTTTTGCATACGCAAAGCAGATCACTTACCTGTTGCTGGGTCGCCTGTAGCAGGAATTATTAAAGAGAGATTTAAATGTTTACTATCAACGCTGAAGTACGTAAAGAGCAGGGTAAGGGTGCGAGCCGCCGCCTGCGTGCCGCTAACAAGTTCCCGGCAATCATCTATGGTGGCGCAGAAGCCCCGGTTGCTATCGAACTGGATCACGATGCAGTTATGAACATGCAAGCTAAAGCTGAATTCTACAGCGAAGTTCTGACCATCGTTGTTGACGGTAAAGAAGTGAAAGTTAAAGCTCAGGCAGTACAGCGTCACCCGTTCAAGCCGAAGCTGGCACACATCGACTTCGTTCGCGCGTAATCGCTTACAAGTTGAAGAAAAACCCCGCCTCGGCGGGGTTTTTTTATGGGATTTTGTTGGCGGTAAAGATGAATCACGCAAGCCGGATAAGGCGTTAACGCCCCCATCCGGCAAACGGCTTTATTTCCCGCCCGAGGTACGACGCTGTAGCTGATCGCGCAGGTTCGGCGGCGTACCTTTGATGGTCAAAGTATCTGTGGCTGGATCCCAGAAAATACGCTCACCCAGTAACATGGCGTCGAAGTTGATGGTTAACCCGCCGCCGCTTCCGGCAAATTTGGTTAACTGACGCAGCGTGCTGCGATCCGCCGGGAAGCTCTCTTCCAGCTCGTAGCCTTTGTCAGCGGTAAATTCGCTGAAGCTGACTTCACTGACGCCGGAAAGCTCTTTGGACAGCGACTCCAACTCGATCTCTTCACCGGCCTGCAATTGCTCGTTGCAGTAGCTGTACACCTGCTGACGCACGTTCTGGCGTTCAGCTTTATCGAGTTGCGCCTCGGCGGTAAAGTCATCGACCGCCTGCAACAGGCCGCGGTTTTGCGCTTTGGCGTTAAGCCCCTCGCTGGCGCCCAGGAAGTCCATAAAGAAATCGGCGACTTTGCGCCCTACCCGCCCTTTCAGGAACGTCAGATAGCGCGTGGACTCCGGGTTGGTTTCCCACTCGGTTAAATCAATACGCGCCACGATATCCGCATGATTGATATCCAGATAGTGCGTCGGGTTGATATCCAGATTTTCATTGACGCGCATACTGCTTAAATTGTTCAGCACGGCGACCAGCAGATACTCTACCGCCAGATAGCGGTAATGGCAGAACAGGACAATGCCGCCATCAGCAAAAGGATATTTCGCCAGTTCGTCTCGCAAGCGCCCAGTCGCTGCACGACTAAAGGCCAGAAAATCCTCTTCGCCCTGACGCTGTAAACGCAGCGTTTGCGCCAGTTCACTCTCTGCGCTAAACAGGCCATAAGCTTTATTCTTGGCGCTGTACACCCGATGCAACTCAGCCATCATATCGACAACGGTCGCTGTCGGTTCCAGTAATGAATCGCGCAAGACCAGCTCAAGGTTCTGCTCGTCACGTTTGATAAGCTGGTGCAGGGCAATCTGGTTGATATCCAGACTCATGATAAACTCTCCTTTTAGACCGGGCGGTATTCAACCACCTGCCGGGCAGTGACGCAATAGAAGATAAAAAAGCAGAAAAAAAACTGTCTGTACGGTAATATGTTGCCCTTTCATGAACAGACTGATTTCGATTTATGCCACAAATTTCCCGCTATAGTGACGAACACGTTGAACAACTGCTGAATGAGATGCTCAACGTACTGGAAAAACATAAGGCGCCGACCGACCTTTCCCTGATGGTACTGGGAAATATGGTGACTAACCTTATCAATACAAGCATCGCACCGGCCCAGCGCCAGGCGATTGCCAACTCTTTTGCCCGCGCATTGCAGTCTTCGGTAAACGACGACCAAGCGCATTAAGAGCCTGCTCCGGGGAAACGAACAACAGTTTATGGTAACTCATCGTCAACGCTACCGTGAGAAAGTCTCCCAGATGGTTAGCTGGGGGCACTGGTTTGCCTTGTTCAACATTCTGTTGGCCATGGTGCTCGGTAGCCGTTACCTGTTTGTCGCCGACTGGCCGACAACCCTTGCAGGTCGTGTTTATTCCTACCTGAGCGTTGTCGGGCATTTTAGCTTTCTGGTGTTCGCCACCTATCTGCTGATCCTGTTTCCCCTGACGTTTATCGTCATGTCCCAGAGGCTGATGCGATTCTTATCAGCTATTCTGGCGACGGCTGGCATGACGCTGTTGCTAATCGACAGCGAAGTTTTCACCCGCTTCCACCTGCATCTCAATCCGATCGTCTGGGAACTGGTCATCAACCCAGACCAGAATGAAGCGGCGCGTGACTGGCAGCTGATGTTTATCAGCGTACCGGTTATTCTGTTAATTGAAATGCTGTTTGCGACCTGGAGTTGGCAAAAGCTGCGCAGCCTGACGCGTCGTCGCCATTTTGCCAAACCGTTAGCAGCATTCTTCTTCGTTTCCTTTATCGCCTCGCACGTGGTGTATATCTGGGCGGATGCCAATTTTTATCGCCCGATTACCATGCAGCGTGCGAATCTGCCGCTCTCCTACCCGATGACGGCACGTAAATTCCTGGAAAAACATGGCCTGCTGGATGCGCAAGAGTATCAGCGACGCCTGATCGAACAGGGCAATCCAGAAGCGGTTTCCGTGCAGTACCCGCTCAGCGAACTGCGCTATCGCGATATGGGCACCGGTCAGAACGTGCTGCTGATTACCGTCGACGGTCTGAACTACTCACGCTTTGAAAAACAGATGCCTGCGCTGGCTGAATTTGCCGGGCAGAATATCTCGTTTACGCGTCACATGAGCTCAGGCAACACCACGGATAACGGCATCTTTGGCCTGTTCTATGGCGTTTCGCCAAGCTACATGGACGGCATTTTGTCGACCCGTACGCCTGCGGCGCTGATTACTGCACTGAACCAGCAGGGTTACCAGTTAGGGCCATTCTCCTCGGATGGCTTTACCAGCCCGCTGTATCGCCAGGCGCTGCTGTCAGACTTCTCCATGCCAAGCGTACAAACGCAATCTGACGAACAAACCGCAAGCCAGTGGATTAACTGGCTGGGACGCTACGCGCAGGAAGATAACCGCTGGTTCTCGTGGGTCTCCTTTAACGGGACGAACCTTGATAACAGCAACCAGAAGAACTTTGCCAAACGCTATGCCAGCGCCGCTCAGGATGTGGATGCCAATATTAACCGTATTCTTAGTGCCCTGCGCGACTCCGGTAAACTGAACAACACGGTGGTGATTATTACCGCAGGTCGGGGCGTGCCGCTGACTCAGGAAGAGAACAATTTTGCCTGGTCACGTGGCCATCTGCAGGTTCCACTGGTTATTCACTGGCCGGGAACGCCTGCCCAACGCATCAATAGCCTGACCGATCATACAGACCTGATGACAACGCTCATGCAGCGCCTGCTGCACGTCAGCACGCCTGCTAACGAATACTCGCAGGGGCAGGATCTGTTCAATGCAAACCGCCGCCATTACTGGGTTACCGCCGCCGACGGCAGCACGATGGCCGTTACCACACCAGAGATGACGCTGGTGCTGAACAACAACGGTAATTATCAGACCTATGATTTACGCGGCGAAAAAATAAAAGATCAGAAACCGCAGCTAAGCCTGCTGCTACAGGTTCTGACGGATGAGAAACGATTTATTGCTAACTGATTAATTATAAATCACTTAGCGATGCTTCCCCTTGCATTCGCAGCGGAAAGCAGTAGTATTAGCAGCCATAGCGTCGGCACGTAGCGCAGCCTGGTAGCGCACCGTCATGGGGTGTCGGGGGTCGGAGGTTCAAATCCTCTCGTGCCGACCAAAAATCCCAGAAAAACCAACCTTCATGGTTGGTTTTTTTATACCCGCGATTCCACGTTTCTTATTATTACCCCGGCCTTTGGCACAGGTTTTACTACTTACCCATGCACAAACTAGGGTAAAATTTACCCTCTCATCAGCGCGATGAAACTAGACGAGTGATGCGCTGAAAACAATAATGATACTAATAAAAACTCAGGAGAATAGTATGCCTGAAGCAACGCCTTTTCGGGTGCTGATTGTCGACGACCACCCACTAATGCGGCGAGGAATTAGTCAATTATTGCAACTGGATCCCGCATTTAACGTAGTCGCGGAAGCAGGTGACGGTGCCAGCGCAATCGATCTGGCTAACCGTCTGGACCTGGATGTGATCCTGCTGGATCTCAATACGAAAGGCATGAGCGGACTGGACACCCTGAATGCGCTGCGCCGGGATGGCGTCACCGCGCAAATTATTATTCTTACCGTCTCGGATGCCGCCAGCGATGTGTACGCCTTAATTGATGCCGGCGCGGATGGTTATTTACTCAAAGACAGCGATCCTGAAGTCTTGCTGGAGGCCATTCGCAGTGGCGCCAAAGGCGGTAAAGCTTTTAGCACACGCGTCAGCGAATATCTGCGCGAACGCGATCTGTTCGGCGCACAAGAAGATCCCTTCAGCATTCTCACCGAACGTGAACTGGATGTATTGCATGAACTGGCCCAGGGGCTGTCGAACAAACAGATTGCGTCAGTGCTGAATATTTCCGAACAGACCGTGAAAGTGCATATTCGCAACCTGCTGCGCAAACTCAATGTGCGCTCTCGCGTTGCTGCCACTATCCTGTTTTTACAAACGCGTGGAATGCAGTAATCCATGAAGAGGCCGGATAGCCCCGATATGCGAAGCGCTATCGGGGCTATTCTGGATACTTATTTCTCCTGCGGCGTTAGCTGCTCCATTGCCTGCTTAATGCTTCGTTCTATTACCGCCCGACGGGTATCGTTGGCAGGTAATAGTTTCAGCATCATCTCCCACGCCGCAACCGCCTCGCCGAAGCGCTGCTGTTCAAAGGCGTTGAAAGCGTACATGCTGAGAACCCGCACATTGGCATGTTCGCCACGCACCAGTTGGCGTAGCAGCTCCCCTCCCCGACGGTTATCATCAGGATCGGAAGAACGGGTCAGCGCCTCCGCATAGCCCAGCGCCGCATCGCTGTTTTTAGGCTCCAGTCGATAGGCATTGGCATAGGCTTCAGTGGCCGTACTGGCGTTACCGAGAACCATGCCAATGCGTCCAAGCATGATCCAGCCTTCAACATTTGCGGGATCGGCTTGTAAACGCGTGCGCAGCCCCAGCGCCAGACGCGCCATATCTTCTTCATTGAGCGGTTCCGCTTTCGGATCCAACGCTCGCTCCAGCAGCGCCGGAGCCTGAGCGGTGGCATGCTGCCAAACCTGAACCTGCTTATAGCTGCCGGTTTGGTAATAGCTTACTGCGCCAACCACCAGCGCCACCACGATACCTGGCACAAACAACCCGAATCCACCGCGCTTGCCATTCGGAATAACATCGTCAGGAAACGCTTCCTGTTTCACCCGAACGCGTCGGCGAGTACGGGCGAAAATAATCCAGCCCCCCAGACCAATCGCTACCACCGGCATCACCCACAGCAGCACGGTGAGCGGCGTTAACGGCGGATCGTACGTGACGAAGTTGCCGTAGCGCGCCACCATGTAATCGACAATTTCTTTCTGGCTTTTTCCTTCCTGCATCAGTTCGTACACTTTCTGACGCAGGTCGGTGGCAATCATCGAGTTAGAATCGGCAATGCTGTTGTTCTGGCATTTAGGACAACGCAGTTGTTCAGTAAGCTGGCGGAACTGCTGCTCCTGCGCTTCGTCCTTAAACTGCATCACGTCGATAGTCGCAAGCGCGGATCCCGAGATAACCAGCATTAGCAGGCCCAGTAAAAATCTCATTGCGCAGCCTCCTTACTGTACTTGTCCCATAACGGTTTGATCTCGCTCTCCCACACCCGGGCGTTCAGATCGCCGGCATGGCGATAGCGAATAATGCCTTTGCCGTCGATCAGGAACGTCTCCGGTGCACCGTACACGCCAAGATCCAGACCGAGCATACCGTCGCCGTCAAACAGACTTAATGAGTAAGGATTACCCAGCTCTTTCAGCCAGACAATCGCTTTCTGACGATCATCTTTATAGTTCAGACCCACTACCCGCACGCCTTGCGCAGACAGCTGATTCAGATACTGATGCTCGGCGCGACAGGTCGGGCACCAGGTCGCCCAGACGTTCAGCAATACCGGTTTGCCCTGCGTCAGCACATCGGCCTGATAGTGCTGACCCGGATTTTCCAGTGACTCCAGGCGGAATGTCGGAACAGGTTTGCCGATCAGCGCCGATTCCAGATTAGTGGGATCGTCCCCCTGAGCGTTACGCGCGAGCTGCCACAGCAGCGCCGCCGCAATGATGAGAAAAATAATAAACGGAATTAACAGTGCGTTGCGCTTCATACAGCCTCCGACGCATTTTTTTGCACCGCGGCGCGAGGACGCGTCCGCTGGCGATAGCGTGGATCAAACAGGCAGAACAACCCGCCCAGCGCCATCAGCAATCCTCCGGCCCAAATCCAGCGAATAAACGGTTTGTAGTACAGGCGTACAGCCCATGCGCCATTATCCAGTTCTTCACCCAGCGCAGCGTACAGATCGCGCGTGAATCCGCCGTCAATTGCCGCTTCGGTCATCATCGAACTGGTGCTGTTATAGAAGCGTTTTTCCGCATGCAGCGTGGCTTCCGGCTTACCGTCTCGGGTAACGCCAATAATGGCAACGCCGCCCCGGTAGTTTGGCCCGGTAATATCTTTCACTTCGCGGAAAGTGAACTGATAGTTATGGATACTAACGCTATCACCCGCTTTCATGCGCACATCGCGTTCAACGCTGTAGTTCTGGCTAAAGGCAATACCAACAATGGTAATCGCCAGCCCGACGTGACCCGATACCATGCCCCAGTAGCTTGGCGTCAGCTTTGTCCCACGGGAAATACGCAGGAACGCTTCGGACATCGCCAGCACGAATATCCAGCACGCCATCGCCAGCCCCACCACTGTCATGGCGGCAATGCGATCCTCAAGCAGCCACGGCAGCAGCAGCGACAGAACAAGGGTGGTGACAAACGCGATAAGCAATAACGTTTTCAGTTTACGCGGTCGGTCACGGCCCCAGCGCACTAATGGCCCAATCCCCAACAACAGTGCGAACGGCGCCATCAGCCAGGTGAACATGGTGTTGAAAAACGGCTCGCCAATCGAAATGCTGCCCAACCCCAGCTGTTTGTGCACCAGCGGCAGCAGCGTGCCCAGTAGCACCACCAGCATGGCGGCAATCAGCAGGACGTTATTCCCCAGCAGCAGTGATTCACGCGACCACAGCGCGTTGTTCACCCGTGAGCGAACCTTGTGACCGCGCACCGCAAACAGCAGCAGGGAGCCGCCAATTACCAGCACCATAAAGGCCAGAATAAACATTCCGCGCGACGGATCGGAGGCGAAAGCATGCACCGACACCAGTACGCCGGAGCGCACCAGGAAAGTACCTAACAGACAAAGTGAGAATGCGCAGATTGACAGCAGCAGCGTCCAGGCTTTAAAGCTGGCGCGCTGTTCGGTTACCGACAACGAGTGCATCAGCGCCGTTCCCACCAGCCATGGCATAAACGAGGCGTTTTCAACCGGATCCCAGAACCACCAGCCGCCCCAGCCCAGCTCGTAATAGGCCCAGGCCGAACCGAGCACAATGCCCAGCGTCAGAAACACCCACGCCGCCAGCGTCCACGGACGCGAAAAACGGGCGAATGTGCTGTCCAGTCGTCCGCTCATCAGCGCAGCAATCGCAAACGCAAAGGCAACCGAGAAGCCGACATACCCCATGTACAGCAGCGGCGGATGGAAAATCAGCCCCGGATCCTGCAACAGCGGGTTCAGGTCACGTCCTTCAATCGGGAAGTTCGGCAACGTGCGGGCAAACGGGTTGGAGGTAAACAGAATAAACAGCAGGAAACCGACGCTGACCATTCCCATGACTGCCAGCACGCGGGCGACGATATCCAGCGGCATGCGCTGGCTGAACGCAGCAACGAGCCTTCATGCGCCCCCCACGTCGCCGCCACCCGATACCAGACCGGAAGCTGGGTGTTGGAGTTGCTGGCGACGTAGGTCACGGTAAAGTCATTAACCACGAAGGCGTTGACCAGAATCAGGAACGCCCCATCACACAGATAAACAGTACCCAGGCAAAGGGACGCGCGGAGGCCATCATCCGCACGTCGCCGCGCGCTACGCCCCACAGCGGATAGACCGACAGCAGTAATGCAACGCCAAGCGCAAGGCACAACAGCGCATTGCCAATTTCAGGCATCATGACGTTTTATCCTTATAAACACTTTCCGGGCGACGGTGGTTTTCCTGCATCGCTTTTTCGACTTCCGGCGGAGTGTAATTTTCATCATGTTTAGCAAGCACTTCTTTGGCCTGCACATGATTTCCCCCGTCCAGTTCGCCCTGAACGACGACGCCCTGCCCTTCGCGGAACAGATCCGGCAGAATGCCTTCATAGGTGACATCCACCACACCTTCGGCGTCATAGATGCTGAAATTCACCTTCAGCGACTGCGGATCGCGCTTTACGCTGCCAGGCATAACCATACCGCCCACGCGCAGGCGCTGGCCGACTTCAGGCATTTGCTGCGTTTCGCGCTTACCGTAGAGTATCTCTCCCGGCGTATAGAACAGGTCGATATTGGAACGCAGCGCGTAGAGCACCAGCGAAATGGTCAAAGCCAGACCTGCCAGGACCGCACAGGCTATCCATAACCGATTTTTACGTCGAATGTTCACGCCGCCTCCCGTTGCACTTGCGCCGCGCGCATGCGCGCTTCTCTCGCCCGCTGCTGCGCGACACCGCGTAAGATTGCACGATGCTGTAACGCAGAATGCAGCACCAGCGCCACCAGCGGGACAATGCTCATCGCCACAGCCAGCCAGACATACAAGGCGTAACCGCCCATCGCGAAAAAATCACTCCATGATGCAAATGCAGGGGTCATTGGCGGCCTCTTTTTAAGATCAGTTCGCTCACCCACGGGCGGCGTTTTTCCATCATCAAAATCAGGTTACGCATGCGCATCAGCGCCAGCGTGACAAAAAGTAACAGGTAGCCGACGATCGCCAGACGCAGCGGCGCACGCATTGCCGGATCGATACTCTGCTGCATACGGGTCGACCCCTGATGCAGCGTATTCCACCACTCGACCGAGTAGTGAATAATCGGCAAGTTGACCACGCCAATCAGCACCAGAATGCCGGCAGCGCGACCAGCCAGACGGCGGTCGTCAAAGGCATGCCACAGCGCAATGGCGCCGACGTAGAGAAACAGCAATACCAGTTCAGAGGTGAGTCGGGCATCCCAGACCCACCAGGTGCCCCACATCGGTTTGCCCCATGCAGAGCCCGTCACCAGCGCAATAAAGGTAAACACGGCACCAATGGGCGCCATCGCGGCCAGCGCCAGATTGGCCATTTTCATCTGCCAGACCAGGCCAATAAACGCGGCAACGGCCATCGATGCATAAATACCCATCGACCAGATTGCCGCCGGAACGTGCAGATAAATAATGCGATAGCTCTGCCCCTGCTGATAATCCGCAGGCGCGAAGCCAAAGCCCCAGATCAACCCGGTTATCAGTACCACCGCGCTGGCAATCGCCAGCCACGGGATAAACCAGCCGCAGATCTGATAGAGCCGAGGAGGCATCGCCAATTGATGAAGTGTTTTCCACATAGTTCAGTCACCAGACTCCGTAAATTAATATCCATTGTGCCGGAGCACCTTGCCCGGCCTGCATATCTCAACTGCGCTACTGCACGCTGATCCGTAACGCCGCAGCTGTGGCAAACGGGCTTAGCGTGGCGCTGCCGACCAGCAACGCGCCCAGAATCGCCATGTACCCTTCAACCGGTAAGTGCATGGAAGCCGCATCCATCGCCGCGGTCGCAAAAATCAGTAAGGGTATGGTGAGCGGAAGTACCAGCACGCTTAACAGCACGCCGCCGCGCTTTAAGCCCACCGTCAACCCCACGCCCGGCGCGCCGAGGAAGCCCAGCGTCGGCGTCCCGAGTAACAAGGTCAGCGCCATAATTTTCCAGCCGTACATATCCATGCCCAGCAGCAACGCCACCAGCGGCGAGAGGATCAGCAGCGGCAGGCCGGTCACGACCCAGTGCGCCATCACTTTCGCCAGCACCACTGCCGGCAGCGGCAGCGGCAGCAGCATCAGTTGCTCAAGGCTGCCGTCCTGCAGATCATCACGAAACAGGCGCTCCAGCGCCAGCAACGACGCCAGCAGCGCCGCAACCCAGATGATGCCCGGCGCAATACGCGCCAGCAGTTGCGGCTCCGGCCCAATGCTCAGCGGGAACAGCGTAATAACAATCAGGAAGAACCATAAAGGATTGGCGATTTCCGCACTATGACGAAACGCAACTCGTAGTTCTAAACGGAAGATTCGCCACATCATTGCGTTGCCCTCTCGCTGGTCAGCGCAATACGTCGCACTTTATCGGTCTCTACATTGAGTGGTTGGTGGGTGGTGAGAATAACAATACCGCCCTGCTCCGTATGCTGCGCCATACGCTGAGTCAGTCGCTCAACGCCGTTCACATCAATGGCGGTAAAGGGTTCGTCGAGGATCCACAGCCGGGCGCGGGTCAGCCACAAACGGGCCAGCGCCACGCGCCGCTGTTGTCCGGCGGAGAGTTGATTCACCGGGATATCTTCATATCCGGCAAGCCCCGCCTGCGCCAGCGCAGCCAGACACTGTGCGACGTCGCCGTCATGGTGGAAGAAACGCAGGTTTTCCAACGCCGAAAGCCGGGTTTTTATCCCCGGCTGATGTCCGATCCACAGCAGTTGTTGATGGTAGCTGTCCCGCACGTGATGCAGCGGTTGCTCTTGCCAGCAAACCTCCCCTGCGTCGGGACGCGCCAGCCCGGTAAGTAACCGCAGCAAAGTGGTTTTCCCTGCGCCGTTGCTGCCGGTAATTTGTACCCATTCCCCTGCGTTGACGCGAAATGACAAATCGCTGAACAGTATTCTGTCATCCCGCTCGCAAAGTAATTCTCTGGCTTCAAGCATACCTGGTTATCTACATCCTGTTAAAATCCCGGTTTGACTTCGCGCATATCAGGCAGTTTGTGCGCTATCCCTTTATGACAGTCAATACAGGTTTGCCCGTCTTTCACGGCCTGGTCGTGCATTTTGGCCGCAACGCCTTTCTGGGCGGTTAAATCCATAAACTCGAAGTTGTGACAGTTTCGACACTCTTGCGAATTGTTATCTTTCATACGCCGCCACTCATTTTGCGCCATCGTTAAACGATGGTCTTCAAATTTCTGCGGTGTATCTATCAGCCCCAGTGCTTTCGCGTACAGCTCTTTACTGGCCTTGATCTTACGAATCATTTTCGGACCCCACTCATGTGGGACGTGGCAATCAGGGCAAGTCGCTCGCACACCACTACGGTTGTTGTAGTGTACGGTTTCCATGTATTCCTGGTACACCGTATTGCGCATTTCGTGACAGCTAATGCAGAACTCTTCTGTATTGGCCTTTTCCATACCGGTATTAAAGCCGCCCCAGAAAATAATGCCGCCCACAAAGCCGATTAACAACAGCGTGCCGAGCGCCAGACGGCTGGGGCGACGCCACCATTGCCAGACGCGCTTAATCCAGCCTGGTTTACGGTTAGAATTTTCCATAATGACCTCTTATTTCCCGTAACCTTTCGAGGGGGTGAAGGTATTTTCAACAATCGGCGCGGCGTCAGCCTGCGGCACGTGACATTGCAGGCAGAAATAACGACGCGGCGCGACTTCAGCCAATACCTTACCGTCGCTGTCCATAAAGTGCGTCGGACTGATACGTGGCGCACCGGTGGTGCGATAGCTTTCCACACCGTGACATTGCAGGCAGCGGTTAGTGTTAGTCGTCACCTGATACCCTTCAACGCTGTGCGGAACCATCGGCGGCTGATTCACATAGTTCAGCGGCATACGCACTTGCTCTTTCGGCATGCGAATCGCCCCTTCTTGTGTCCCTGAGACTTCCGGTGACTGGCTCAGATCCACTCCGTTTGCAGCCCAAACGGCCACACTGACTACCAGGGCCAGCGCAGCCGTCCATTGACTCAGCGCTTTAATCAGGTCATGGCTTTTCATGATTTCGCTCCCGAACTCCATCGTGTTGTTATTGTAAAAACATCCTCAGAACAGACATCCACACAGCGACCGCAGGCCATGCAATCGCGGCTGGTTACCTGCACCGGACTTTGCTCATCCAGCACCGGCGCACGTAGCACATGCGGTTCCGGGCAAACATGAAAACAATCCATACAGCGGTTACATCTGTTACGTTCTTTTGCCGAAACGGTTAATGCACCTTTACTCCCCACCACGCTATACAGCGCACCCAGTGGGCAAAGATGCCCGCACCAGCCATGCTCAACGACCAGTAGATCAAATAAAAACAGCGCGAGGATCAGCAGCGCCCCGCTGCCAAATCCCATGACCAGGCTCCGTCCGAGCAGAGAGACTGGATTTATCCACTCCCACAGCAGCGTACCGGTCACGGCGGAACCGACCAGGATAACCACCAGCAGGACGTACCGTATATGGCGCGGCAGGGTTGCAGACTGATTCAGGTCAAACCTTCTGCGCAACCAACTGGCTAAATCGGTGACAGGGTTCATGGGACAAACCCAACTGCAAAACAGTCGCTTACCCGCCAGGGCATACAGCACCGTGATGATGACCGCCCCCGTTAACGCAACCGTCGCCGGCAGGTGTCCGCTGGCCAGGCTTTGCAGGGTAATCAGCGGATCGGTGAACGGGATGGAGTCCAGCAACAGGCTGCTACTGTAATTGCCATGCAGGATCCAGACGCCAAGCCACGGGCCGCTAAGGAACATCGCCAGTATCAGAAACTGGCTCAGACGACGCAGCACCAGCCAGCGATGACTCTTCCACCATCCTTTTTTTGCCTGCGCTTCACGCCCGGCGTCACGTTTACGATTTGCCATTGTTCCCCTCCAGCCAACCGAAGCGGTAATGGTGTCCTAACTCCCCTTTCGCCAACGACAGGGGCAGCACTTTTATTGCTGGCTGCTCCAGGACGCAGACTTTTTCGCATTTCCCGCAGCCGGTACAGGCATCGCTGTGTACGGTCGGAATAAACCGCGCATGCTTGCCGGTACGCATGTTGCGGTCCAGCTCAAGGGTGATAGCCTCATCGATTTTCGGGCACTCGCGATAGCAAACGTCGCAGCGTAATCCCTGATAGTTGAGGCAGTTTTCGTGATCCAGCAGTACCGCCAGCCCCATGCGTGAATCGTCAATAGATTCAATGTCCCTGTCCAACGCGCCGCTGGGGCAAACTTTGGCGCACGGAATGTCTTCACACATTTCGCAGGGAATATCACGCGCGACAAAATACGGCGTACCGGCAGCCAGCCCTGAGGCCAGCGTCGCCAGCTTCAGCGTGTCATACGGGCAGGCCTGAACGCACTGACCACAGCGCACGCAGGCACTGGCGAATGCCTCCTCGCTCAGTGCGCCTGGCGGGCGCAGCCGCACGCCGGTTGCACGTGCGGTTTGCTGTTGCAACCCCAGCGCCACGCCAACGACGGCCAGTCCGCCCGCTGCGCGAACCATATCGCGCAGAAAGCGGCGGCGGCCATTTTGGGGTTTTGCTGACCGGGACATAACGCGTTACACCTTCGCCAGTTTCACAGCGCACTTCTTGAAATCCGTCTCTTTGGAGAGCGGATCCGTCGCATCCAGCGTCAGGTTGTTCACCAGCTGTGCGGCGTCGAAGAACGGCATGTAGACCAGCCCCTGCGGTGGACGGTTACGCCCGCGCGTTTCAACTATCGAGATAACTTCACCACGACGGGAAACCACTTTGACTTTGTCGCCACGGCGCAGATCGCGTGCTTTTGCATCCAGCGGATGGATAAACAGCACAGCTTCCGGGAAAGCACGGTGCAGCTCAGGTACGCGACGCGTCATGCTGCCGGTATGCCAGTGCTCCAGCACTCGTCCGGTAGACAGCCACAGGTCGTACTCTTTATCCGGCGCTTCTGCGGCAGGTTCAAATGGCAGCGCGAAGATGACCGCTTTGCCGTCCGGCTTACCGTAGAACTTGTAGCTTTCACCCGCTTTCACGTAAGGGTCGTTGCCTTCGCTGTAGCGCCACTGGGTCTCTTTGCCCTCAACGACCGGCCAGCGTAAACCGCGCGCTTTGTGGTAATCGTCAAATGGCGCAAGATCATGCCCGTGACCGCGGCCAAACCAGGCGTACTCTTCGAACAGCCCTTTTTGCAGATAGAAACCCAGCTCGCGGGATTCATCGTTCAGTTGATCTTCAGCCAGTTCAGCCACCGGGAATTTCGTCACTGCAGGCGTGGCAAACAGGACGTCATACAGCGTTTTTCCGCGCAGTTCCGGTTTCTGTGCCAACAGCGCTTCCGGCCACACTTCTTCTGTTTTGAAGCGACGAGAGAACTGCACCAGTTGCCACAGATCCGATTTCGATTCACCCGGCGCTTTAATCTGCTGACGCCAGAACTGTGTACGGCGTTCCGCGTTACCGTAAGCACCTTCTTTCTCTACCCACATCGCGGTCGGCAGGATCAGGTCGGCCGACAGAGCGCTGACCGTCGGGTACGGATCGGAGACGATGATGAAGTTGCGCGGATCACGCCAGCCCGGCATACGCTCTTCGTTGATGTTCGGACCGGCCTGCATGTTGTTGGTACACATCGCCCAGTAGACATTGAGCTTGCCATCTTTCAGCGCACGGTCTTGTGCCACGGCATGCAGACCGATTTTTGCCGGAATGGTCCCCGCCGGAATATTCCAGTGCTTCTCGCAGATATCGCGGTGTTTTTCGTTCGTAACCACCATGTCCGCAGGCAGACGGTGGGAGAACGTACCGACTTCACGCGCGGTACCGCAGGCGGAAGGCTGACCGGTCAAAGAGAACGGACCACAGCCTGGCTGGGAGATTTTACCGGTCAACAGGTGCAGGTTATAGACCAGGTTGTTGGCCCACACGCCGCGGGTATGCTGGTTGAAGCCCATCGTCCAGTAGGAGATGACTTTTTTCTTCGGATCGGCATACAGCTGCGCCAGCTGTTCCAGCTGATCTTTCGGTACGCCGGTCATTTCGGCGGTTTTATCCAGCGTGTACTCGGCAACAAAGGCTTTGTAATCCTCAAAGCTCATCGGCTCAGAGGCATCGGATCCCGGGTTTTTCGCCGCTTTTTCCAGCGGATGGGTTGGACGCAGACCGTAGCCAATGTCCGTCACGCCTTTACGCAGATTAACGTGCTTGCTAAAGAAATCCTGGTTGATCGCATTGTTTTGAATGATGTAGTTAGCGATGTAGTTGAGGATCACCAGATCGGTTTGCGGCGTGAAGACCATGCCGTTATCCGCCAGCTCAAAGCTGCGGTGCTGGAAGGTGGAGAGCACCGCGACATTAACATTGGGATCGGACAGACGACGGTTGGTGATGCGCGACCACAGGATCGGGTGCATCTCCGCCATATTCGCGCCCCACAGGACGAAAGCATCTGCATGCTCGATATCGTCATAGCAGCCCATCGGTTCATCCATACCGAAGGTACGCATAAAGCCGACTACCGCTGACGCCATGCAGTGACGCGCGTTCGGGTCGATGTTATTCGAACGGAAACCCGCTTTAAACAATTTGGCAGCGGCATAACCTTCCCAAATCGTCCACTGACCCGAGCCGAACATACCGATAGACTCCGGGCCTTTCTCTTTCAGGGACGTTTTGAATTTCTCTTCCATCACGTCAAAGGCCTGGTCCCAGCTAATCGGGGTGAACTCGCCTTCTTTGTGATACTTACCGTCCTTCATGCGCAGCATCGGCTGCGTTAAACGGTCTTTTCCGTACATGATTTTCGGCAGGAAGTAACCTTTGATGCAGTTAAGCCCACGGTTAACCGGCGCATCCGGATCGCCCTGGCATGCCACAACACGCCCTTGCTGCGTCCCGACCAATACGCCACAGCCCGTCCCGCAAAAACGGCACGGGGCTTTGTCCCATTTGATGGCTTCTTGCTGACCGACTACCGCACGGGCTACGCCCGGCACGCTTAACCCGGCAGCCGCCGCAGCGGCCGCAACGGCGTTAGCTTTCATAAAGCTACGACGACTGAGTTTCATGGTGTTTCCTCACCTTGCTCATCCTGCTGGTGATAAACCAGCGACACCGCCAGCACGCCCGCAACGTTGCGCACTGACTCAATAGTTTTCATTAACGTTTCGCTGTGCTCAGCTTCCACCACCACGATCAGTTGACCGCTTTCCACATCGCTGAGTGCAACTTCGCAACCTGGGAACGAACGCAACTGCGTGGCGATATCATTGATATGCTGACTTTTGGCCTGAACGACCAGGCTGCAGACCTGCCAGTTATTGTCCATGGTTGTACTCCGCGTTAATGGCTGATACCGGGCAGATAGCGACACATGCGCCACATCCGTTACAGTCCTGATTGTCGAGCTGCGGCTGATAAATGCCGGACAGCGTGGGACGAAAGGTTATGGCCATGGGTTCACAGCTATCCTGACAGCGATGACATTCAACGGACTGATGTGCGAGACAGTTTTCCCCAATCGTAAAATTCAGATCCCATGCCCTGGTGTGGCGCGGAAGAAAAAGGGATTCAGAACAGGCCTCTGCGCAGGCATAGCAAAAGCTACACTCGCCGTGTTTGAAATTTACGCTCGGGTAACCGCCCTGGCCTCGCTGCAGGATGTCGGTTTCACACGCCTGGATGCAGGCGTCACAACGAAGGCAATGGGCCAGAAAGTGAGAGTCTTCCTTGCTCCAGGGCGGACGGATCCCTGAGTTGGCGTTTCGCCAACTGCCTGTCAACATGCCTCGACGGGATAAATCAACCATGACATTGTCCTTCCATAATGACGCCCTCCGCTGGTGGGGTGAACGCCATAAAAAACTGCACTATTTATGAGTAGTTATTTTTAGTCGTAAGATATTTCAGGATGTGTTAGAGGTGCATACCCCAATCGGGGTAAATGCTGTTGCCGGATCAAAGGAGTGTTGAGTTGGCGGGAAAAAATGCGCTTTTGCTCACATTTCAATGAGTTATATAACACTGTATATAACGAACCACTCAAAAAGAGAATGATTTTATAATTAAGATTATTCTTAGAATATATCGCTAGTCTGAAAGCAGACCTCTACCAAATACACTTAAAATATAAGTAAATACAGATTAATCGATTATGTAAATATGTTAACCTGCCCCAGACTCGTTCATAAGACAGAAGAAAGGAAACACTGTGAACAATAAGATGAAAACAATTGTCCCTGCCGTACTTTTCGCCGCCTTTGCCAGCGCCTCTGCATGGGCTGCCAGTAACGATGCCGGCGCTCAGCCGCTGGAAAAAGTCGCCCCTTATCCTAAGGCGGAAAAGGGTATGAAGCGCCAGGTTATCCAGCTTACTCCTGAGAAAGATGAATCTACTCTGAAAGTAGAACTGCTTATCGGACAAACGCTGGAAGTTGACTGCAACCAACACCGCCTGGGCGGAGAACTGGACAGCAAAACGCTGGAAGGTTGGGGATATGACTACTATGTCTTCGACAAAGTGACGTCTCCGGTTTCAACCATGATGGCCTGCCCGGACGGTAAGAAAGAGAAGAAATTTATTACCGCGTATCTGGGTGATGACGGCATGCTGCGCTACAACAGCAAGTTACCGATTGTGGTCTATACGCCGGAGAACGTGGAAGTGAAATACCGTATCTGGAAAGCGGAAGAGAAGATTCAGGACGCAGTCGCGCGATAAGTAAGAATGTGCCGGAGGGCGGCGTACCGCCTTATCCGGCATTTTATTTACAGTGCGATATCCGCTACAGCTTTCTGCTCAGGCTGCGGTTGTGCCTGAGGTTTCAGCTGAGGTTTCGGCGCTTCATCAGCAGCCTGCGGCTTGTCATATTTCAGCCCCAGAACGTCACTGGTGTATTGCAGCTCTTGTTCCGTAGCTTCAACGTTACCGTTCAGCTTGGTACCATAAGACGGAATAATGGTTTTCAGTTTCGCCTGCCATTCAGGGCTGGCCACTTTATCTTTAAACACTTTTTCCATCAGATGCAGCATTATCGGCGCCGCAGTTGATGCCCCCGGAGAAGCGCCCAGCAGCGCGGCAATGGTGCCCTCTTTATCGCTGACGACTTCGGTACCCAGACGCAGCACACCGCCCTTCTCCGCATCACTTTTAATGATCTGCACACGCTGGCCCGCCTGCCATAAACGCCAGTCTTCTTTTTTCGCCTGCGGATAGTACTCTTGCAGCGCGGCAAAACGGTCGTCATCGCTGAGCATCACCTGGCTTACCAGATATTTCACCAGATCGAAGTTATCCAGACCCACGTTGACCATCGGCATAAAGTTCGAGGTGGTGGTCGAGCTGAGCAGATCCCACAATGAACCGTTTTTCAGGAACTTGGTGGAGAATGTCGCGAATGGCCCAAACAGCACGACGCGTTTGCCATCAAGGATACGGGTATCGATGTGCGGCACGGACATCGGCGGCGCGCCAACGGAGGCCTGACCGTACACTTTCGCCAGGTGGCGATTCACCACGTCCGGATTATCCGCAACCAGGAACTGCCCGCCAACCGGGAATCCGGCATAACCTTTCGCTTCCGGAATGTCGGTTTCCTGCAACAGCTTCAGCGCAGCGCCACCGGCACCGATAAAGACAAACTTCGCCTTGATATCGTGTTCCGCTTCGTTATTTTTCAGATCGGCGACCGTGACGGTCCAGCTATTGTCGGCATTGCGTTTAAAGCCACGCACTTCGGTACTCAGCTGCAGCGCAAAGTTGGGCTTTTTCTGCAACGAGGCAATCAGTTGGCGCGTGATTTCGCCGTAGTTTACGTCAGTACCAATCTCGGTACGCGTTGCCGCGACTTTCTGCTTCGGATCGCGGCCTCCATGACCAGCGGCGCCCACTCTTTAATCTGCGCGTGATCTTCGGAATAACGCATGCCACGGAATAACGTGCTCTGCTGCAGTGCGGTGTAACGGGCACGCAGGAAGTTCATGTTCTCGTCACCCCAGACAAAACTCATGTGCGGAACGGTGGTGATAAATGAGCGTGGTTCATGCATTACGCCATTATTGACCTGATAGGCCCAAAACTGGCGGGAGATCTGGAAGGCTTCGTTGATTTCGACTGCCTTTTCAATGCTGATGCTACCGTCGGCCTTTTTAGGCGTGTAGTTCAGCTCCATCAGTGCGGAGTGGCCTGTTCCGGCGTTATTCCAGCCGTTAGAGCTTTCCTGCGCTACACCATCCAGTCGCTCAACCATGGTCATTGACCATTGCGGTTCCAGCTCCTGTAAATAGGTTCCCAGCGTGGCGCTCATGATGCCGCCGCCAATCAACAGTACATCCGTTTCCTGCTCTTCCGCCGCTTTCGCTTTTGCCGCCATCGAGACAACATTCAGCCCAACGGCCATGGTGAAGAGCATGGCAGTCACTTTTTTCATAATGTTAATGCCTTACTTTTAGTATCGCTTTTTGCTTTTAATGCAGGTGAAAATCGAGCGGTATCAACGGTAACACTTAAGTAAAAATATTTAAATATTGTTTATAAATTATATTTAATTTTTAAAAATGTTATTAATACGTTGATAGTTTATACGGTTATTGACAATCATTTCTGGAAACCGATCCGTCAGACAGGTACTATGCTGCGCTTTGCTATTCACCGCACGGATGCCTGTCGGTCTGCTGTACCGGGCCATTTTTGACCTAAGAGTAACGATGTCTGCCACTCAACCCTCCTCTGTCGCAGTAGCGGAGCACGCGACGCGCGCAGTGCTGCGCCAACCCCGTTTACTGGTTCGCGAAACGCTGGCCGGTGTGGTAACCGCCCTGGCGCTGATCCCGGAAGTGATCTCTTTTTCCGTTATCGCCGGCGTCGATCCTAAAGTCAGCCTGATAGCCTCAGTCGTACTGTGCCTGGCAATGTCATTTTTAGGTGGCCGTCCGGCAATGGTTACCGCAGCGGCAGGATCGGTCGCGCTGGTGATTGGCCCGATGGTGCATCAACACGGCGTCCAGTACATCCTGCCTGCGGTGGTGCTGGCCGGGATTATTCAGATCCTGTTTGGCATATTGGGGATGGCGCGTCTGATGCGATTCATTCCCACAGCCGTCATGACCGGTTTTGTGAACGCGCTGGGTATTTTGATTTTCTTTGCCCAGGTCCCGCATTTCTGGGGTAAAAGCCCGCTAATCTGGGGGCTGTTTGTCCTGACCCTGCTGATTGTGCTGTGGGTTCCGCGGTTTATTAAAGCGATCCCCGCGCCGCTTATCGCCATCGTGCTGCTGACGGTGTTCACTGTCACCAGCGGACAACTATTACCGACCGTCGGTGACGAAGGTTCAATGCGCGGCGGCCTGCCGGGATTCACGCAGTTATTGGTACCGCTCAACCTGCAAACGCTGGCGATTATCTGGCCCTGCGCGCTGAGCATCGCTTTTGTCGGATTAATGGAGTCGCTGTTAACCGCCCGTCTGGTGGATGACCTGACGGTTACGCCGTCGAATAAGAATCGCGAGAGTGCCGGGCTGGGGATAGCCAATATTCTGGCCGGTTTTTATGGCGGCATCGCCGGGTGTGCGATGATTGGTCAAACCATCGTTAACGTCGAGATGGGCAAAGGACGCAGCCGCGTCTCGACGGTCGCCGCCGGGCTGGTGCTGATGTTGCTGGTCACTGCGTTAAGCGAAGTAATGGCGAAAATCCCCATGTCAGTGCTGGCGGGAATTATGGTGATTGTGGCGGTGAAAACCTTCAGTTGGCACAGCATCCAGCCCGCTACGCTGCGGCAACTCCCCGTTACTGAAACGCTGGTGATGCTGATGACCGTCGCGGCAACGGTGTCAACCGGCAACCTGGCGCTTGGCGTGGTTGCCGGGGTGATGACGATGCTCATTCTGCCGCGTATCGTCAGAGGCAAACGTGCGGCTACATCAGAAACAGCGTTGCCAGACCGAGAAAAATAAAGAAACCACCGGTGTCGGTGATTGCCGTAATCATGACGCTCGAGCCGACCGCCGGGTCGCGCCCGAGCTTCACCATCGTCATCGGAATAATAACGCCCATCAACGCCGCCATCAGCAAATTGAGCATCATCGCCAGGGTCATTACGCCGCCGAGCGCCATGTCATCGTACAGCCACCAGGTAATGCCGCCCATAATTCCGCCCCACACGAGGCCATTAATCAACGCCACGCCCATTTCGCGCAGGATCAAAAACGTCAGGTTTCCCGGCTGAATATTTTGTAGCGCCAGCGCGCGAACAATCATGGTGATGGTTTGATTCCCGGTGTTGCCGCCGATCCCCGCCACAATCGGCATCAGCGAGGCCAGCGCGACCAGTTGCGAAATTGTATGTTCAAAGCCGTCGATCACTCGCGAAGCAATAAAGGCGGTACAAAGGTTAACGGCCAACCACGCCCAGCGGGTTTTTACCGCTTTCGTGACGGGGGCAAACACATCCTCTCCGGCGCTTAAGCCGCCCATTCGACGCAGATCGGTATCAGTTTCTTCATAGACCACATCGACGATCTCATCGATGGTTAAACGGCCCATCAGTTTTCCTGAAGAGTCAACGACCGCGGCACTGACCAGGTCGTCACGTTCAAAGGTTCGCGCGGCGTGTTCGGCGATATCTTCCGGAGAAAAGGTGAGTGGATCATCTTCCATCACCTCGCTGACTTTTCGCTGCACATCATTGAGCAGAATACAGGTGAGCGTCAGTTCCCCGACCAGCACTTTATTGCGGTCGGTCACGAAGAGTTTATCGGTGTTCTCCGGCATTTTACCCAGCCGCCGCAGGTAGCGTTGCACCACTTCCAGCGTCACGTCCGGACGCACGGTGATAACTTCGAACTCCATAATCGCACCGACGCGATTCTTCTCGTAGTGCAGCACCTGGCGGACGCGCGCCCGCTCCTCGGCCGGTAACGTCGCCAGCAGTCGACCCGTGAGGTTACGAGGGAGGTGCTGAACCAGATAAATCTGTTCGTCGATATCAAGGTATTGCAACGCATCCAGCAGCTCACGGTCGCTCATCTCATCGATCAGGTCGTCCCAGACGTTTTCTGACGCCTCAAGCAGGACGTTACCGCGCTTTTCACTTTCGACCAGCCGCCACAGGGCGTGACGCTCTTCAGAAGGTAATGCTTCGAGGGTATCCGCCAAATCGGGCGGCGGCAGGTGGGCGACCAGCGCCCCTACCTCAGCAATATCGTCGGCTAACGTACCGACGTCATATTGCTCAGCCAGGGTAAGCTTGCCCAATAACGTTGAAACAACGGCTTTATCAGTGGTCAGCAGCCAGATAAGACGCGCACGCTCTTCATCACGCAGTCTGGCGCTGTTTTTGTTTGTTACAGGCATTAATCATAAATCCATGATATGAAATATCATTAATCATGATGCCGATTTATGTAAATAACAATAAACAGTGCCGCCGGGTGGATAAAAAACCGGTGGCATGTGGGATCATGCGGTGCGAGCCACCGCGTCACGCGAGGCGGCATCACGCTCATCGCCCAGCAGTTCACTCAACTGTCCGTTACGCATTTCCAGCAGACGATCGGCGTGAATAAAATAGTGATCGTCATGGCTAATGGCGAAGATAGTTTTACCCATTTCTTGCATCAGCGGTAACAGGACCTGATAGAACTCACGACGGAAATGGGGATCCTGATCGGCAGCCCATTCATCCAGCAGAATGATGTCGCGCTCCTCCGCCAGAGCCAGCAGCAGCGCCACGCGTTTCTTCTGCCCTTTCGACAGCTTCAGATTGAGGATGCGACCATCATTCATCTCCAGCTTGTGACCCATCTTCAGATGTTCCAGCCACTTCGCTACCAGCTGCGGATTGGCTTCTTTACCTTCCGGCCCCAGCAGTTTGTCGAACAGCCAGACGTCGGTAAACACGGCGGAGAACAGCTTGCGATAATCTTCCGGCTTGTCAACGGCCACGGCCTTACCATCAAGCAAAATTTCACCTGACTGCGGCTGGTATAGCCCGGTCAGTAACATCGCCAGCGTAGATTTCCCGCTGCCGTTGCCGCCAATCAGGAAGATCAGTTCACCGCGATGAATCGTCAGATTGACCGGCCCTACGGAAAAGGCATTATCCTGATAGTGGAAAACCACGTTACGCAGTTCCAGCGTTTGCCAGTTTGGAAAAGCGGTTGGCCGCGGGAATTCGGCCTTAAAAGGTGCCAGTGCGAATTTATTCAGCTTGTTGAAAGCCACCTGCGCAGTGAGCAGGGTCGGTAGCGCGCCAACGGCAGAGAGCAGCGGCGTACGCAGGAATAACAGCGTCAGTGAGTAAGTCGCCGCCACGGCGGTATCAGCCCAGCCCAGACTATTCGCCATCCAGAACACCAGACCAATGGCGCCCAGCATCATAATGTTTGACCAGTTGACCGCGCTCAGGTGGAAGGTATCGGCGCGAATAATATGGTGACGGTACTCTTTGGCATCCGGGACGTACATCTGATTAAAGATATGCTCGGCGCGCTCGCGGTTGAGCGTCAGCTCTTTGCGCCCTTCCAGCACCGTCTGATAATCGTTGTACAACTTGTCTTCGGTTTCGCGCAGGGTAGCCATGTGCTTATACACCCGCGCCACCAGTACAAATCCCCCCCAGATGGTGATTGCCATCCAGATAGCCGTCACCAGCAGCATTTTGGTCGACAGCATCGCCAGATACGCCGCCGATCCGATGGTCAGGATAATCCCCTGCACCAGCTCAGGCAGACGAACAAAGGCGATGGTGATGTTGCGAATATCGCTGGTTAAACCAGCCAGCAACGAGGCGCTGCCAAGCTGTTCAATACGCTCGACGTGGGTATCCAGAATACGTTTGATAAATTCGCTACGCAGGCGGTAGACAAAGTGGTGGCCGAGCGTGGTCAACGCCAGCTGAGAGCCGAGAGTGACAACCATCAATAGCAGCAACAGGCCAAGAAACTCCGGCAGCACCATCAGCGTGGTGTCGACTGTTTCAATCAGACGCTGGTTGATAAACGCAATCAGCCCAATCCCCAACGCAGCGCTGGCGAGGCTGAGCGCCATGACGCTGATAAATGGCCAGCGATACTGCCGCCAGACAAGAAGTAAAAGTTCCATGCGAACAACCCGGACAAGTAATAACAGCCCGCAGTTTAAACATCTCTTCGCTGACAGCAATAATAATTCTTATTTTTATTCTTTTTTACCCGCCTGACGAAACGTCAGATTGTAGCGACAGTCTCCGGTCAACGGATGATACCCCGTCTTAAGCGGCTGGATCCCATGATAAAACAGCCGCGAAGTACCGCCCCACACCACCACATCGCCATGTTCCAGCAGCAAACGCTTTAAGGGGTCATTACGGCGCAAGCCGCCAAATTGAAAGATGGCCGGCAATCCTAGCGACACCGAGACAATCGGCGCCCGCAGGTCGGGTTCGTCTTTATCCTGATGTAAGGACAGTTTTGCCCCTGGCGTGTAGCGGTTAATCAGACAGGCATCGGGTTGAAAATCAGCATAGCCCGCCGCCGTCGCTGCCTGTTGGCACAGGTCAGCGAATGCATCCGGCAGCGGCGGCCAGTGCGCGCCGGTTAGCGGATCAAAAGGAGAATAAAGGTAACCATGTTGATCCGTCGTCCAACCCAGACGACCGCAGTTGGTCATTGCCACCGACATCGTGTAGCCGCCGGGCGTCACCATCTGGCGAAACGGCGACTGTCTGGCGATAGCGGCTATCGCCTGCAGCAGAGACGGTGCGCAGTCAAAAGCGAAGCGTCGCAGAATAACCGCGCCTGACGCCAGCGGCTCCTGCCAGGGTTTCGCATCCGCAAAGAGATCGAGCATTATGTTTCCTCGCCAGTCGTTTCACGTTGCAGTAACTGTGCTTTGCGCGCAATGCCCCACCGGTAGCCCGAAAGCGCGCCATCGCCGCGGATCACCCGGTGACACGGGATGACGATTGCCAGTTTATTCGCCCCACAGGCGCTGGCCACCGCACGCACCGCCTTCGGTTTGCCGATGGCGCTGGCCAGTTGCTGGTAGCTCATCGTTTCGCCGCACGGAATTGCGCGCAACGCCTGCCACACCTGCTGCTGAAATGCGGTTCCGCGGATATCCAGCGGCAGCGATAACGGCGCGTCACGCGCATTGATTGCGGCGATCACTTCGCGCACGCGCTGCTGAAAATCGGTATCTGCTGGCACATCCTGAGCGGCCGGAAACAGCCCATGCAGATCCGCAACCAACGTAGCGTCATCATCACCAAGTAAGATCGCGCAGATACCGCGTTCGCTTTCCGCCACCAGACAGCGACCCAGAGAGCAATCTGCCAGGGTATAGCGTACAGAAACGTTGTCGCCACCTTTACGAAATTGCTTTGCGGTCATGCCTAACGTCTGATCCGCTTTTCGGTAGTAGCTGCTGCTGTCGGGAAATCCGGCGTTGAGAATTGCCTGCGTTACCGGAACGCCTTTCGCGAGGGCATCGCGCAGACGGCGGGCTCGCCAGGACTGCTGCCACGCTTTGGGGGTCATGCCCGTTGTGGCTTTGAACAGGCGATGTAAGTGATACGGGCTCATCGCCACCTGCTGCGCCAGCTCGTCCAGCGTGAGGGGAGATTCCTGCTCCAGCAACTGGCAGGCGTGGGCTATTTTCTCCAGCCGATGCTGGTGGGCGCTGTCTTTATCCGGCTGACAACGTTTACAGGGACGAAAACCGGCGGCCAGCGCCTGCCGGGCATCGGCAAAGAAACTGACATTTTTGCGCAGGGCATGTTTCGCCCGACAGGACGGACGGCAGAAAATACCGGTAGTCTGGACGGCGAAAACAAACTGACCGTCAGCGTCGGCGTCACGATCCACAACGGACTGCCAGCGGTCATCATCAGTTATGTGTAAACGATTTTTCATTATGGACTCCTTTGTTAAGCATAGCGCTTAGCCTTAGTGTGTCCCCATAGCCGGATACAAAAACCCGCAATCTTGCTTTTTAATTTTTTTCGCTGAGCAGGAAGCTTTTAAACTGCGGCGACATCCAGGTTTTAAACCCCTCGCCCTCTTTTATAATCATATAGACCGCGAGTCCTTCACGACGCACCACCTCTTTGGCCTTTTCCGGGCCGAGAACCATCAATCCGGTATCCCAGCCGTCAGCCTCCAGCGCCGTTGGTGCGATTACCGTTACAGATACCAGGTTGTGTTCAATCGGACGACCGGTTTGCGGATCAATAACATGGGAAAGGCGCTTACCATCCAGCTCATAATAGTTACGGTAGCTGCCGGAGGTGCTAATGCCATGCCCGTTAATGTCGACAATTGCCTGCACCGCGTTTTCGCGATCGGTCGGTTTCTGAATCGCGACTCGCCACGAAAGCCCATCTGCATTCATACCGCGGCTGTTCAATGCTCCACCAACGGATACCAGATAACGGGCGATCCCTTCCTGCTCCATTAATCGTGCCAGATGATCGGCGGCATAACCTTCGCCAACGGTCGAGAGATCCACGTACAGCTCGGGCAAATCTTTTTGCAGGTAGTTCCGATGCGCCTCATTAACAACCTTCAGATGTGAAAGCCCGGTTTGCGCTTTTGCGGCGTCAATTTGCGCCTGCGTAGGAATATGCACCGGTTGCTGATCCGGGCCAAAGCCCCACAGATTGACCAACGGACCCACGGTAATATCCATGGCCCCACCGGTTTTTGCGCCAATGCGTAGCGCCGAAGTCACGATATCGGCCATAGCATCATTAACCGGCCATGGCGACAGGCTTTTCGACAGGTTAAAACGCATTAACGCAGAATCATTTTTATAGGTAGAGAGAAGCTGATCGTCGGCATCCAGCTGAGCCTGGATCTTCACCTGCAGTTCCCCGGCGCGTTTGGCATCTACGCCCACCGCACTGACCCGCCAGAAAGTGCCCATGGTTTTACCTTCCAGAACGGTGGCAGGTTGTGTGGTCTGGGCAGGTTTCGGGGCTTCATCGCACCCGACAAAAAAGATCGTCACAGCCAGTAGTGCTGCGCGATAGAAATTCACTTCCATACGTAATTATCCTCATGCGAACGGGCGCAAGAGTACACCAAAAATCGTTGTTTGTACGACGAAAAAACGGCATTAAAAAAGGCCCCGCAGGGCCTTTTAACGACATGAGCGCAGATTAGAACTGGTAAACCAGACCCAGCGCTACGATATCATCGGTAGAGATGCGAGCATCACGGGTGAACTGGTTGTCATCCAGCAGGTTGATTTTGTAATCAACATAGGTAGACATGTTTTTGTTGAAGTAGTAGGTCGCGCCAACATCAACATATTTCAGGATATCCTGGTCGCCGTAACCATTGTTCAGGTCTTTACCTTTGGACTGCAGGTAAGCCACGGACGGACGCAGACCGAAGTCGAACTGGTACTGCGCAACAGCTTCAAAGTTCTGTGCTTTGTTAGCCCAGCCCAGGTTGCCCGCACGCGTTGCGTTGTAGGTCTGGGTGTACTGTGCTGCCAGGTAAACGTTATTCGCGTCGTATTTCAGACCGCCAGTGTAGGTTTCAGCACGGTCACCGGTACCGAAGTTCAGACGGTTCTGCTCGTCAGTACGTTTGGAGCTGGTGACTGCAGTACCCAGCGCGAAGCCTTCACCGATATCATAAGTGATAGATCCGCCAACGCCGTCGCCGTTCTGACTCAGCGCATCACGACCGTTGCCGGTCACACCAGTCATACCTTCGCCTTCCGGGCTACCGTTTTTACCCTGGTACTGCAGGGCAAAGTTCAGGCCATCAACCAGACCGAAGAAGTCGGTGTTACGATAGGTCGCGAAGCCGTTACCACGCTGCTGCATGAAGTTGTCAGAACCGTAGGTGTCGCCGCCGAATTCCGGCAGAACGTCGGTCCAGGACGTTACGTCGTAAACTACGCCATAGTTACGACCATAGTCGAAAGATCCTACGTCAGCGAATTTCAGACCAGCAAACGCCACACGGGTCCAGGAGTTGTTTTCGTTTTCAGAGGAGTTACCCTGAATCTGGTATTCCCACTGGCCGTAACCGGTCAGTTGGTCGTTAACCTGGGTTTCGCCTTTGAAGCCGATACGCATATAGGTCTGATCGCCATCTTTAGTGGAGTCATCAGAGAAATAGTGCAGACCGTCGACTTTGCCGTACAGGTCTAATTTGTTGCCGTCTTTGTTATAAATTTCAGCCGCATTTGCTGCGCCTGCTACCAGCAGTGCTGGTACCAGGAGGGACAGTACTTTAACTTTCATGTTATTAACCCTCTGTTATATGCCTTTATTGCTTTTTTATGCCACTGCATACTGATTAAGGTCATTAACCAGTCGGCAACTTCATTCTCCGCAAAAACACAGAATAATCCAACACGAATATGATACTAAAACTTTTAAGGTGTTTCATTTATCGACATAGATGTTTCAAAATATTAATAAGAGGGAACTTTTTTAAAATCAAAAAACAGGCAAAATAAGCACAAATAATCAAGAACTGTTTTAATTAAATTTAAAATCAATAAGTTACATTGAAAATAGTTATAGCACTGAATGACAAAACAAAATCTTCACTCGCAACTAAAATAGACCCGCTATCATCATTAACTTTATTTATTACCGTCATTCATTCATGAATGTCTGTTTACCCCTATTTCAACCGAATGCTTCGCGTTCGGTTTTTTTTTACCCTTCTTTACACAAAACTTACCGTTCTGTGCTACCGATGCAAAACTATAACAACTATTAACTATCTCATTGCGTCGTATTCAGATATAAATCTGATTAATAATTTCTTGTTATTTAATGCTAAATGTATACATTCCGTATAAATATTTGTACCCGCCTTTATCCACTGTACACCTTTGGATAGTGATGGCTGCAACAGAATGGAGCGTAAAAAATGCGGGCCATCCGGCGTGGTGTAAGTGTGGCAATTCATATATTACCCTTTATACTGCCCCATCATCTTTCGCGTCGTTTAACAGGTCATAAACACGAATGAGTCAGTCTGACACAACGGCTTCTACCCGATTCTCCCTGCTACCGGGAAGTATTACCCGTTTCTTCTTATTACTGATCGTTGTGCTGTTGGTGATGATGGGCGTTATGGTCCAGAGCGCCGTCAACACCTGGTTAAAGGATAAGAGCTATCAGATTGTCGATATCACCCATGCCATTCATAAAAGGGTCGATACCTGGCGATACGTGACCTGGCAAATCTATGACAATATTGCCGCTACGGCCAGTTCACCTGGTGCAGAAGGACTGCAGGAAACGCGTCTGAAACAAGACGTCTATTATCTTGAGAAACCGCGCAGAAAGACCGAGGCGCTGATTTTCGGTTCCCATGACAGTTCTACGCTGGAGATGACCCAACGCATCTCAACCTATCTTGATACGCTGTGGGGCGCGGAAAATGTTCCGTGGTCTATGTATTACCTGAATGGTCAGGACAATAGCCTGATCCTTATCTCAACGCTGCCGCTAAAAGATCTGACTTCCGGTTTTAAAGAGTCGACGATTGGTAATATTGTCGATTCACGGCGCGCGGAAATGTTACAACAGGCCAATGCGCTGGATGAACGTGAAAGCTTCTCTTCACTGCGCCGTCTGGCGTGGCAGAACGGGCATTACTTCACGCTACGCACGACCTTTAATCAGCCTGGACATCTGGCAACGGTTGTCGCCTTTGACCTGCCGATTAATGACTTGATCCCACCCGGCATGCCGCTGGACAGCTTCCATCTGGTTCCAGATGCCACGTCAACAACCGAGCATCTGAATGAAAAAGAGTCGCCTGACAGTGTCAGCATTAATTTCAACAACAGTAAAATTGAGATCTCTTCGGCGCTAAACTCAACGGATATGCGGCTGGTGTGGCAGGTTCCGTTTGGCTCATTGCTGCTCGACACCTTACAAAGCATTCTGCTGCCGCTGTTACTCAACATTGCTTTGTTGGCCCTGGCGCTGTTTGGCTATACCACCTTTCGCCACCTCCCTGCCCGTTCCACCGAAGTGGCACCAAACCTTGCGGCAAATAATGAACTGCGTGTTCTGCGCGCCATCAATGAAGAGATTGTGTCCCTGCTGCCTCTGGGCTTGCTGGTGCACGATCAAGAAGCAAACCGCACGGTTATCAGCAATAAAATTGCCGACCACCTGTTACCGCATTTAAATTTGCAAAACATTACCAGTATGGCGGAGCAGCATCAGGGGGTGATTCAGGCCACCATCAATAATGAGCTGTATGAAATCCGGCTGTTCCGCAGCCAGATCTCCTCGAGAACGCAGATCTTTATTATTCGTGACCAGGACCGCGAAGTGCTGGTTAATAAGAAGCTGAAACAAGCGCAGCGACTGTATGAGAAAAACCAGCAGGCCCGGGCGGCCTTTATGCAGAATATCGGCAGCGCACTGAAAGACCCGGCGAAAACACTTGCCGCTAATGCTGCCGCACTGAATAGCCCGGACAGCCAGAAACTGGCCAATCAGGCAGACGTTCTGGTGCGTATGGTAGATGAAATCCAGTTGGCCAACCTGCTGGAAAGCGACGCCTGGAAAAGTGAATCGACGCTGTTTTCCGTGCAGTCGTTAATTGATGACGTGGTTCCGGAGGTTCTGCCAGCCATTAAACGTAAAGGGCTGCAGCTACTGATTAAAAATCACCTTAGCGCCCATGATGAACGCCGCGGCGACCGCGATGCCCTGCGCCGTATTTTGCTGTTGCTGATCCAATATGCGGTAACCACCACGCAAATTGGCAAAATCACGCTGGAAGTCGACCAGGATGAATCGGAGACTGAACGCCTGACCTTCCGCATTCTGGATACCGGGCAAGGTGTCACGTTGAATGAAGTTGATAACCTGCACTTCCCGTTCATCAATGACACCCAGGGCGATCGGTATAGCAAGGCCAACCCGCTGACGTTCTGGTTATGCGATCAGCTCGCCCGCAAGCTAGGTGGACACCTGAACATTAAAGCGCGGGAAGAACTTGGAACACGTTATATAGTCCATGTTAAAATGCCGCTGCACGATCAACATGCTGAAAGTGAAGAGCGTTTGTTAGATGACGTCTGCATAATGGTTGATGTCACCTCTAATGACGTACGCAGCATCGTATTACGCCAACTGGAGAACTGGGGAGCAACCTGCATCACGCCTGATGAGCGGTTGAATAGTCAAGAATATGATCTCTTTTTAACAGATAATCCGTCTAATCTTACTGCCTCAGGCCTTCTTTTAAGCGATGATGAGTCTGGCGTGCGGAAAATTGGCCCTGGTCAGCTGCGCGTCAACTTTAATATGAGCAATGCTATGCAGGAAGCTGTCCTCGAGCTGATAGAAGAGCAGCTGGCACAAGAAGAGATCCAGGAACTCCCCCTCGGCGGAGATGAAAACGCCGAACTTCATGCCAGTGGTTACTATGCACTCTTTGTAGACACAGTACCGGATGATGTTAAGAGGTTGTATACTGAGGCAGCAACCAGCGATTTCGCTGCGTTAGCCCAAACGGCCCATCGCCTGAAAGGCGTGTTTGCCATGCTTAATCTGGTACCCGGCAAGCAGTTATGTGAAGCGCTGGAACATCTTATTCAAGAGAAAGATGCTCCAGGTATAGAAAAATACATCAGCGACATTGACGATTACGTCAAGAGCTTGCTGTAGCAAGGTAGCCCAATACATGAACACTATGAACGTAATTATTGCCGATGACCACCCGATTGTACTGTTCGGTATTCGTAAATCACTTGAGCAAATCGAGTGGGTAAACGTTGTCGGCGAATTTGAAGACTCCACTGCACTGATCAACAATTTGCCTAAGTTAGATGCTCATGTGTTGATTACCGACCTCTCCATGCCGGGAGATAAATACGGTGACGGGATCACGTTAATTAAGTATATCAAGCGCCATTTCCCGAGCCTGTCGATTATTGTTCTCACCATGAACAACAACCCGGCAATCCTGAGCGCGGTACTGGATCTCGATATTGAAGGAATTGTCCTGAAGCAAGGCGCGCCAACAGATCTGCCGAAAGCGCTTGCCGCGCTGCAGAAGGGTAAGAAATTCACCCCGGAAAGCGTTTCTCGTCTGCTGGAAAAAATCAGCGCCAGCGGCTACGGCGACAAACGTCTGTCACCGAAAGAGAGCGAAGTTCTACGCCTGTTTGCCGAAGGTTTCCTGGTTACTGAAATCGCGAAAAAACTCAACCGCAGTATTAAAACCATCAGCAGCCAGAAAAAGTCGGCAATGATGAAACTCGGTGTGGAAAACGATATCGCCCTGTTGAATTACCTTTCTTCCGTCACGCTGAGTCCGTCAGACAAAGAGTAATTCTTTTAACATCGACGTGCCTGATGGCACGGCGTTTATCAGGCCTACGAATGACACGATGTTGTACGTGTTCCGTAGGCCAGATAAGGCAAACGCCCCATCCGGCCTCTTTTATTCCCGCGCCTTTCTCACTCTTTCCGCATAGACCATCAGCGTTTGCTTCAATACATCTAACGTCACCGGCTTAGACAAACAGCTATCCATACCTGACTCCAGACAACGCTGCTTCTCTTCAGCCAGCGCGTTGGCCGTCACGCCGACAACCGGCAGGGTTAATCCTAACTGGCGAATACGCTGGGTCAGACGATAACCATCCATGTTCGGCATGTTAACGTCGCTCAGCACGATGTCGATATGGTTTTTACTCAGTACATTGAGTGCGTCCACGCCGTCATTCGCGGTTTTACACTGATATCCCAACGATCCCAACTGATCGGCCAGTAAACGCCTGTTGATAGGATGATCGTCGACCACCAGAATCATCATGTCATCGTTAGTTGCAGCAACTTTATCCGGGGCTGGCAACGCCGTTGAAAGCTCTTCACTGCTCAGCTCAAGGCTGTAGATATGCGCCAACAGCGCGGGCAATTCGTGAGGCGATGCCACGCTGTGCACCCACTCCCCGGGCACCCTTTCCAGCGGAATACCGATATGACGACGGCAGAAAATCACCGCGGCGCGTCCCTGCCACGCCTGCTCCAGCACATCGTCGGCAATCAGCAGGTCATCCGCATCCGGTTGCTGTCCCTCATAGCACTGCACCGTCATCCCGTTACGCGCCAGACTGGATTCAATAAACTGGTACAGCGACGCGTTACGCACCGCCAGCCAGCAACGTTTACCGACAAGCCCTTCGATACCTTTTTTCAGCGGGTACTGCGCGCCATAAAGCGGAATACGCAGCATAAACTGGCTACCCATTCCCGGTTCAGAATCGACGGAAATATCCCCATCCATCATGCTGATCAGTTTTTCACAGATAGCCAAACCAAGCCCGGTTCCCTGGAAATTACGCTGTACGCCGGTTCCCACCTGGAAGAAAGGATCGAACAAGCGGACGACCTCTTTGGCAGGGATCCCAACCCCGGTATCACGCACGCGAATACTGAGATAGTCTTCGTTACACTGCACGTGCAGCACAATGCAGCCGGTATCGGTAAACTTGATAGCATTACTCAGCAGATTGGAAATCACCTGCTGTAAACGCATCGGGTCACCATTGAGCGCCACCGGTACATTCGGGTCGATAAAGCAGTACAACCCCAGCTGTTTGCGAACCACCAGCGGCAGATAGTTAGCCGTAATATGATTCATTACTTCGCGCGGTGAAAACTCGCGCGGTTCAATCTTCAGCTGTTCAGATTCAATTTTCGAGAAATCGAGAATATCGCTGATAATTTTCAACAGCAGGCTGGAAGAGTTGTTCATCGCCGTCACCAGGCGATCCACTCCGTTGGGTAACTCTTTGGTTTGCAACAAATCAAGGTTACCGATAATGCCATACAGCGGCGTACGCAGCTCGTGGCTTACCGTCGCAAGGAACATCGATTTGGACTGGCTCGCCTGCTCCGCCGCCTGCGCCATCTCCTGCAACGACTCTTCCATTTTAACGCGCGCGCTGATGTCAACCAGCACACAAATTGCCACGTTTTCATTACGATAGCGCGAGTGCACAAAGCTGATTTGCAGATTGGTATTGTTGCTGGTCAGCACATCAACAAAATTGACCTGCTGGCCGCAGATAATTTGCGTTAACCGTTGCCGGTCTTCATGCGTCAGCATGTTGAGATAGGTGTGCGCCAGCTCATTACTCAGGATGTTAATGCCATCTATCGTACGCAGAATACAAATCCCAACCGGCGCGGAAGCCACGATTTTACGGTTAAACTGCTCGTGCTCTTCCAGACGCTGGGCATCGCTTTCCGCAGGAATAAAAATGCGCCGCTCATACATGCGCGTGAGCATAAATAACGCCGCGCCAACCAGCACATTCAGCAGAATCGCGTTCAGGATCATCATGCGGATCCGCTCCAGCACCAGGTCGACCGGTACTGAATAAACAATGCTTAGCGATGACGGGGGCAGGTTTTTCTTCAGCACCAGTTCGTGAAAACCCGACGTATAGCCAAACCAGGAGCGCTCCTGCATCCAGCGAGGTTCAGCCTTAATATTCCCCTCGGGGCCTGTGAGCGAAATCAGCGCATGGCCATTTTCATCAAGGATGGTCACTCCCATCGGCAAACTGCCCGGCGTGAAAAAGTTCTCCATGCGGATAGGCTGTTCCACACCCAACAGCGCCTGCAGGCGATTAGCGAGATAAACCGGCGTCAGCGCATAGAAATAGCCTATCCCCGGCCGCGGCCCCTGGCTAATCCAGAACAGGTTATTACCGTTTTCGTCCTGCGGTGCATTGCGATACTTAATAATGCGCTCATGCAGCGCCTTCAACGCCCCGTCACGTTCGACAGGCATATCACGCAGACCGAAATTGGCCATGCAAAGGTTGTCGCTGCCGATCAGGAACACACGATTCAAATCATAGGCCGCGGAAAAGTTATCCCGCCAGTAGCGCATAAACCACGCCAGCGATTCCAACGAACCTCGCCAGGCGTTGCCCATCACCGAGCAGTCGGAGTCGGCAAACAGCGGCTCGAAGTTTGGCACGGCGGTTTTATCATCCCGCGCGCGCAACGACATCACGCCGTTTTCCGCCGTTAAGCGATTCTCCGCGATATATTTCAGCTCTTTAATCACATCAGAGGTGCGCTGAATGTAACGTTGGGCCTGATCGGAACTGAGGTTAAGCTCCTGGTGAATCTCGGACTCTCTCTGGTGCAGCGCATTCACGATGTAGAAAACGGAGGCAAATGCGATTAGCCCCCATATCAGGAGCGCCAACGCCCTGAACAGATAGCGTGAGACTTTTAGCGTTGAATGAACGGAAGCAAGGTATTTCAAAGGGGCGAAGCTCCGCCTCAGGGCATTAATAGAGTGTGGTTAAGGTAGCGGTAAATGTCCGGCGTCGCAATGTCCTCTCTTTACGGGAATATGATACACCGCTCTGAAACCATTGTCTTAACCCGTGATAATCGTCGTTTGCCTGAAAAACACTGCACGGATGTCAGAATGCGCGACCTGAGATGGCTGGCTCGTCGGTTATACCCACGACGATTACGCAACCAAATGATCATGATGGCCATCCTGATGGTCATCATTCCGACGATATCTATAGGTTATATCGTAGAAACTGAAGGCCGTTCAGCAGTCTTATCTGAAAAAGAGAAAAAACTGTCATCGGTGATAACCCTGCTAAACGATGCGCTGGGCGACCGCTTTAGTCACTACCCAAATTTGCCGCGTGAAGCACGCATTCGCGCGCTTAATCAAGAGTTGGCCCCCATCACCGAGCGCATTACGCAAGCGTTTCCCGGCATTGGCGCCGGGTATTATCACAAAGCGCTGGATGCCATTATCACCTACGCCCCCTCCGCGCTTTACCAAGGCAACGTAGGTATCACCATCACCGAGGATCATCCCGGACGCGAAGTGATGAGTAGCAACGCGCCTGTGGTCTATTCCGGGCGACAGGTTCGCGGCGACATACTCAACTCGATGATCCCAATAGCGCGCCAGGGAGAGGTTATTGGGTATATCTGGGCCAATGAGCTCACCGAAGATATCCGCCAGCAGGCCTGGAGAATGGATGTCAGGATTATTGCCGTACTGGTTGCCGGGCTCATCTGTAGTCTGCTGCTCATCGTGCACTTCTCACGCCGACTCAGTGCGAATATCGACATCATCACCGATGGGCTTTCCACGCTGGCACAAAAAACCCCTACCAGATTGCCTGAACTCCCCGGCGAGTTAGGACAAATCAGCCGTAGCGTCAATGCGCTGGCACAAACGCTACGGGAAACCAAAACCCTTAACGATCTGATCATTGAAAATGCCGCAGATGGCGTGATCGCCATCGACAGGCAAGGCGACGTTACCACCATGAACCCGGCGGCAGAACAGATAACAGGCTACACGCTGCATGAGCTGGTCGGACAGCCCTATGCGACGCTCTTTGCCAATACGCAGTTTTATAGCCCGGTACTGGACACCCTTGAGCACGGTACTGAACATGTGGCCCAGGAGATTAGCTTTCCAGGACGAGAACGCACCATTGAGATCAGTGTAACCACCAGTCGGATCCATAACGCACACGGCGAGCTGATTGGCGCGCTGGTTATTTTCTCCGATTTAACCGCCCGTAAAGAGACCCAGCGTCGACTGGCGCAAACCGAAAGGCTTGCCACCCTGGGTGAGCTGATGGCCGGCGTCGCGCATGAAGTGCGAAACCCGCTGACCGCAATTCGTGGGTACGTCCAGATCATCCGCCAGCAAACCTCGCTGCCGGAACATCAGGAATATTTATCTGTTGTGCTGAATGAAATTGATTCCATCAATAAAGTTATTCAACAACTGTTAGATTTCTCTCGCCCACGACAAAGCCAGTGGCAACAGATTCGGCTCAATGCGCTCATTGAAGAGACGCTAATCCTGGTGCAAACCGCTGGCCTGCAGGCACGGATCGCCTTTACAACGGAATTAGATCCCAGCCTGCCGCCGATCGTCGCCGATCGCGAACTCATCAAACAGGTGATCCTCAATATTTTAATCAATGCGGTACAGGCGATCGCTGCGCGAGGCGAAATTCGCATCCGTACCTGGCAATACTCGGCCTCGCAACAGGCCGTGATGATTGAAGATAATGGCAACGGTATCGATCTCGCCATACAGAAGAAAATATTCGATCCCTTTTTTACGACAAAAGCATCAGGCACCGGTCTTGGACTGGCGCTGAGCCAGCGCATCATCAACGCGCATCAGGGGGATATCCACGTAACCAGCCAGCCTGGCTGCGGGGCGATATTCACTCTGATTTTACCTCTTAACCCGCAGGGAAATCCGTCAGAATGAAAACGACCTATCGTATTCTCATCGTTGATGATGAAGAAAATGTTCGCCGTATGCTTGCCACCGCATTTTCCCTGCAAGGGCATGAGACACATTGCGCCAGCGACGGGAAAGCCGCGCTGAGACTGTTTAGCGAAACGCAGCCAGACGTGGTGCTGATGGACATTCGCATGCCGGAGATGGACGGTATCGACGCGCTGAAAGTTATGCGCACGCAGCAACCACGGATCCCCGTCATTCTGATGACCGCTTACGCTGAAGTAGAAACCGCAGTAGAAGCTTTACGTAGCGGCGCATTCGACTACGTGATTAAGCCCTTTGATCTCGACGAGCTAAGCATGGTGATTCAACGCGCATTGCAACTGCAGGAGATGAAACAGGAAATCCGCAATCTGCATAAAGCGTTGACCACCAGCTGGCAGTGGGGACATATTCTGACCACCAGCCCGCGTATGATGGATATCTGTAAAGACACGGCGAAAATCGCCCTCTCCCAGGCAAACGTGTTGATTAGCGGTGAAAGCGGCACAGGAAAGGAGCTGATCGCCCGCGCCATTCACTACAACAGCAAACGCGCCAATGGCCCCTTTATCAAAATTAACTGCGCGGCCCTGCCGGAGTCGTTGTTGGAAAGCGAGCTATTTGGTCACGAAAAAGGCGCGTTTACCGGGGCACAGACATTACGCCAGGGATTGTTCGAACGCGCTCATCAGGGAACTTTATTGCTTGATGAAATTGGCGAGATGCCGCTGGGGCTGCAGGCCAAGCTGCTGCGCATTTTGCAGGAGAGGGAGTTTGAACGCATCGGCGGGCACCAGACCATTCGCGTTGACATTCGAATCGTCGCCGCCACCAACCGCTGTCTGCAAACGATGGTGAAGGAAGGAACGTTTCGCGAAGACCTGTTTTACCGTCTCAACGTTATCCATCTGACTTTGCCGCCCTTACGCGAGCGTCGTGAAGATATTGCCTTATTAGCAAACCACTTTTTACAAAAATTCAGCTCTGAAAATCAGCGAGATATTATCGAGATCGACCCGACGGCGATGTCGATCCTCACCGCCTGGCCCTGGCCCGGTAACATTCGCGAACTGTCAAACGTCATCGAACGTGCAGTCGTTATGAATACCGGTGCGGTGATCTTTGTCGACGATCTCCCCGACCCGTTGCGCAACCCGGTTAGCGCCACAACAGAAACAAAACCGACTTACTCCGGGGAACGCAATCTGAAAGAAGAGATTAAACGTGAGGAAAAACGAATTATCCTCGAAGTCCTCGACAATCAGGACGGCAATCGCACCCGCACGGCGCTGATGCTGGGAATTAGCCGTCGCGCTTTAATGTATAAATTACAAGAGTACGGCATCGACCCATCGGGTTCCTGATACGCAAGTTTGCTATGCAGAATTTTGCACACTGCGCAAAATTCTGCATAACCCCTCGTGGTCTCCTTTCACCAAGACCACAAAAATAAACCAATAAATTCAATCAACTAAACATTAATACGTTTCTTTAGTCATTCTGGCACCCTGCTTGCAATTCCCTGAACGTACCCAAAATGGAGTATGCAAAAAGGGAAACATAATGAAAACAAAACTGATTACCTTACAAGACGCTGCGGGCTTCTTTCGTGACGGCATGACCATCATGGTCGGTGGTTTTATGGGCGTTGGCACACCACCTCGTCTGGTTGAAGCCCTGCTGGAGTCCGGCGTCAGAGATCTGACGCTGATTGCTAACGATACCGCCTTTGTCGATACCGGTATCGGCCCCCTGATCGTCAATGGGCGGGTGAGCAAAGTGATTGCCTCGCACATTGGTACAAACCCGGAAACAGGTCGTCGTATGATTGCCGGCGAGATGGATGTACAGCTGGTTCCGCAAGGTACCCTGATCGAGCAGATTCGTTGCGGCGGCGCGGGTCTTGGCGGCTTTCTGACCCCCACTGGCGTTGGCACCATCGTGGAAGAAGGCAAGCAAACCATGACGCTTGAGGGTAAAACCTGGCTGCTTGAACGCCCATTACGCGCCGATTTAGCGCTTATTCGCGCCCACCGCTCTGACATGCTTGGCAACCTCACCTACCAGCTCAGCGCCCGTAACTTTAACCCTCTGATTGCCCTCGCCGCTGATATCACGCTGGTCGAACCGGACGAAATGGTTGAAACAGGGGAGCTGCAGCCTGACCAGATTGTGACCCCCGCCGCCGTTATCGACCATATCGTCATTCCACAGGAGAGCTAATCATGGATGCTAAACAACGTATTGCGCGCCGGGTGGCGCAAGAACTTCGCGATGGCGATATCGTCAACTTAGGTATCGGCCTGCCAACGATGGTAGCCAACTACTTACCTGCTGATATTCACATTACGCTGCAATCTGAGAACGGCTTTCTGGGGCTGGGCCCAGTCACCACCGCCCATCCTGACCTGGTGAACGCGGGCGGCCAACCGTGCGGTATTTTGCCGGGCGCGGCGATGTTTGATAGCGCCATGTCGTTCGCGTTGATTCGCGGCGGTCATGTTGATGCCTGTGTGCTTGGCGGGTTGCAGGTCGATGAGCAGGCAAACCTCGCCAACTGGGTGGTTCCCGGCAAGATGGTGCCCGGCATGGGTGGCGCAATGGATCTGGTGACCGGTGCGCGTAAAGTCATTATCGCCATGGAGCATTGCGCAAAAGACGGCTCCGCAAAAATCCTGCGTCAATGCACCATGCCGCTCACTGCACAGCATGCTGTGCATATGCTGGTCACCGAGCTGGCTGTATTCCGCTTTATAGATGGCAAGATGTGGCTGACTGAAATCGTCGAAGGATGCGACATCGCCACGCTATGTGAAAAAACCGAAGCACAGTTTGAAATTGCCGACGATCTGCGCATCCTGCGAGGTGACGCATGATTGGCCGCATCGCTCGCTTTATGACACGGGTAGTCAGCCGCTGGCTGCCCGACCCACTGATTTTCGCCATGTTATTAACGTTGCTGACCTTTGGCATCGCGCTGTGGTTAACGCCGCAGACCCCCATCAGCATGGTGAAATTCTGGGGTGACGGTTTCTGGAACCTGCTGGCGTTTGGTATGCAGATGGCGCTGATCATCGTAACCGGCCATGCGTTAGCCAGTTCCGGGCCGGTGAAAAGCCTGCTGCGTACGGCGGCATCCGCCGCCAAAACCCCCGCTCAGGGCGTCATGCTGGTGACTTTTTTTGGTTCAGTTGCCTGCGTTATTAACTGGGGATTTGGTCTGGTGGTCGGGGCGATGTTCGCCCGCGAAGTTGCTCGTCGGGTACCGGGTTCCGATTATCCGTTACTGATTGCCTGCGCCTATATCGGGTTCCTGACCTGGGGCGGCGGCTTCTCCGGCTCAATGCCTTTGCTGGCGGCAACGCCTGGCAACCCGGTCGAGCACGTAGCGGGCCTCATTCCTGTCGCGGATACCCTGTTCACCGGCTTCAATATTTTCATCACGCTCGGCCTGATTGTGGTGATGCCGTTTATCACCCGGATGATGACGCCAAAACCTTCAGATGTGGTGAGCATCGATCCGAAACTGTTACTGGAAGAAGCTGATTTTCAGAAGAAACTGCCGCCAGATGCGCCGCCATCTGAAAAACTGGAAGAGAGCCGCATTCTGGCACTGATCATCGGTGCATTAGGGATTGCCTATCTGGGTATCTACTTTGCCGAGAAAGGTTTCAACATCACCATCAACACCGTCAACCTGATGTTTATGATTGCCGGTCTGCTGCTGCACAAAACGCCGATGGCCTATATGCGTGCCGTTAGTGCTGCCGCACGGAGTACCGCCGGGATTCTGGTGCAATTCCCCTTCTATGCCGGCATTCAGTTGATGATGGAGCACTCCGGCCTCGGTGGGCTCATTACTGAATTTTTCATCAACGTTGCCAACAAAGATACCTTCCCACTGATGACTTTCTTCAGTTCAGCACTGATTAACTTTGCCGTGCCATCCGGCGGTGGCCATTGGGTTATTCAGGGACCGTTCGTCATGCCTGCCGCTCAGGCGCTGGGTGCCGATCTTGGCAAATCAGTCATGGCCATCGCCTACGGTGAGCAGTGGATGAACATGGCACAACCGTTCTGGGCGCTACCCGCGCTAGCCATCGCCGGTCTCGGAGTACGCGACATTATGGGCTACTGCATCACCGCCCTGCTCTTCTCCGGCGTCATTTTTGTTATTGGATTGACCTTGTTCTGACGGCAACAACTTAATTAAAGGAACTGAAAAATGAAAAACTGTGTCATCGTCAGCGCGGCACGTACCGCAATCGGCAGTTTTAACGGCGCACTGGCAACTACGGGTGCCGTCGAGCTTGGATCAACCGTCATTAGAGCCGCTCTTGAACGCGCGCACCTTGACCCACAGCGCGTGGACGAGGTGATTATGGGCAACGTGCTGCAGTCAGGACTCGGGCAAAACCCAGCGCGTCAGGCATTATTAAAAAGCGGCCTGTCCGACACCGTTTGCGGCTTTACCGTCAACAAAGTGTGCGGCTCTGGCCTGAAAAGCGTGGCGCTTGCCGCTCTCGCTATCAAGGCCGGACAAGCCCAGGCGATCGTCGCGGGAGGGATGGAAAACATGAGCCTGGCCCCCTACCTGTTAGACGCAAAAGCCCGCTGGGGCTATCGCCTCGGTGACGGGCAATTGTCCGACGTTATTCTGCGCGACGGCCTGATCTGCGCCGAGCATGGTTACCACATGGGGATCACTGCAGAAAATGTTGCCAAAGAGTATGGCATCAGCCGCGAAATGCAGGATGAACTGGCTCTGCAGTCACAGCGTAAAGCCGTTGCCGCAATCGAGTCTGGCGCATTTGAGGCTGAAATCGTGCCCGTCAGCGTGTCATCACGGAAGAAAACCATCATCATTGAGCGTGACGAATTCCCCAAAGCTGACTCGACGGCAGAAGGCCTCGCCGCATTGCGTCCAGCCTTTGATAAAGCAGGAACCGTCACCGCAGGTAACGCCTCGGGGATCAACGACGGTGCAGCGGCATTAGTGATAATGGAAGAGTCCGCAGCACTGGAGGCTGGGCTGAAGCCACTCTCGCGAATCAAAGCCTGGGCCAGTGGCGGCGTAGCTCCGGCTATGATGGGCATGGGGCCGGTTCCCGCCACGCTGAAGGCACTACAACTGAGCGGCTTACAGCTTTCTGATATCGATCTGATCGAAGCCAACGAGGCATTTGCTGCTCAGTTTCTTGCCGTTGGTAAAACGCTGGGATTTGATCCGCAAAAGGTTAACGTCAACGGTGGGGCAATTGCGTTGGGACACCCTATTGGCGCCAGCGGCGCGCGAATACTGGTGACGCTGCTGCATGCGCTACAGGCACGGGATCAAACGCTTGGACTGGCCACGCTGTGCATCGGCGGCGGTCAGGGCATTGCGATGATAGTAGAGCGAATGAATTAAACTCTGCGGTCCCTTCGGTTAAACACAAAATCATTCGGATGCATCTGTCGGGTAAGAAAGGCGAGTCTCAGGGATGAGACGAGTCATTCACCAGCCAGCACAGAGGCCGCCTGAAGGATGAAGTGTATACTCACCATCTTTCATGTTGCTGCTGTGTTGGCTTTGTTACCCGGCCTGTCCCCGGGCCTAGCCTCTTCGGGGCCAGCACAAGCGCTGTTCAAAACGACAGCGCCGTTTTATCCCGCAACTCGAATTATTTAGAGTATGTATGTCATAATGAACAAAACCGACCGAGAGACCTTAATGAACATTATCGAACAACTTCAGTTATTGGTAAAAACAGGTTCGCATACCGAACAAACTATTAGCCGTTACATTCTTGCTACATTATCGGCTGCGGAAAAACTGACGTCTACGGCAATTTCTAAAAAGGCCCATACCAGCCAACCTTCTATCGTACGTTTTGCGCAGGCTCTCGGTTATACCGGATTTACATCATTTAAATATGATCTCATTAAATGTCTGCGTAGTCAGCCAGAAGTACTTCTGCCGGCTCAGGCGAATAAAAACAACGCCATTCCTGGCGAGTTTATTAATAATAATAATCCTGCGGCACTCAATACATTTTTTGAAATTATTAATTCCAGCCGTCATCTTTATTTCTGTCATCCACGGGAACTGAGTTCTTTACTCAGTGAGATCATTCAGGATTATAGTGATATTGGTAAGGTTTGTATCCCCGTGGAGTATAAAAACGCCCATTTGCTGCTGGCAAATAGCCTGACAGATTGTGATTCGGTGATCCTGTTGCCGGGACTCAAAGAGGAGCCGGATAATCAGTTGATTACATTGATTCGCGAGCACGAAGCGGCTTCGCTGGCTGTCGCCTGCCATCAAAGCGGAACATCACTGGCCGATGTGACGCTGTACACCCCGCAGTCCAGCGCCAGTCCACTTAGCTTCGCCGCACTGAAAGTGTCATTACACACGCTTTTTTTCCATGCGCTGCAATACTGCTACCTGAATATGAATAATGAAAAAACGTCCCATAAGCGATGATAATTGGCCAGGGTCAGGGGGAATATAAAACCCGGCCTTAATCAGAGAAGTTAACGTCAAAAAAATGCTTATGAGACGTATACCCAATGGATTTCGGGTTGCATCAAGGCGGCAACGCAACGAGTCCCCCGGAACGTACATGAGTACGTGACTGGGATAGGCCGGGTAACAAAACCAACGCATCTGCAACCTAAAGTATGACGAGTACAAAAATTAAATTTATTGCAGACGAATAACCGTTCCAGTTGATAATGAGTGATGCACCGCTTCACAAATTAATGTGGCCTGCAACCCGTCATCTGCGGTCGCCAGATAAGGTGTATCAAATAATATATGCTCTACAAAATCATGGATTGGCTGAATACCGTATCCACTGGCCCTGTTATTAACGTAATTTATAAAGTTATAATTTGGCGTAGCGCTACGTTGTGGTGTAAACATTTCATAGCCGCGCAACTGCGCATCGGCACGATAATAATTATTCTCGGTGATCACAAAACTACGGCCATCATTCGCTTTGGGAAAGGAAGGGGGTAAACACCATCCCACTTCAACGGTCCACTGCGCCCCATTGTCAAATGTCACAAAGGACTGAATGGTGTCCCATGTATCGATGCCTTCCGCAATCAGCTTCTTTTTTTGCCCAATCGCGTAGACGCTAACCGCATTGGCACCGTTCATGTAATAGCGAATTAAATCAAAACAATGTGTGCCAAGAAAATGGACAGGAGAGCTCTCATTCGCCCACGACAGCCAGTTTTTTGGCACGTCGATAATATCATCCATGCTCATATAGCCGCGCAGCACCTGACCGGTTTCGGGTTTCAACAGTTCGTGATGAATATGCTGCGCCATCCCGTCCCAACGTTTATGGTAATCGACGCCAATTTTCACGCCCCACTCATCGGCACAGCGGATTATTTCCCGGCATTCCGCAGACGTTGTCGCCATCGGTTTCTCAATCAGTACATGTTTACCCGCCTTGATTGACTCAATTGTGGCATCAAAGTGGAAAGGATCCGGCGTGGCAATCGACACCAGATCGACCTCCGTAGCGGCAAACAATTCTGCGAGCGAGCTATAGCCGGGGACATCAAATTCAGCCGCAACCTTTTCGCGGATCTGCGGATTTATCTCGCAAAAACCCACCAGATTTACCCAAGGGTTATAGTGATAGGCGTTAATGTGATGTTTGCCGTAAATACCTGCCCCAACCACTGCGGCATTGATTTTGTTCATGACACAATTCCTCAGTTAAACAAGCCAAAAGAAAACAGATAGCCGATGGCAACCGCCAGCGGGGCGGTGATCATCCGTGAAAGCAGGAAAGAGGGAACGCCAAGCCGAATGGTTTTTTCTTTCGCCTCCTGCATGGAAAGCCCGACGGGAATAAAATCAGCGCCGACCTGTACGTTGATAGCGAACAGCGCCGGTAACGCCATCAGGGGCGAAACCACCCCGCTACCGATTAACGTCCCTACCAGCACGCCCACGACCTGCGCAATGGCTGCGCCGGGCGCCAGAATGGGAGAAATAAACGGCAGACCACAAATAATGGCAATCACAAACAGACCGGTTAACGATCCGGCAAGCGGCGACAGCGCATTCCCGGTCCACTGACCAATCGCCGTTTCCTGAACCAGGGCTATCAGAACCGAGATAAAAGCCATAAACGGGATAACATTTTTAATACACAGCTCCACTGACTCACGCGCAGAAGAGTAAAGAAGGCTGACAAAGTTACCGATGCTCGTCGCAAAACGGGTCATCAACTCCAGCGCCGTATTGGCTGCTGAACCGCGCGGATTTGCGTCTGCACGAGGACTGGCCGTGGTCGGGGCGTTACCTGCGGGCAATGGCTCGACAAGCTCAACAACGTTACCAGCATTAATAGGCTGATTAATGGTTTCAATCAGCGAAAGTGAGTCGCTGCTGACATCCGAAATGTAGATATCCTCAGTGATGTACTTCGCCAAGGGGCCCATTGCCCCGGTAGGGAGCACGTTGATCGTCTTGATTCTTTTTTGCGGATAGATGCCACAGCGTAAGGACCCTCCGCAGTTGATCACCACGCAGAGAATTTTCTTGTCATCCGGCATTGCATCAAAACCGTTAACAACCGGCATCTCCAGCATTTCGCCCAGCTTTTTGGCAACCGGATCGATGGTTTTCCCGGTCAGCGACAAGATCACTTTGCTGGTATCACGAGATAAATACATATCATCGCCAATACCTGAATGACCTTTTTTAATCAGTACCGTTTTCATTGGTTTTCCTCATTATTGTTAATGGGCCAATCAATTCGTTAATGGCTGGGGAACAATGACTCTCTACGTGTAATGATCCATAGGCTATTGGTTTTTCTGCCCCGTCAAATACCACCGTCATATGGCCAAGCTCGCATAAATTTTGCCATGCGGCATCGCCCCAGCTGGTTATATTCCAGCTCCGGTTATTCATCTGTAATACATAATCCGCTGTTTTTTCTGGCGGTGTGGTATCACAGACAATATTCTTAATAACCAGCACATAGTCGAGATAATCTTCCGGGGCCAGCTCGTTAAATGTTATCAACATGCCATTAAGCAGCCCCTCTTCCACTTTCCTTCCAGCCTTTACAATGTCAGCCGAAAATAATACTTTCATTGTTTTCCCTTATTGCTGATTAAGTTCGCGCTTCTCCAGTCTGGTGAAGATATATTCGGTTAGAAAACCACGGATAAAGCCGAGTAAAATACCAGCGGCGATATAGCGCAATGCCAGATCGGCAACGGGCAGGTCCAGCCGGGTAATCCCCGCCGCAACGCCCAGCCAGATAAACAGCTCCGATGGCACAATGTGCGGAAACAACGAAGTCAGCGGATGTACAGTGCTGCCCAGCGCATCCTGGTAGGCCGGCTTACAACGTTCCGGTAAAAATTTGCCCATTGTCAGCGCGCCTGGGCTGCTGAGGAAGAACCAGGCAAAACTGGGTAAAATGCCATAGGTCAATATTTTGGATTTCCCCATCAGGGTTGCGACTTTTTCCATTCTCTGTTGACCAATTAACTTCATAATGAAATTAACCGTCAGAATTAACGTTATCAGCATCGGAATGGTACTGACGATCATCCCGGAGAATATCTTGCCCGCGCTCTGGAAAAGATGGATAAAGCCTTCCGCTATTTCAACTATCATAGTTAACTCCCAACGCTGAGGTAAAAGTATATTCATCCATCAGAAGAAACTGACAGATAAAGGCAGCCAACGCATTTGTCTTTAACGCTTTAGGTCTTTTTTAAATAGTTTTCAGTTCTCCTGCTCGCAATGAGTCTTATAAAGTCGTGTAACGTCTAAAGGAAAGTTAACGGCAAAACATTGAATAAACAGTGAGCACCTTCACGAATCTATAATTATTCATGATAAATTGTATTTTTATACATGAATTCAACAGATAGCCAGCAATAGCTTACTTCACAGGTAAAATGGGATATTCAGGACGTAAAAAAGGGAGGCCAGGCCTCCCTTATGTGCAGTACTTACAGCAGAAAATTACTCTTCAGCGTCGTCCGCTGCATCGTCATCGCTTTCCGCTTCAGGCGCGATATCCTCGTCCCCTTCAGCAGCGCTACCGTCGATGGAGTCGAGCTCTTCATCATCAACCGGTTCAGCAACGCGTTGCAGACCCACAACGTTTTCATCTTCCGCAGTACGGATGAGGATAACGCCCTGGGTGTTACGTCCTACCACGCTGATTTCCGACACGCGAGTACGCACCAGCGTACCTGCATCGGTGATCATCATGATCTGGTCGGTATCTTCAACCTGCACTGCGCCGACAACGGAACCGTTGCGCTCGGTGACTTTGATGGAGATAACGCCCTGGGTCGCACGAGACTTGGTCGGATACTCTTCCGCCGCCGTACGTTTACCGTAGCCGTTCTGGGTAACGGTGAGGATAGCACCTTCACCGCGCGGAACGATCAGCGATACCACGCTGTCGCTTTCCGCCAGTTTGATACCGCGTACGCCGGTCGCGGTACGTCCCATCGGACGAACAGCCCCCTCTTTGAAGCGCACAACTTTACCGGCAGCAGAGAACAGCATAACTTCGTCACTACCAGACGTCAGGTCAACGCCAATCAGCTCATCGCCTTCGTTCAGGTTAACCGCAATGATACCGGCTGAACGCGGACGGCTGAACTCAGTCAGCGCTGTTTTCTTCACGGTACCGCTAGCGGTTGCCATAAAGACGTTGACGCCTTCTTCGTACTCACGTACTGGCAGAATTGCGGTGATACGTTCGTTAGCTTCCAGTGGCAGCAGGTTGACGATAGGACGTCCACGCGCACCACGGCTTGCTTCCGGCAACTGATAAACCTTCATCCAGTACAAACGACCGCGGCTGGAGAAGCAGAGGATCGTGTCATGGGTGTTAGCCACCAGCAGGCGGTCGATAAAGTCTTCTTCTTTAATTCGTGCTGCAGATTTGCCTTTACCGCCACGACGCTGCGCTTCGTAATCGGTTAACGGCTGATATTTCACGTAGCCTTGATGAGACAAGGTCACGACAACATCTTCCTGGCTAATCAGATCTTCGATGTTGATGTCAGCGCTGTTCGCGGTGATTTCGGTCCGACGTGCGTCGCCGAACTGTTCACGAATCAGCTCCATCTCTTCACGGATGACTTCCATCAGACGATCGGCGCTGCCCAGAATGTGCAGCAGTTCAGCGATCTGCTCCAGCAGCTCTTTGTATTCGTCGAGCAGTTTTTCGTGCTCAAGGCCGGTCAGTTTCTGCAAACGCAGATCCAGAATGGCCTGGGCCTGCTGTTCAGTCAGGTAGTACTGACCGTCACGCACGCCAAATTCCGGTTCCAGCCATTCAGGACGCGCGGCATCATCGCCGGCACGTTCCAGCATGGCAGAAACGTTACCCAACTCCCACGAACGCGCGACCAGCGCTGCTTTCGCTTCTGCCGGGGTCGGCGCACGGCGGATCAGTTCGATGATCGGATCGATGTTCGCCAGCGCAATCGCCAGCGCTTCAAGGATGTGCGCACGGTCGCGGGCTTTACGCAGTTCAAAGATAGTACGGCGGGTTACGACTTCACGGCGGTGACGTACAAACGCAGCAATAATATCTTTCAGGTTCATGATTTTCGGCTGTCCATGGTGCAACGCAACCATGTTGATACCGAAAGAAACCTGCAGTTGGGTCTGGGAGTAGAGGTTGTTCAGAACCACTTCCCCGACTGCGTCGCGTTTCACTTCAATCACGATGCGCATACCGTCTTTGTCAGACTCGTCACGCAGCGCGCTGATACCTTCAACGCGTTTGTCTTTTACCAGCTCGGCGATTTTCTCAATCAGGCGCGCTTTGTTCACCTGATACGGAATTTCATGGACGATGATGGTTTCACGGCCAGTTTTGGCATCCGCTTCGACTTCCGCGCGTGCGCGAATGTACACTTTGCCACGGCCGGTACGGTAGGCTTCTTCAATACCACGACGACCGTTGATGATCGCGGCGGTCGGGAAGTCCGGACCCGGAATATGTTCCATCAGCCCTTCAATGCTGATGTCTTCATCGTCAATGTATGCCAGGCAGCCGTTGATCACTTCCGTCAGGTTGTGCGGCGGAATGTTGGTTGCCATACCTACCGCGATACCGGACGAGCCGTTCACCAGCAGGTTAGGAATTTTGGTTGGCATGACGTCAGGAATTTGTTCGGTGCCGTCGTAGTTATCGACGAAATCCACCGTTTCTTTTTCCAGGTCAGCCATCAGCTCATGGGCGATTTTCGACATACGGATTTCCGTATAACGCATCGCCGCTGCGGAGTCGCCATCGACAGAACCAAAGTTACCCTGACCATCTACCAGCATGTAACGCAAGGAGAATGGCTGCGCCATACGAACAATGGTGTCGTAAACGGCGGTATCACCATGAGGGTGGTATTTACCGATTACGTCACCAACGACACGGGCAGATTTTTTATAGGCTTTATTCCAGTCGTTGCCCAATACGTTCATGGCGTAAAGTACGCGACGGTGAACCGGCTTCAGGCCATCTCGGACGTCCGGCAGCGCACGGCCAACAATGACCGACATCGCATAATCCAGATAGGAGCTCTTCAGCTCTTCCTCAATGTTGACCGGTGTAATTTCTCTCGCAAGGTCGCTCATCTAACCGCTATCCCTCTACTGTATCCCGGATTCAAAGGTCGCAAATTATAACACATCCGTGCAGATTCAGGTAAATGGATTCCCCCTGACAGAGGCTTTATTCATCCCGTCAGGCTGATATACTCATTTGCATCGCAAATTTAGGAGTAGAAGCCCCAATGAATGCCGAAAAACCTCCGGTAACTCACAACGTTGATCAGGAAGAAATTGCCAAGTTTGAAGCAGTCGCGTCACGCTGGTGGGATCTTGAGGGTGAATTTAAGCCACTGCACCGTATTAACCCACTGCGCCTGGGCTATATCACGGAGCGCTCAGGCGGCCTGTTTGGTAAAAAGGTACTCGACGTCGGCTGCGGCGGCGGCATTCTGGCGGAAAGCATGGCGCGCGAAGGCGCAACCGTCACCGGGCTGGACATGGGCTTTGAACCGTTACAGGTAGCAAAACTGCATGCGCTGGAGAGCGGCATCCAGGTGGAATACGTTCAAGAAACGGTTGAAGAACATGCGGAAAAACATGCGCATCAGTATGACGTTGTGACCTGCATGGAAATGCTGGAGCACGTACCGGACCCGCAGTCGGTGGTCAGAGCCTGCGCCAGACTGGTCAAACCGGGCGGCGAAGTGTTTTTCTCCACGCTTAATCGCAACGGCAAATCCTGGCTAATGGCGGTGGTCGGCGCGGAATATATTTTGCGTATGGTGCCGAAAGGCACGCATGATGTGAAAAAATTCATTAAGCCGGCTGAACTGTTAGAGTGGGTTGACCAGACCGTGCTGAAAGAACGTCATATGACCGGCCTGCACTACAACCCGATCACCAACAGTTTTAAACTCGGCCCCGGCGTTGATGTGAACTATATGGTACACACTACCGCGCAAGCAGATTAACCTCCTCCACCCGGCCGGATAAGGCGTGCAACGCCGCAATCCGGCACCGTGCCCGATAGTGCGCAGCTTTCGGGCCTGCGCATCGCCTACCAATCCTGAGTAGGATCGTCAGGGCAATTTTTGCGCCAGGTCATAAGAACTTACCTTGCCTTAGATGAAGAAATCAGCACTCGATCAAATTTTCTATTTTTTTTCTCAATTATTGACATCCTCGCCAGGCCTTATAAGACGCGCACTTAGCGATTATTACCCTTTTGCAACCTCAATTTAACCTCAAAATCAACTCTTGTACTGAAAAGAATCCCTACTAGAATACTCACCATATAGCGTCTACTTTATCAAACAACCCCTACATATAGTATTTATCCACAGACTTAGTCACAACATGACTTTGTGGATAATATGGGGGATATTTTTTCTTTCACGGACAGGTAAAAAACCACATGAATCAGAGTCTGCTGGTGACAAAGCGTGATGGTAGTACAGAGCGCATCAATCTCGACAAAATCCACCGCGTTCTGGATTGGGCGGCAGAAGGACTGAATAACGTATCGATTTCTCAGGTCGAGTTGCGCTCCCACATTCAGTTTTATGACGGTATCAAGACATCCGATATCCATGAAACAATCATCAAAGCTGCCGCCGACCTGATCTCCCGCGAGGCACCGGATTATCAGTACCTGGCTGCTCGCCTGGCGATTTTCCATCTGCGCAAAAAAGCCTACGGCGAGTTTGAACCGCCGAAACTGTTCGACCATGTCGTGAAAATGGTTGAAATGGGCAAATACGACAATCATCTGCTGGAAGACTACACGGAAGAAGAGTTCAAGCAGATGGACTCGTTCATCGTACACGACCGTGATATGACCTTCTCCTACGCTGCGGTGAAGCAGTTAGAAGGTAAATACCTGGTACAAAACCGTGTTACCGGTGAGATTTATGAAAGCGCGCAGTTCCTCTACATTCTGGTAGCGGCGTGCCTGTTCTCTAACTATCCGCGTGAAACGCGTCTGCAATACGTAAAACGTTTCTACGACGCCGTTTCTACGTTTAAAATTTCGCTGCCGACGCCGATTATGTCCGGCGTGCGCACCCCTACCCGTCAGTTCAGCTCCTGCGTACTGATCGAGTGCGGCGACAGCCTGGACTCCATCAACGCCACCTCCAGCGCGATTGTGAAATACGTTTCCCAGCGCGCCGGCATCGGTATCAACGCCGGTCGCATCCGTGCGCTGGGTAGCCCGATCCGCGGCGGTGAAGCGTTCCACACCGGTTGTATTCCGTTCTACAAGCACTTCCAGACCGCGGTAAAATCCTGCTCCCAGGGCGGCGTACGCGGCGGTGCTGCAACGCTGTTCTACCCAATGTGGCACCTGGAAGTTGAAAGCCTGCTGGTCCTGAAAAACAACCGTGGCGTCGAAGGCAACCGCGTGCGTCACATGGACTACGGCGTACAGATCAACAAACTGATGTACACCCGTCTGCTGAAGGGCGGCGACATCACGCTGTTCAGCCCGTCCGACGTTCCAGGCCTGTATGATGCGTTCTTCGCTGACCAGGACGAATTCGAACGTCTGTACACCAAATATGAAAACGACGACAGTATCCGCAAGCAACGCGTCAAAGCCGTTGAGCTGTTCTCACTGATGATGCAGGAACGTGCCTCTACCGGGCGTATCTATATTCAGAACGTTGACCACTGCAACACCCATAGCCCGTTTGATCCAATTGTCGCTCCGGTGCGCCAGTCTAACCTGTGCCTGGAAATCGCCCTGCCGACCAAACCGCTGACCGACGTTAACGACGAAAACGGCGAAATTGCGCTGTGTACGCTGTCCGCATTTAACCTCGGTGCTATCAACAGCCTGGACGAGCTGGAAGAGCTGGCCGAATTGGCGGTACGCGCGCTGGATGCGCTGCTCGATTATCAGGATTATCCGATTCCTGCCGCCAAACGCGGCGCGATGGGTCGCCGTACGCTGGGTATTGGCGTGATCAACTACGCCTACTGGCTGGCGAAAAACGGTAAGCGTTATTCTGACGGCAGCGCGAACAATCTGACTCACAAAACCTTTGAAGCCATTCAGTATTACCTGATGAAAGCCTCTAACGAGCTGGCGAAAGAGCAAGGCGCGTGCCCGTGGTTTAACGAAACGACCTACTCCAAAGGTATTCTGCCGATCGATACCTATAAAAAAGATCTCGATGCTATTGTCAACGAGCCGCTGCATCTGGACTGGGAACAACTGCGCGAATCCATCAAAACGCACGGTCTGCGTAACTCCACGCTGTCAGCCCTGATGCCATCGGAGACCTCTTCGCAGATCTCTAACGCCACCAACGGTATTGAACCACCGCGCGGCTATGTGAGCATCAAAGCGTCGAAAGACGGTATTCTGCGCCAGGTCGTGCCGGACTACGAACACCTGCACGACGCGTACGAACTGCTGTGGGAAATGCCGAACAACGATGGCTATTTGCAGCTGGTAGGTATCATGCAGAAATTTATCGATCAGTCGATTTCCGCCAACACCAACTATGATCCGTCGCGCTTCCCATCCGGAAAAGTACCGATGCAGCAGTTGCTGAAAGACCTGCTCACCGCCTACAAATTTGGTGTCAAAACGCTGTATTATCAAAACACCCGTGACGGTGCGGAAGATTCTCAGGACGATCTGGTGCCGTCCATTCAGGACGACGGCTGCGAAAGCGGCGCATGTAAGATCTGATGAACGATGCCGGGTGGCACCAGGCTCACCCGGCCTACAGTAGCTTGGTTTGTAGGCCGGAAAGGGTGCTTGTAACGCCATCCGGCACTCATCCCACAAAGGATTCACATCAATGGCATACACCACTTTTTCACAGACGAAAAATAACCAACTTCTGGAACCGATGTTCTTCGGCCAGCCGGTGAACGTCGCCCGCTACGATCAGCAAAAATATGACATCTTCGAAAAACTGATCGAGAAGCAGCTCTCTTTCTTCTGGCGTCCGGAAGAAGTTGATGTTTCTCGCGATCGCATCGACTTCCAGGCGCTGCCGGAACATGAAAAGCATATCTTCATCAGTAACCTGAAATATCAGACGCTGCTGGACTCCATTCAGGGACGTAGCCCGAACGTAGCGCTACTGCCGTTAATCTCGATCCCTGAGCTGGAAACCTGGGTGGAAACATGGGCGTTTTCAGAAACGATCCACTCCCGCTCCTACACCCACATCATTCGTAACATCGTGAACGATCCGGCGGTGGTGTTTGATGACATCGTCACCAACGAGCAGATCCAGAAACGCGCGGAAGGCATTTCCAGCTATTACGACGAATTGATTGAGATGACCAGCTACTGGCATTTGCTGGGCGAAGGCACGCATACCGTTAACGGTAAAACGGTTGTCGTAAGCCTGCGTGAATTGAAGAAGAAGCTGTATCTGTGCCTGATGAGCGTGAACGCGCTGGAAGCGATCCGCTTCTACGTCAGCTTCGCCTGCTCCTTCGCCTTCGCCGAACGTGAACTGATGGAAGGCAACGCGAAAATTATTCGCCTGATCGCCCGCGATGAAGCCCTGCATTTGACCGGGACCCAGCATATGCTGAATCTGCTGCGCAGCGGCGTGGACGATCCGGAAATGGCGGAAATCGCCGAAGAGTGTAAACAAGAATGCTACGACCTGTTCGTACAGGCCGCGCTGCAGGAAAAAGAGTGGGCGGATTATCTGTTCCGTGACGGCTCAATGATTGGCCTGAATAAAGACATTCTGTGCCAGTACGTTGAGTACATCACCAACATCCGTATGCAGGCTGTCGGACTCGACTTGCCGTTCCAGACCCGCTCTAACCCAATCCCGTGGATCAACACCTGGCTGGTGTCTGATAACGTGCAGGTTGCGCCGCAGGAAGTGGAAGTCAGCTCTTACCTGGTCGGCCAGATCGATTCGGAAGTCGATACCGACGACCTGAGTAACTTCCAGCTCTGATGGGCCGCGTTACTCTGCGCATCTCTGGCACACAACTGCTGTGCCAGGATGAACACCCTTCCCTGCTTGCCGCGCTCGAATCGCACAATGTTGAAGTTGAATACCAGTGCCGCGCAGGTTATTGCGGCTCCTGCCGTACTCGTCTGGTAGCGGGACAGGTCGACTGGATTGCCGAACCTCCGGCCTTCATTCAGCCAGATGAAATTTTGCCCTGCTGCTGTCGGGCAAAAGGCGATATTGAAATAGAGCTGTAACGCATGGCGGGATAAAAATTACGACTAAAAAAGAGCCGCCGATGGACGGCAGCTCTTTATTTCTCCTGGAGGCAGGTATGGCCACGTTGACGGCAGACGGCCTTATCTAGCCGTTAATAACGTTTGATCCAACCAGGCCTGTGACCGGAGGTGCATCACAGACCTTGTGCCATTACTCTTTATTCAGGAATGTCACTGCTTTGTCGGGGAAGTCGGTGAACAGCCCGTCAACGCCCGCCTTGTTATACAGAATGTCATACAGCTGGTTTACGTCAGTGGTGTAATCCGGCAGTTGATCGGCACGAACGGTATAAGGATGCACCACCATCTTATTCTGATGCGCGTCCTGTACCATGCCCGTTAACGAGATATTGCCTTTCTTCGACTTCTCATCAATCAGCATGTGATAGTCCGGCCCAATGCCGTTCGCATACTGCGCAACCTGCTTCATGGCACCCGGTTTAAACATCCAGTCGTAGTTGTAATTAACCCAACTACCGTCCGGCTTTTTCTCCTGAGTTTCATTCCAGTCAGTGTACGCAATCAACTGTACCAGATTGAGATCCATCCCCATCTTCGGTTCCAGTTCATTCTTAATGCGCTTTAACTCTGCGACATCAAAACACTGTAGATAAACCTTGTCGTTCTTGTCGGTGTACCCGTACTTTTTCAGCACTTCCAGCGTCTTAGCCGCAATGTCCTTCCCTTCCTGATGATGGAACCACGGCGCTTTCATTTCCGGGTAAATGCCAATGTTTTTACCGGTTGAATGATTTAATCCCTGAACAAACTCAATCTCTTCTTCGAAAGTGTGCACACGGAAATCAGATTTACCCATCGGGAAACGCCCCGGGTAGGTCTGGACCTTTTTGCCATTTTCGATATCAAAGCCTTCGGTAAATTTCAGCGATTTAATCTCATCCAGCGTAAAGTCGATAGCGTAGTAGCGCCCATCTTTACGCGCACGATCCGGGAAACGCTCGGCAACATCGGTGACGCGGTCAAGGTAGTGGTCATGCAGGACAACCAGATGGTCGTCCTTGGTCATCACCAAATCCTGTTCCAGGTAATCAGCCCCCTGAGCATAAGCCATCGCTTTTGCTGGCAGCGTATGCTCCGGTAGATAACCGCTGGCGCCACGGTGCGCAATCACGATTTTTTCTGCGGCAACCGCCGCGCTGCTCACCACAATACCTGTCAGCATTAGCGCCACGCTGAGACTTTTCAATGTGGTTTTCATCTATTAGCCCCCGTTACGCTTCAGTGCGATCTCTTCGTGATGGCGTTTTTCGCCAATCATGACGACCACCAGCAGAATAACCGCCAGCACGCTACCGCCAATCATCACCATAAAGCCGCCGTCCCAACCGAAGAAGTCAACGGTATAGCCAACAATGGCGCTCGCCGCTACGGAACCGCCGAGATAACCGAACAGACCGGTAAAGCCAGCCGCCGTACCCGCCGCTTTTTTCGGTGCCAGTTCCAGCGCATGCAGACCAATCAACATTACCGGACCGTAGATCAGGAAGCCGATGATAATCATACAAGCCATATCCACGTTCGGGTTGCCTGCCGGGTTCATCCAGTAGACGATAGTCGCGATAGTCACCAGCGTCATAAAGAACACGCCGGTCGCACCACGGTTGCCACGGAAGACTTTATCCGACATCCAGCCGCACAGCAGCGTGCCCGGAATACCCGCATATTCATACAGGAAGTAGGCCCAGGATGATTTATCCAGCGCGAAATGTTTCACTTCTTTCAGATAGGTCGGGGACCAGTCCAGGATGCCGTAGCGCAGCAGATAAACAAACACGTTGGCGATAGCGATGTACCACAACAGTTTGTTCGGCAGTACGTATTGCATGAAGATCTGCTTCGCAGTCAGCTCTTCTTCCGCTTTCTCGTTGTAATCGTCCGGGTAGTCGTTCTTGTACTCTTCGATAGGCGGCAGGCCACAAGACTGCGGCGTATCACGCATCAGAGCAAAAGCAAACAGCGCGACGACGATCGCACCGAAAGCAGGCATATACAGCGCCGCTTTCCAGTCATTGAACCAGGCCATACCCAGCAGGAACAACAGAGGAGGCAGACCACCGCCCACGTTGTGCGCACAGTTCCAGACGGAAACAATGCCCCCACGCTCTTTCTGCGACCACCAGTGCACCATGGTACGACCACACGGCGGCCACCCCATTCCCTGGAACCATCCGCAGAGGAACAGCAGCACAAACATAACCGCAATGCTCGAAGTCGCCCACGGCACAAAGCCCATGAACAACATGACTGCGGCGGCCAGGATCAGACCCGCTGGCAGGAAAACGCGCGGATTCGAGCGATCCGAAACGGACCCCATGATGAATTTCGAAAATCCGTAAGCAATGGAGATACCGGATAACGCAAAACCCAGATCGCCACGCGAGAAACCTTGCTCAACCAGATACGGCATCGCAAGGGCAAAGTTCTTACGTACCAGATAGTACGCGGCATAACCAAAGAAAATCCCCAGAAAGATCTGCCAACGTAATCGACGATATGTCGGGTCGATCTCCGCTGCAGGCAAACGCGCCGTGTGTGACGCTGGTTTAAAAATGCTCAACATAGTGTAGCCTCCGTGGCCGTCTTTCATTCGAAGTAAACACTGCAGTTCGTCATTACTACCCTACCGCTCCCAGTGTGGCCGCGATGTTAAGGAAAGATACATAACAAAAATGTGAAACGCTGCACATATTGTTACAGATTTATGACAAATGTTCATAAAGGCGCACGAAATCACGTTTCATTTTCGAATAATGAGCGATTATGCGCGAAATCAAACAATCCATGTTTTTTATGTGGCTAAATGATAAAAAACGAACTGTGAGGAAAAACAATGAAAATTCGCGACTCGCAAACAAGTGACGTGATTATCATTGGTGGAGGAGCAACAGGTGCAGGGATCGCACGCGATTGTGCGCTGCGCGGGTTGCGCGTCATCTTAGTGGAACGCCACGATATCGCCACAGGGGCGACCGGACGTAACCACGGTCTGCTGCACAGCGGTGCACGCTACGCCGTCACCGACGCTGAATCTGCCCGGGAGTGCATCAGCGAAAACCAAATTCTCAAACGTATCGCCCGTCATTGCGTTGAGCCGACGGACGGTCTGTTTATTACCCTGCCGGAAGATGAACTCTCCTTCCAGGCAACCTTTATTCGCGCCTGTGAAGAGGCTGGTATTCGCGCAGAAGCAATTGACCCTAAGCAGGCGCGCATTATCGAACCTTCCGTCAACCCACAGCTGATTGGCGCGGTAAAAGTGCCGGACGGCACGGTTGATCCTTTCCGCTTAACCGCCGCCAACATGCTGGATGCGCGTGAGCATGGCGCAGTAATCTTAACGGCGCATGAAGTGACGGGACTGATTCGTGAAGGGGCAACGGTTTGCGGCGTGAACGTACGCAATCATCTGACGGGTGAGATGCAGTCTCTGCATGCACCGGTAGTCGTCAACGCCGCCGGGATCTGGGGCCAGCGCATTGCGGAATATGCCGATCTGAGCATCCGTATGTTCCCGGCCAAAGGTTCGCTGCTGATTATGGATCACCGCATTAACCAGCATGTCATCAACCGCTGTCGTAAGCCGTCTGACGCCGATATCCTGGTGCCCGGTGATACCATTTCGCTGATTGGTACCACCTCACAGCACATTGATTACGATGATATCGACAGCAACCGCGTCACCGCAGAAGAGGTCGATATACTGCTGCGTGAAGGCGAGAAACTGGCGCCGATTATGGCGAAAACGCGCATTTTACGCGCCTACTCCGGCGTGCGTCCTCTGGTAGCCAGCGACGACGATCCAAGTGGCCGTAACGTCAGCCGTGGGATTGTACTGTTCGATCATGCCCAGCGTGACGGACTGGACGGGTTTATCACCATTACTGGCGGCAAATTGATGACCTACCGCCTGATGGCAGAGTGGGCCACCGATGCCGTTTGCCGTAAGCTGGGCAATACCCAACCTTGCACAACGGCAGACAAGGCGCTGCCTGGCTCACAAGAATCGACCGAGCATACGCTCAAACGCGTGATCTCGTTGCCCGCGCCACTGCGCGGCTCAGCGGTCTACCGTCACGGCGATCGCACCCCAGCGTGGCTTAGCGAAGGTCGTCAGCACCGCAGCCTGGTCTGTGAATGCGAAGCGGTTACTGCAGGTGAAGTGCAGTACGCCGTCGAGAATTTGACCGTCAACAGCCTGCTGGATTTGCGTCGCCGTACCCGTGTTGGAATGGGAACCTGCCAGGGCGAATTGTGTGCCTGCCGCGCCGCAGGTTTGCTGCAACGTTTTAATGTCACCACCGCCGCGCAATCTATTACCCAGCTTTCCGATTTCCTCAATGAACGCTGGAAAGGCGTGCAGCCTATCGCCTGGGGAGATGCGCTGCGCGAAAGCGAATTCACACGCTGGGTTTATCAGGGATTGTGCGGTCTGGAAAAGGAGTACCAGGATGAAATTTGATACCGTCATTATCGGCGGCGGCCTGGCCGGACTACTGTGCGGCCTGCAACTGCAAAAAAGCGGTTTACGCTGCGCGATTGTCACTCGCGGCCAAAGCGCCCTGCATTTCTCCTCCGGCTCACTGGATTTGCTCAGCAACTTACCCGATGGCCAACCGGTGACGGATATAGAAGCAGGCCTGAATGCGCTGCGCACTCAGGCACCCGCGCACCCGTACAGCACCATCGGAACGCACAACGTCCTGGAGCTGGCCCAGCAGGCGCAAAATCTGCTGGAAGAATGCGGAACGCATTTGCAAGGCAAGGTACATCAGTCACATCAACGCATCACCCCGCTGGGAACGCTGCGCTCAACCTGGTTAAGTTCCCCGGAAGTTTCGGTCTGGCCGCTGTCCGCGCAGCGTATCTGCGTTGTAGGTATTAGCGGTTTACTGGATTTTCAGGCACATCTCGCCGCGGCGTCACTGCGTCAACGCAATCTCAGCGTCGAGACGGCAGAAATCGATCTGCCTGAGCTGGATGTCCTGCGTGATAACCCGACCGAGTTTCGCGCCGTCAATATTGCGCGCCTGCTGGATAACGAAGATAAATGGTCGCTGCTCTATGACGCTTTACTGCCAGTAGCAAAAACCTGCGACATGATAATTATGCCGGCCTGCTTCGGTCTGGCGGATGAACAGCTCTGGCAATGGCTTAACGAGCGCCTCCCCTGCTCGCTGACGCTGTTACCGACCCTACCGCCTTCGGTACTGGGTATGCGTTTGCATAACAAATTGCAGCGCCAGTTTGTGCGCCAGGGCGGCGTCTGGATGCCGGGTGATGAAGTGAAGAAAATCACCTGTCAGGACGGCGTAGTCAGCGAAATCTGGACCCGTAATCATGCCGATATTCCTTTGCGGCCACGTTTCGCCGTGCTCGCCAGCGGCAGCTTCTTCAGCAGCGGACTGGTCGCCACGCGTGAGGCCATCTACGAACCTATCCTGGGGCTGGATGTACAGCAAACCGCCACGCGCGCCGAGTGGTATGAGCGTGACGTCTTCGACCCACAACCGTGGCAGCAGTTTGGCGTTACGACCGATGCCGGGCTGCGCCCATCGCTGGCGGGACAAACGATAGAGAACATGTATGCCATCGGTTCCGTTCTCGGCGGATTCGACCCTATCGCCCAGGGTTGCGGAGGCGGCGTGTGCGCTGTTAGCGCCTTACACGCCGCACATCATATTGCGAAACGTGCAGGAGGCCAGCAATGAGCGACACACGTTTTGAAAGTTGTATCAAATGCACGGTGTGCACCACGGCCTGCCCGGTAAGTCGCGTCAATCCGAACTACCCTGGTCCTAAACAGGCCGGACCGGACGGTGAGCGTCTGCGCCTGAAAGATGGCGCGTTATATGACGATGCGCTGAAATACTGCATCAACTGTAAGCGTTGCGAAGTAGCCTGTCCGTCAGATGTGAAGATTGGCGATATCATCCAACGCGCGCGCGCCAAATACGACACAACGCGTCCGTCGCTGCGTAACTTTGTCTTAAGCCATACCGATTTGATGGGTAGCGTGTCCACACCGTTCGCCCCGATAGTGAATACCGCCACCTCACTCAAACCGGTGCGTCAGCTGCTGGATTACGCGCTAAAAATCGACCATCGCCGTACGTTGCCGAAGTACTCTTTCGGCACCTTCCGCCGCTGGTATCGCAGCGTTGCCGCGCAGCAAGCGCAATATCAGGATCAGGTTGCCTTTTTCCACGGCTGTTTTGTGAATTACAACCATCCGCAGCTCGGCAAAGATCTGATCAAAGTGTTGAATGCGATGGGAACCGGGGTGCAACTGCTGAGCAAAGAGAAATGCTGCGGCGTACCGCTGATTGCCAACGGCTTTACCGATAAAGCGCGTAAGCAGGCGGTGAGCAACGTGGCCTCGCTCAGAGAAGCAATTGACGGTAAAGGCATTCCGGTGATCGCCACCTCATCAACCTGCACCTTTGCGCTGCGTGATGAATATCCGGAAGTGCTGGACGTCGACAACTCAGGTCTACGCGAACACATTGAACTGGCAACCCGCTGGCTGTGGCGCAAGCTGGATGAAGGCAAAACGCTGCCGCTGAAAACGCTGCCGCTGAAAGTGGTCTACCACACGCCATGCCACATGGAGAAAATGGGCTGGACGCTCTACACGCTGGAACTGCTACGACAAATTCCAGGGCTGGAGCTAACGGTGCTGGACTCGCAATGTTGCGGGATTGCCGGGACATACGGCTTTAAAAAGGAAAACTACCCGACATCGCAATCCATTGGCGCACCGCTGTTCCGCCAGATTGAAGACAGCGGCGCTGATATCGTCGTCACCGACTGCGAAACCTGTAAATGGCAGATTGAGATGTCTACCAGTAAGCGCTGCGAACACCCCATCACCCTGCTTGCCAAAGCGTTAGGTTAATTCTGTTGCCCGGTGGCGTTGGCTACCGGGCATTTTTGCGAATGCCGTTGTACATAACTGAATACGTTGCAACCGGACGTATTTATCTCTGACTCCTCCACGCAAAAAATCAATTCCTCAAATGCAGCCCGCGTCATTCGTAGGTATCGTCACACCATCTTCTCCCTCTGGTGACGGACTACCATGGCTAAATCAGCAACATCAACACCGTACGATGCGGTTTTTAAAAGATGGTTTCTTATCCTGAGAATAATTATGTGAAGCACACAAAACCAATACTGACAGGCTGTAACCAGATTGCTGCGGCAATCGTCAAATAAATTAGCCTTCAGGTTAATTTTGAATGGTTATGAATTAGCCTATGAGCTAACATTTATTTGGAGTGGGCAGCCATATGTTTAGCGTTGTTTATCACCCTGAGGCCAGGGCAGAAGCAACTGCATTACCCGTAAAAATTCGGGTTAAGTTTGACCGGCTCATTGGTAAGCTGGAACATAACGCCCAGTTGTTGCGGGAGCCGGATACGAAACCTCTTGGCGATGGACTTTTTGAGATCCGCACGATGGGTACTGATATAGCCAGAGGTATCTGGCTATACCATAAAGGCAACACTATCATCATGCTCCGCGTTTTCATCAAGAAATCACAGAAAACGTCAGCAAAAGAAATCGAACTCGCCAAAAATCGGTTAGCGGAGGTGCTTAATGAAACTGGTAAGCCATAAAGAACTGCATAACGAATGGATGCAGAATGATGAGTTTCGTGCTGCATGGCGGGAAGAAGAACGCAAAGAGATGCTTAGAGAACTGCTTGCAGAATGGCGGAGGCATAACAACCTGACAAAAGCTCAGGTTGCCGAACGTATGGGGGTGACGCCTCCGGTTATTTCCCGCCTTGAAAATAACATTACCAAAGCCAGTATTGAGACATTGACTCGCTACGCCTACGCCTGCGGCATCAAAAAACCAGTCATCGCCCTGTATTGATTAACCCGTTACTCCGGAGCCGGTCTGTTGGAGAAAATCATCTCCGTGCATATTTCGTGGTAAGAATATTATGTGAGTCAATAAAAATCAGACGGCGCACGGGAACTCAAGCTTCATCTGTCAACTTCATATCAGTTTCCGCTGGTGGATATCACGATGGTATCTGACGACGTGACAGAGCATCACCATTAGGAGCTATTTCAGGCCCGATGGCGCTACACCACCGGGCCCGATATTAATAACTGCTTTTCAACGTTTGCGTACTCTGGCCTGGCTTAAACATTGCCAGCCTGCGATCCAGCGCTTCGGTATAAAGCATGGTATCCACGCCTACCGCGACAAAATTTGCTCCCCATTGCAGACATTTCTGCGCCATTGCTGGGTCAACAGCGAGGGAACCGGCTGCTTTTCCGGCTGCGCGGATACGGCGAATGCTTTGCTCAATGATCCGCTGCACCTCCGGGTGTCCGGCATTATCCGGGTAGCCTAACGACGCAGAAAGATCCGCCGGACCAATAAAGACACCGTCAATACCGTCAACGTCCAGAATGGCATCCAGATTATCCAGTGCCGCTTTGCTTTCGACCTGTACCAGCAGGCAGAGTGATTCATTAGCCTGGGCCATATAATTGTCGATACGCCCCCAGCGCGCCGCCCGTGCCACGCTGGCGCCGACACCACGCTCGCCGAGCGGTGGATAACGAGTCGCGGAAACCACCTGAAGCGCCTGCTCTGCGCTGTCGACCATCGGGACAAGCAGCGTCTGCGCGCCAATATCCAGCACCTGCTTGATCAACGCTTTACTGCCCTCCACCGGGCGAACCACAGGCTGGCTGGCATAAGGCGCAATCGCCTGCAACTGATGGTAAAGATCCTGCACCGTGTTCGGCGCGTGTTCTCCATCAATCAGCAGCCAGTCATAGCCTGACGTCGCGGCAATCTCCGCCATGTAGGAGGTGGTCGAACTGAGCCACAGGCCGATCTGGACTTCCCCTTTGCGTAATCCTTCTTTGAAGGGATTTGATAACAATGCGTTCATAACGATCCTTACAACGTAGATAAGATTAATGATGCGCAGCGCCTGCTTGTGAAACTGAACGGTTCACACTCAGCGTAAAGATGATTAGCGAGCCAATAATCGCGACGCCCGCGAGGACCAGCAGGCCCGCCGCATCGCTGGCAAACACCGTTTCGGCTTTGACGCGCAGAATGGGAGCAATAAAGCCGCCAACGGCACCAAACAGGTTGACGAAGCCGATCCCCGCCGCCAGAGCAGTCCCGGAAAGAAGTTGCGTTGGCATCGTCCAGAACACTGGCTGTACCGCAATGAAACCGACCGCCGCGACGCAGAGCGCCACAATCGCCAGTACCGGTGAAACCAGCCCAGAAAGGCCAATGCCGATTCCTGCCGCCAGCAGCGTCAGCGCGGCAACATTACGCCGGTCGCCGGTGCGATCGGAGTAGCGGGGAATAAGCCAGGTACCAAACAGCGCCGCCACCCACGGTATTGCCGCCACGACCGAAGCCGTAAAGCCCACTTTTGTCCCTAACAACGCAGCAACCTGAGTTGGCAGGAAGAAGATCAGGCCATACACCGCCACCTGGATCGTCAGATAGATAATCGCCAGTTGCCAGACACGGCCATTACGCAGCGCATCCGACAGGCGTGAAGTGACCTTTTTCTCCTCTTCACTTGTCAGTTGGCTAATAAGTAACGACTTTTCCTCCGCGCTCAGGAAACGCGCCTGCTGCGGGGTATCATCCAGCCAGAAGAAGGTGAAAATGCCCGCACCTACCGCCAGTAAACCTTCGATAACGAACATCCAGAACCACCCTGGATGCCCCATAAAGCCGTGCATCTCCAACAGCGCACCGGAAAGCGGCGATCCCAGGGTTAACGCCAGCGGCGCCCCCATGTAGAACAGCCCCATGATGCTGGCGCGGTTACGCTGGGGGAACCACTGGGACGTCAGGTAGATCATACCGGGGAAGAAGCCCGCCTCTGCCGCACCCAGCAGAGTACGGATAATCAGAAATTTCGATTCAGTATCCGCCCATGCCATCGCCGCAGAGAGGAATCCCCACAGCAACGTGGTGGTACCAATCCAGGTTCTGGCACCAAATTTACGCATCAACAGGTTGGCAGGAACCCCCAGAAAGGCATAAACCACAAAGAAAATCCCCGCGCCCAACGCATAAGCTTCGTTGCTCAGACCGGTATCAATCTGATAGGTCTCTTTGGCAAAACCGATGTTCGAGCGGTCAAGAAACGCCAGCACATACAGCGCCAGCATAAAGGGAATCAAACGGGCGCGGTTTTTCTTCACCACACCATCAAGTAACGTGGTACTCATAGCAAGATCCTCAAAGAAATGAGGGCGTTGCCGTGGCATTGGCAACGCACTGGTCATTAGTGGCTATAAGGGCGCTTCAGATTGCAGTCGCGGTTAAGCTCGACGCCAAATCCTGGTTTGTCGAGCACCGACTTATGAATGCGGCCATTGACGGGTACCGGTTCGTCCAGAAGGATCGGATCAAACTGTGGACGCATCGTTGAACAATCCGGGCTGGTCATCAAAAACTCGCTGAACGGGGTATTGGTGAACGTGATCACCGCGTGGTGCGAGTAAACCGAGGAACCATGTGGGACCACCAGCTGTCCGCGCGATTTAGCAATAGCGGCAATTTCCACCAGCGTGGTTAACCCACCGCACCAGCCCACATCCGGCTGCATGATATCGATGCCGGTTTCTGAGAGCGTGCGGAAGGACTGCAGCGTCCCGTGGTGTTCACCGCTGGTAACCATCATCCCCGCCGGGGCGTTACGTTTCAGCTCGCGATAACCTTCATACTGCTGCGGCGGCAGACACTCTTCGATCCACTTCAGATTAGACGGTGCGCAGGCATGGGCCAGTTTGGTGGCATAGTTCACGTCCTGACTCATCCAGCAATCGAGCATCAACCAGAAATCCGGACCGCATTTCTCACGCATGTCGGCTACCATTGCCGCATCTTTGCGGATCCCTTCATCCCCGTCGTGCGGCCCCCAGTGGGTCGGCATTTTGCCGCCAATAAAGCCCATTTCTTTCGCCAGATCAGGGCGCGCTCCGGTCGCGTAGAATTGAATTTCGTCGCGTACCGCGCCACCCAATAGTTTGTAGACCGGTAAACCCACCACCTTGCCAAACAGATCCCACAGCGCCAGATCCACGCACGAGATGGTGTTCATCACCAGACCGCCGGAGCCGGAGTAGTACATCGTTGCGCCCAGCATCTGGTCGTGAATGAGTTTGATATCACTGACGCATTTCCCTTCAATAAAACGATTGAGATGCTTTTCCACAATAAAGCACCCCATCTCCCCTGCCGTGGAAACAGCAAAACCGGTCTGTCCGTTTTCAGCTTCCACTTCAACAATCAGTGTTCCTAATACGTTGATGCCAAAGGACTGGCGCGATTGCTCATATTCACGATATTTGCTCATTGGCGTGGCGATATGATCGTCAATCCAGTGGTTAGCGCCCTGATCGTGATAGTCGCCGCCGCCAGCGCCTTTATCCGCCGTAGCACCACCGGTAAACCAGGCACGAACGTGTTTAATTTTAGGTAGGGTCATGGTGTTCTCCTTTTTATGAAGCGAGTGAGTCGAAGGGACTTTTCCATCCCAACAGGCGTGAAATATCCCTGGCGCAGGCAATCGCTTTACCGGCCAGATAATCACGGTTCTCTTCGTTAATTTGCAGACGAGTGCCGACCACTGAAATCGCGGCGGTCAGTTCATTGTTAGCGTTAAAAACAGGCGCTGCGACGCAGCGAACATCGGGATAATCTTCGCCATTATCAAAGCTCCATCCACGCTGTCGAATACGCTCCAGCTCATCATTCAACTGCTGTGGCCTGGTGATAGTGGTCGGCGTTGCCTGTTCCCATATCAGCTGTTCAATAATGGCTTTTCGTGCGGCTGCCGGTTGCCAGGCCAGCAGGCATTTGCCAATACCCGAGCGATAGAGCGAAAGACTTTTCCCTTCGTGGGAGCGCACGCTGATAGTGGATGACGATTCCACTTTCAGAATGTAATACGCGCTTTCGTGGTCGATGATCCCGAGATGGCAAAGTAACCCTGTCTCATCCATCAGCTGTGTCAGCCGGGGACGCGCCAGTTCACGTAAATCCATCTTGCTCAGCGCATGCCCGGACAACTCAACCAGCTTGGTCCACAGGCAGTAATTTTCCTGATGATCAATGCTGATAAAGCGCTGACGCTTCAGTTCGTTAAGTAACAGGTACGCGGTGCTTTTTGGAATACCCAGCGCCTCTATGATGGTGGCGGCGCTACATGGGCCGATACGCGCAATGAGATTGAGTATTTCGATCGCCCTGGTGAGCGCGGGAACCTTGCTTGATTCCAACATACTGGACTCCAGTCTGAGATACTGGAATCAGTGTGGTAGGTTAAGGGGGTTAAAATTGTGAAGCGCATCAAATCCTCTCGTTCTTCCAGCTGGCTGGAGAAAAAACGAGCATAATTGTGAACTAACGCACGGATTTTTTTACAGAGAGTACAACAGGTTGGACTGATAACGGGAAGGCCAGTATGCCTTCCCATAACAAGCGCGTGAGAGAGTGCAAGTCAGGAAGGCAGCGTCAGGGATTCAACCACTTCTATCCAACCGTGTTCGCTGGCAATATCCTGCCCGTTGAGCCAACGGCGCAGCATATTGAGCGCCATCATTGCACACACTTCCTGACGCACCGACAAACTATAACGATTAGCGTTCAGCCGTACGCGTAAGGCATGCGTTCCATCAGGCGTTGCCAGCGCAAAGTTAATATGTTCGTTTTCGAAAGCCGATACCGCCAACGCCAGCCCGGCATAATGGTTGCCGCGTCGTTCGGTTATCCAGTGTGCCGTTTGCGCCAGCGTTTCTTCCTGGGGCGGAACCACTTCGCTCGCCAACAGCGGAGCATTCACGCGCGAAAGCTGCAGCGCCACCAGACCGCCGGTGAATTGTTCGCTTAGCGTCAGGCTGTATTGCCGTTCCTGCAACGTGCGGGCGATTTGCGCGGGTAAACCTTCCGTACCTTCGAAAATCATATTCTGCCCGGCAACCCGCTTAACTTCTGGCCACAGCGCCAGCATCGCTTCCCGTTGGGAATCCGGCCCGGTCAGCTTCAGTTCGATAATCGGCATTGACGAGCGGTAGCCCATTGTCACTCCCGGAGGCAATTGCAGCGGATCCAGGCTCTGCGCCAGCTCGCTTTCAGAACGACCAAAGGTGGTTAATCGCAGGCATAGCGGGGGTTGAGACAGCGAAAAACGCTCACGCAAACGCGGCAGGATCTCATGCTCAACCATAACTTTAAATTCTGATGGCACTCCTGGGGTAAAGAACATCAGGCAGCGGTTAAGCTTCAGGGCAAACCCACACGCGGTTCCTACCGGATTATTGATGAATTCCGCGCTGGCAGGTAGCTCAGCCTGTTTGCGGTTACTCGGTGCCATCACGCGTCCACGATCGCGGAAATAACGCGCCATCTCGGCGAGCCATGCTTCATGCAGCACCAGCCCTTCACCTTTTGCCGTGGCCGCCGCCAGCGCGCTCAAATCATCGCTGGTTGGTCCCAGACCGCCGTTAACGATCAGTACATCGGCATGTTCGCTACGCTCACGCAAAACGGCGACCAAATCATCAAGATTGTCGCCTACCGTGTTGCGACGGGTTAGCGGTAACCCTTGATTAAAGAAAAAATCGGCCAGCCAGGCGGCATTCGTGTCGACGATTTGTCCGTGCAACACTTCATCCCCGGTGGATAGCATCTCCACGTTTAACATCGTGTTCTCCTGCTTTTATGATGAAAACACTATAACGCATGGAGGGGGGAAGGCGCGACTGAACGCCGCGCCGGAAAAATCAGAAACTCGCGTTAACCCCAACGTACGGGCCGTCAGCAATCGCGTTATCGCGGTTACCGTCTTTGCCTGCCAGGTTCAGGTAGCGATAACCGGCTTCAATGCTCAGTGGACGCATAATGGTCAGACGCGCACCTGCATTCGCTTCTTCATAGCTGTCAATACCGCTGGAAAGAGAATCGGGAGAGTAATAATACTCGCCAAACAGGCGGAGGCTGTCGCCAATCGGCCACTGCAAACCGCCACCGACCGCCGCCGCGTAACCCTCGTCACCATCATTCGGGTTAGTATAAATGCCTTTCCCACCGACCGTTGCCAGCAGCGGACCGAGAGGAATATTCAGACCCAGTCCCAGACCGGCCGCATCGCCGTCGTCATCGTTATGCATCCAGTTACCGCTGACGGCCAAACCGGTGGTCTCAGTACCCATACCGAAACCCAGGTTGGTGTAGTCTTCGCCAGCCTGGCCGCTGATGCTAATCGCGCTCGCCGACGCGGAAACAAACAGCATTCCGGCAAAACCCAACATTAAACTTTTTTTCATTTTCTATCCTTTCCAGCAAGAATCAAAACATAGCCCCAAAACCGGTGAATTGTACTGTCAGATCACGAGGAATCAATGCACTAAAAAAGCGATGCAATAACATATTGTAAGCAAATACTACTCACAAGATTTAGATAAGGTTAAATTCTTGTAGCAATTACGCCACTGATGGCAGCAGAACGCCATTTTCTACAAACATCCTGTTTTCCCTGCCAAAGCGGCGTTATTCATCGATGAAGCGTTTTTTCTACCGCCAGCAAAAGGTAAGATGCGTGCACGATGGAATTTTCTATACCTCCCCCTACAAGGATTCGACTTATGCGCCAAAGAACAATTGTTTGCCCATTAATTCAAAACGATGGCTGTTATTTACTGTGCAAAATGGCTGACGATCGCGGTGTGTTCCCCGGTCAGTGGGCGCTTTCTGGCGGCGGCGTTGAACCGGGTGAACGTATTGAAGACGCTTTGCGCCGTGAAGTAAGAGAAGAGCTGGGCGAACAACTGGTGTTATCAGACATTACGCCATGGACCTTCAGTGACGATGTTCGCACCAAAACGTACGCCGATGGTAGTCAGGAAGAGATTTATATGATTTATCTCATCTTCGATTGTGTGGCGGCTAATCGTGAAGTGAAGATTAACGAAGAATTCCAGGCATTCGCCTGGGTTAAAGCGGAAGATCTCGGCTCCTACGATTTAAGTATCGCCACGCGTAAAACGTTAACCTTGAAAGGGTTGCTGTAAATTATCATTTTAATAACGGCATATAATTAGCATTCTTAATAGCGACATTGCGCTCATCAGTCTGCAAATAACAGCAATGTCGCCAAAACCACTCAAACCTACATGATCTTTTTTTCATTAAGATAAATAAAAAACACGCTATTCCTCTCTCTTTCCCAAACCTTAAACTCTTAAGGATAAATTAACCTTCCGTCATTACCCTTTGAAGCCTGATGAAATAATTAACGACGCCCCTGTTTATCATTAAAAATAAAACGTCGGTGGCGTTAAATGGCTTGAAGGAATAATGATGCCTGACTTTTTGCCTTTCTCTCGCCCGGCAATGGGGGCTGAAGAACTTGCTGCTGTGAAGACGGTTCTGAACTCTGGATGGATAACCACCGGCCCGAAAAATCAACAGCTGGAAGAAGCCTTCTGCCAGCTCACGGGAAATCAACACGCCGTCGCCGTCTGCTCCGCTACGGCAGGTATGCACATCACGCTGATGGCGCTGGACATCGGTGCAGGCGATGAGGTCATTACACCGTCAATGACGTGGGTTTCTACCCTCAACATGATTGTCCTGCTGGGTGCGACGCCAGTCATGATCGACGTCGACCGCGATACGCTCATGGTCACACCGGAGCAAATTGAGGCCGCCATCACCCCGCGAACCAAAGCCATTATTCCGGTACATTACGCAGGCGCCCCCGCCGACCTGGACGCGATTTATGCCATTGGCGAACGCTATGGCATTCCGATTATAGAAGATGCGGCCCACGCCGTAGGGACGTTGTATAAAGGTCGTCATGTCGGCGCGCGCGGCACGGCAATATTCTCGTTTCACGCCATCAAAAATATTACCTGCGCCGAAGGCGGGTTGATCGTTACCGACGACAGCCAGCTTGCCCAACGGCTTCGCAGCCTGAAGTTTCACGGTCTGGGCGTTGATGCCTTTGATCGACAAACCTATGGCCGGGCGCCGCAGGCCGAAGTGCTTGCGCCAGGGTACAAGTACAACCTCACGGATATCAACGCCGCCATTGCGTTGGTACAGCTAAATAAACTGGAACACCTGAACTCACGCCGGGCGCAAATTGCCCGCGAGTATCAACAGGCGCTGGCCGATACGCCATTTCAACCACTGAGTCTGCCCCAGTGGGCGCACGTTCACGCCTGGCACCTGTTCATCATTCGCGTTGACGAAGCCCGCTGCGGTCTGAGCAGAGATGCCTTAATGGAGGCGTTAAAGGCCAAAAATATCGGCACCGGTCTGCATTTTCGTGCGGCCCATACGCAAAAATATTACCGCGAACGCTTCACTACCCTTTCGCTCCCCAATACAGAATGGAATAGCGCGCGCATTTGCTCACTGCCGTTATTCCCCGACATGACCGCCGATGACACCCAGCGGGTAATTACGGCACTTCGCGAGATTGCAGGACAATAACCATGTTTGAAGCAGCACCGATCAAAAAAGTCTCGGTGGTCATTCCCGTTTTTAATGAACAGGAAAGCTTGCCAGAGTTAATCAAACGTACCAGCGCTGCCTGCGAAAAATTGGGCAAAGACTATGAAATTTTGCTAATTGATGACGGCAGCAGCGACCATTCCGCACAGCTGATGATGGACGCTTCCCAGGCACCGAACAGCCATATTGTTTCTATTTTATTGAATCGCAATTACGGGCAACACTCGGCGATTATGGCCGGTTTCAGTCATGTCACCGGCGACGTGATCATCACACTGGATGCCGATTTGCAAAACCCGCCGGAGGAGATCCCACGGCTGGTCGCCACCGCAGATGAAGGCTTCGATGTGGTCGGCACGGTACGTCAGAACCGTCAGGACAGCGTATTTCGTAAGACCGCATCGCGAATGATTAACCATCTGATTCAGCGCACCACCGGTAAAGCGATGGGCGACTACGGTTGCATGTTACGCGCTTATCGCCGCCACATCGTCGATGCCATGCTGCATTGCCAGGAGCGCAGTACCTTTATCCCGATTCTGGCCAACATTTTTGCCCGGCGCGCTACGGAAATCCCGGTACACCATGCAGAGCGAGAATTTGGTGACTCCAAATACAGCTTTATGCGTCTGATCAACCTGATGTATGACCTGGTGACCTGTCTGACCACAACGCCACTTCGTATGTTGAGCCTGTTGGGCAGCGTAATCGCCGCCACTGGCTTTATCTTGTCTATCCTGCTTGTGGTTCTGCGTCTGACGCTCGGTCCACAGTGGGCCGCGGAAGGGGTATTCATGCTGTTTGCCGTCCTGTTTACCTTTATCGGCGCACAGTTTATTGGCATGGGTTTACTCGGCGAATATATCGGTCGCATCTATAACGATGTCCGCGCCCGCCCCCGCTATTTTGTTCAACACGTTATCCACCCACAAACCACGCAGCCAACCGAGGAAAACCGCGCATGAAAGCCATCGTATTTGCCTATCACGATATGGGATGTCAGGGTGTCCAGGCTTTGTTGGATGCCGGTTATGAAATCGCTGCCATTTTTACTCACACCGATAATCCGGGCGAAAAAGCATTTTTTGGTTCGGTTTCCCGCCTTGCCGCCAGCACCGGAATTCCGGTTTACGCCCCGGACGAGGTCAATCATCCCTTGTGGATTGAACGCATTAGCCAACTGGCACCGGATGTTATCTTCTCGTTCTACTATCGTCATTTACTGAGTGATGAGATCCTCAGTCTTGCGCCTGCTGGGGCTTTTAATCTGCACGGTTCGTTGCTGCCGAAATACCGTGGTCGCGCGCCGCTGAACTGGGTATTGGTCAATGGCGAAACCGAAACCGGCGTCACGCTTCACCGCATGGTCAAACGCGCGGATGCTGGTGCCATTATTGCCCAGCAGCGCGTCGCTATTTCGCCAGATGACGTGGCGTTAACGCTGCACCATAAATTGTACCAGGCTGCGCGTCACCTGCTGGAACAGGCACTGCCCGCGATTAAAACCGGGGATTATGCAGAACGCCCCCAACAGGAAGCAGATGCTACCTGTTTTGGTCGCCGTACACCGGAAGATAGCTTCCTCGACTGGAACACACCTGCCGCAGAGTTGCATAACCAGGTCCGCGCCGTCAGCGATCCCTGGCCGGGCGCATATAGCTATGTCGGCACACAAAAGTTCACCGTCTGGTCATCGCGCGTTTGCGTAAATGACTCAGCGACCCAACCGGGTACCGTCATCTCCGTTTCTCCTTTGCTGATCGCCTGTGGCGATGGCGCCCTGGAAATTATTACCGGACAAGCTGGCGATGGTATTGCAATGCAAGGGTCGCAACTGGCGCAGGTTCTGGGCCTGGTTCCAGGCTCCCGCCTGAACAGTCAATCAGTTACCACCACTAAACGTCGTACACGCGTGCTGATCCTCGGCGTCAATGGCTTCATTGGTAACCATCTGACCGAACGCCTGCTGCAAGAAGATCATTACGAAGTGTATGGGCTCGATATTGGCAGTGACGCCATTGGACGTTTTCTGCAGCATCCGCGATTCCACTTCGTCGAAGGCGACATCAGCATTCACTCCGAATGGATTGAATACCATGTTAAAAAATGCGACGTCGTGCTGCCGCTGGTGGCGATCGCAACGCCAATCGAATATACCCGCAACCCGTTGCGCGTATTTGAGCTCGATTTTGAAGAGAACCTGAAAATCATTCGCTACTGCGTGAAATACCGTAAGCGCATCATTTTCCCGTCAACGTCTGAAGTCTACGGCATGTGTACCGACAAAGTCTTCGATGAGGACAGCTCGAATCTGATCGTCGGTCCGGTGAATAAACCACGCTGGATCTACTCCGTTTCCAAGCAGTTGTTGGACCGCGTAATCTGGGCGTACGGCGAAAAAGAGGGATTGCGCTTCACCCTGTTCCGCCCGTTTAACTGGATGGGGCCGCGTCTGGACAGCCTTAACGCCGCGCGTATCGGCAGCTCACGCGCCATTACCCAACTGATCCTCAATCTGGTGGAAGGTTCACCGATTAAGCTGATTGAAGGCGGCAAGCAAAAACGCTGCTTTACCGACATTCGGGATGGTATCGAAGCCCTGTACCGCATCATTGAAAACGAAGGCGGACGCTGCGACGGTGAGATTATCAACATCGGTAATCCGCAGAACGAAGCGAGTATTCAGGAACTGGCAGAAATGCTGCTTACCTGCTTTGAAAAACATCCATTGCGTAACCACTTCCCGCCGTTTGCCGGTTTCCGTGACGTCGAAAGCAGCAGCTACTATGGTAAAGGTTATCAAGACGTTGAACATCGTAAGCCCAACATCCGCAATGCGAAACGCTGCCTGAACTGGGAGCCCACCATTGAGATGCAGGAAACGGTAGAAGAGACGCTGGACTTCTTCTTACGCAGTGTGAATATCACGGAACACACATCATGACCCAAGTCGGCTTGCGCATAGATGTCGATACTTTCAGGGGGACGCGCGAAGGCGTACCCCGCCTGCTGGAGACATTGAACCGACATAACGTGCGTGCAAGTTTTTTCTTTAGCGTTGGGCCGGACAACATGGGACGCCACCTCTGGCGTCTTGTGAAACCACAATTTCTGTGGAAGATGCTGCGCTCAAACGCCGCATCACTTTACGGATGGGATATATTGCTGGCGGGAACCGCCTGGCCGGGAAAAGAGATCGGCCAGGCCAACGCGGCGATCATTGCGCAAACCGCCCTGATTCATGAAACCGGTTTGCATGCCTGGGATCACCATGCCTGGCAGGCGCGAAGCGGAAACTGGAATGATAAACAGCTGATTGATGATATTTCACGAGGCATCACGGCCCTTGAAACTCTTATCGGACAACCTGTCACCTGTTCAGCCGTTGCCGGATGGCGTGCCGACGATCGCGTCGTCCACGCCAAAGAAACGTTCCATCTGCGTTATAACAGCGACTGTCGGGGAACGTCGTTATTCCGTCCGGTGCTGACGTCCGGGAAAACAGGTACGCCGCAAATTCCCGTCACGCTACCCACCTGGGATGAAGTGGTTGGTCAGGAAGTCCAGGCGGTGGACTTCAACGCTTACATTCTTTCCCACATCCAGATGAGCAGAGGAACACCGGTGTATACCATTCATGCGGAAGTTGAAGGCATCGCCTTTCAGCAGAATTTTGACGAGCTGCTTACTCGCGCCGCAGACATGGGGATAACATTTTGCCCACTCGGCGACCTGTTACCGGACGATGTCAGTTCGCTGCCAACAGGGCAGATCGTGCGTGGCAAAATACCCGGCAGAGAGGGATGGGTCGGCCGCCAACAACCAGTGAGTGTGACAAGATGAAACTTACTGTCCGCTACACCCTGGCATTTATCGCTTTTATTGCGCTGTATTTTATTCTCCCCATCAACAGTCGCCTGCTGTGGCAGCCTGATGAAACGCGCTATGCCGAAATCAGTCGGGAAATGCTGACCTCTGGCGACGGGATCGTTCCGCACTTTTTAGGGCTGCGATATTTTGAAAAACCGATTGCCGGATACTGGTTAAACAGCATCGGGCAATGGCTGTTTGGCGCCAATAATTTCGGCGTCAGAGCAGGAGCCATTTTTGCCACTTTACTGACGGCGCTAATGGTAGCCTGGCTTGCCATGCGGTTGTGGCGGGATAAGCGCACCGCCGTACTCTCTTCGGTTATCTTTTTAACGTTTTTTTCGGTTTACAGCATCGGCACCTACGCGGTACTTGATCCCATCATTGCGCTCTGGCTAATGGCGGGCATGTGCTGCTTTTGGGAGGGGATGCAAGCCACCAGCAGAACGCGCAAAATTACCGCCTTTCTGCTGTTAGGGTTAACCTGCGGCATGGGCGTGATGACCAAGGGTTTCCTGGCACTCGCCGTTCCTGTGCTCAGCGTACTGCCGTGGGTTTTCGTACAAAAGCGCTGGAAAGATCTCATTATCTACGGTCTGCTGGCAGTAGTCGGTTGCATCGTGACTGTGCTGCCTTGGGGAATAGCGATTGCCCGGCGTGAGCCGGATTTCTGGCATTACTTCTTCTGGGTCGAACATATTCAACGCTTCGCGCAAGAGGATGCCCAACATAAGGCCCCCGTCTGGTACTACATTCCGGTATTGGTGGCTGGCGCATTACCGTGGCTCGGGCTGCTCCCCGGTGCGCTGCGTACGGGCTGGCGTGAACGGGATGTTCCGCGCAGCGCACTGTACCTGTTAAGCTGGATTATCATGCCAATCCTGTTTTTCAGCATCGCGAAAGGAAAACTGCCGACCTATATTCTTTCCTGCTTCGCGCCGCTGGCAATATTGACGGCGCGTTTCGGCCTGCAGGCCGCGCAAAAAGGCGCAACCGCGCTGCGCGTGAATGGCTGGATCAACGTTCTGTTCGGTGTAACCGGCATTGTCGCCACGTTTATTGTTTCTACACTGGGTCCATTAAAGACGCCGGTCTGGTCGCATATCGAAACGTATAAAGTGTTTTGTGCGTGGGGCATTTTTATCATCTGGACGCTCTTTGGCTGGTATACGCTAAATAACCGCGAGAAGAACTGGACGTTCGCAGCGCTGTGTCCATTAGGCCTGGCACTGTTGTTTGGCTTCTCCATTCCTGACCGGGTGATGGAATCTAAACAGCCACAATTTTTTGTCGAGATGACCAAAGAGTCGCTGGAGTCGAGCCGTTATATTCTCACCGACAGCGTTGGCGTCGCCGCGGGGCTGGCCTGGAGCCTGAAGCGTGACGACATCATAATGTACGGACAAACGGGCGAGTTAAAATATGGCCTTAACTACCCGGATGCCCAGGGGCGTTTTGTCGGGCGGGGGAACTTTGCCGAGTGGTTAGCGCAACATCGTCAGCAAGGAAACATTACGCTCGTGCTTTCAGTCGATAAGGATGAAGATATTAATCGACTTGCTATCCCTCCCGCTGACTATATCGATAATCAGGGGCGTCTGGTCCTGATTCAGTATCGGCCGAAATGATCTGGATAGCCTTAGTTCTCGCCAGCCTGCTCAGCGTCTGCGGTCAGTTATGTCAGAAGCAGGCGTCGCGACCCGTTCCCGTTCGAGCGCGAAAACGCCACATTACGCTATGGATTGGGCTTGCTCTGGCAAGTCTCGGTCTGGCCATGCTGCTATGGCTGGCGGTGCTGCAGAACATTCCGGTCGGCATCGCCTACCCCATGCTGAGTCTTAATTTTGTATGGGTGACTCTGGCTGCCTGGAAAATCTGGCGCGAACCCGTCACCCCGCGCCACTGGCTGGGTGTGGGGTTAATCATCACCGGCATCTTTATTCTTGGGAGCGCGGTGTAATGGGCATCTTTTGGGGATTATGCAGCGTTATTATCACTTCAGCCGCCCAGTTGAGTCTTGGCTTTGCGATGGATAATCTGCCGCCAATGCTGCAGCCGCAGCAATTCATTTCCGCCGTATTCTCTCTTAGCGTCGGCGCGTTTGCTCTGTATTCCGGACTGGCAGGGTATTTACTGTCGGTGATTTGCTGGCATAAAGCGCTGCACCAGCTCGCACTGAGCAAAGCGTATGCCCTGCTCAGCCTGAGCTATGTACTGGTGTGGGTTGCATCAATGATCCTGCCCGGCTGGCAGGGAATATTTTCAGCGAAAGCGCTCGCCGGAGTGCTGTGCATCATGGCAGGGCTACTGACGATTTTTTTACCTTCACACCAGCGCCAACCCTGAGATTATTTATCTTCAGACAGTCGTAACAGGCGTTCCCATTCGTCGCACGTGTACTGTCTGGCATCAATTATTTTGATTAACCGTGAGGTATCGCGATTAATGCAATACAGTGCATCTTTCAGCGGTGAAAGGAGGTCTCCGGGCTTAACCCACTCGGAAGATTGGGCCTCAGCCAGCATCTTTAGCGAACCGCCGCCATCACAAAGTACGATATAGAGCCTGCCTGCTTTTTTGTGACAGCAAGACTTCTTCACATGCCATTCCATAGCGCACCTTTTGTTAAAAGATTTCACAACAGGTTACACTTAAGCAGATAAACAAAATGACAATAACGACGCAATGGCGAAAGTGAGAAATGTAATTACTGTTTGCTTAATTTTAACAATAAAGCACTTACCCAATCTGACAGCGCACGACGAGAGATTTTAATCCCTCCGGATTTTAGTTCGGGTGGCAATGTCAGCCAGCATACCGGTTGCTGAAAGCGGGCCAGCTTATCTTTCACCCACTCAGCCAGATTGGTGTCATCCGCATTGGTGTCATACTCAACGACCGCCACCGGGCGATGACCAAACTCTTTGTCTTCTATCGGCACAATGAAAGCTTGCAGAACATGCGGATGCGCAGCAATCACGCGTTCCACCTCTTCCGGCTGTATGCCTTCCCCGCCGCTAAAGAACAGATTGTCCATCCGACCGACAATGGTTAACTTGCCATCCTTCAACACCCCGCGATCGCGGGTGGCAAACCAGCCTTCCGCGTTTACTAAAGGAATCAGCTGCCCGTTACGCCAGTAACCATGCGCCATGCTGGCGGCACGCAGCCAGACTTCACCATCAACGATTCTGACTTCTCTGCCTGCCAGGGGTGACCCTACATCCGCCAGGCCATCCGCCTCTTTCGCACAGACTGTAGAAGCAAACTCCGTTAAACCGTAACCGCACCAGCAGCGAATCCTTTGCTCGCGCGCCTGTTCCGTCAATTCAACAGGAATTGCCGCGCCACCCAGGAGCACTGCTTTGAGCGTTACCGCCGTTTTGTTGACCAGCAGGCGCCACAGCTGCGTGGGCACCAGCGAAGCATGAGTGCATCCAGCCAGCATTTGCTCCAATGGTTGCTTGTCGCGCACGGTCATTCGTGCCCCGGCAAACAACCAACGCCACAAAATACCCTGGCCGGAAACATGAAACAGCGGCAGCGAGAGCAACCAGTCATCTTCAGCGTCAAACGGCATTAATGACAACACGCCCTGCGCGCTTGCCAGATGAGCCTGACAGGTATGCACCGCTGCCTTTGGCAATCCGGTAGAACCTGAGGTTAACGTCATCGTACTCAAACGCTGGGGTAACCACGCGGCGGCATGCTTGCCTGGCACTGCCTGCATCTGCAACGGATGGAGTCCCGTGAGAACATTAGCGGTCTCCAGATCCAGCGCAAAACGCAGCGTTAAGTCCGGGACCAGCGCGTCAAGCAGCGATTGAGGCAGTTGTGGGTTCACAGGTAAAACCCGCGCCCCACATTGCAACAATGCCAGCCAGGCCAGCAAAGCACGCGGATGATTCCAGGCGCGAAGCAGGACGCCATCGCCCTCTTCCACGCCCTGAGCGGCAAAACCGCTGGCCAGATGGTCAACGCGCGTGCAGAGCTCGCTCCAGCTTAATACTTCATCGTTGAGGCGTAGAGCAGGCACCTCTGCACGAACCTGTCGCCAGTGACGCCACGGCCAGTCATCGGGTTGTACCAGGCCCGATATGCTTACGCTATCGGGCATTTCCCGCTGGGTCATAGCAGGCGTTCCAGCGCATCAACATCGATACACGGCAATGCGCTACCCGGCCAGGTGCGTACCTGCTGGCACTGCATCAGGCTCAGGGTATCCAGCCCCGGAATGGTCTGCGGCGTCAGCCAGGCGGCAATTCGCGCCAGTTGGGTTAAGCCCAGGCTCGACTCGATCGACGAACTAATAACAGCGGTGAGACCAAGCGCATGCGCCGCTGCCACCTGTTCGCGCACTTTATCGAGACTGCCCGTCAGCGTAGGTTTGATAACCACTGCCTTGACGCCCTCTTCGGCTTCGAAGATGAAATCCGCTTCACGCAGGCTTTCATCCCAGGCAATGGCAATGCCGGTTTCACGCGCAAAAGCACGAGAGTCATCGCGGGTTTTGCATGGCTCTTCGAGAAAAGCGATGCGTCCGCGGTACTCTGGATTAACGTACTTCGCGAACTGCTGGGCTTTCAACGGCGTCCAGGCTCGGTTGGCGTCAAGTCGCAAATGCAGCTCCGGGATAGCCTCAAGCAGCAGGTTGGCGACCATACCGTCGCGAACCGCTTCATACAGTCCGACCTTAATCTTCGCTACTTTTTCACCCGGCATGTCCGCCAGTTGCAGTACCAGATCATCAGGATCGCCCGTACACAGCGGTGCCGCACGGTAGTCTGCGTCTTCTGGCAATACGCCAGCCAGTTCGGCCAGCGCACAGCTTGCGCCAAAGGCGACCGAAGGCAGCTGCGGTAAGGAAGAATCCCCCTGTAGCCAGCCGTTGACCCAGGCCAGCAGCTCGGTTTGCGCCTCTTCCCAGCTCTCCTGACTGAAGCCCGGCAGCGGGGAGATCTCTCCCCACCCTTCGCGCTCGCCGTCACAAAGGCGAACGTACAGCCCATCACGCGTTTTTAACCGCCTGTCGCGCAGAATCACCCCCGCGTCCATGGGGATCTGCCAGCGGTATACCTGCGCGCTACGCATTACGGATTCCGTTTAAATTTGCTGAAATCCGGCTGACGTTTCTGGTTAAAGGCGTTACGGCCTTCCTGACCTTCTTCCGTCATGTAGAACAGCATGGTGGCGTTACCCGCCAGCTCTTGCAGACCAGCCTGACCATCGCAGTCGGCGTTCAGTGCAGCTTTCAGGCAGCGCAGCGCCATCGGGCTGTTTTGCAGCATTTCGCGACACCAGCGTACGGTCTCTTTTTCCAGATCGGCCAGCGGAACCACGGTGTTTACCAGGCCCATATCCAGCGCTTGCTTCGCATCGTACTGACGGCACAGGAACCAGATTTCACGCGCTTTTTTCTGACCGACAATACGCGCCATGTAAGAGGCACCCCAACCGCCATCGAAGGAACCGACTTTCGGACCGGTCTGGCCGAAGATGGCGTTTTCAGCCGCAATGGTCAGGTCACACATCATGTGCAGCACATGGCCGCCGCCGATAGAAAAGCCTGCAACCATCGCCACTACCGGCTTCGGACAGGTACGAATCTGGCGCTGGAAGTCCAGTACGTTCAGGTGATGCACACCGGAATCATCCTGGTATCCGCCGTAGTCACCGCGCACTTTCTGATCGCCACCTGCGCAGAACGCTTTGTCGCCAGCACCGGTCAAAATAATCACGCCAATGTTGTCATCATAGCGAGCATCCGCCAGCGCCTGGATCATCTCTTTCACGGTGACCGGACGGAAGGCATTGCGTACCTGCGGACGATTAATGGTGATTTTTGCGATACCGTCGGTGGATTTCTCGTAGAGAATGTCGGTGTAGCCTTCAGAGCAATCGTGCCATTCTACCGGTGCGTAAAGCATTGTTTCATCAGGATAGATCATAAAATGTCCTATAGTCAGCGATGCAGAATCTGAGCCAGACAGTCCACCACGCCAGCGGGATTGTCCCGATGCGCGTTGTGTCCGGCATTACGAATCACATGGCTTGGTACGGATATTTCCGCCGCCAGAGCGCGGAATTTATCGTCACGTTCACCACATAAATAATAAAACGGAAATGTGCGCGTAGTGAGTTGCGCACGTAAATCAGGTTGTACGGCTAGCGAGGTGGCCTCCAGCATCGCTGCCAGCGTATGCCCGTTATTCTGGCTACGCAGTGCGACCAGCGCTTCTTTTTGCACCGCATTCAGCGAGGAAAAAACCGGCTGTTGATACCAGTCAATAAACACCTCGCACAACGGCTCAGCGCGAAAACGCGCAGCCCAGCGACCATCAGAGCGGCGACGCTGAACGCGCGCCTCCTCACTTTGCAAGCCTGGATGTCCACCTTCAACCACCAAACCGCACAGTCCTGGCATCTCCTGACAAGCCGCCATCATCGCGACTCTGCCGCCAAGAGAGTAGCCTACTAGCCAGTATTTAAGTATGTTGTAACTAAGCAACGTGTTACGCAGCAAAGCGCTTACGTCGTCGAATCCGCTCACGCTGATGTCAGCGGAGCCACCGTGTCCCGGCAGGTCGATATACAGCCGCGAATAATTCTTAAACGCTTCGCCAACCCTCTGCCATTCCCGACAATCACCGGAAAAACCGTGCAGGAAAACCAGCCAGGGAAATCCCGTCTGGCCCACTTTCGCCTGCGCGTGCAGGATCATAGATGGCTTACCTGCGCCAGCAGTTGCTGCAGGGTTTGCGCCCCATCAGTTTCGTTTACCACCAGCTCAATCACCGTTGCCACCGGAGTACGCCAGGCGTTAGTCAGCGCGCTCTCCAGTTGCTCCCAGTTTTCCGGGCGCTGGTATTTAAGGTTAAACATGGCGGCAGCATGCTCAAAATGCACGTTCTGCGGCATCAGGTAGAACCGTTCGCGTTCGCTTGCTGGCGTCGGCAACAGGGAAAAAATTTGCCCGCCGTTATTATTGACCACTATCAGGACAAACGGCGCGGAAACCTGGCGCAATAACGCCAGCGCATTGAGGTCATACAGCGCAGATAAATCGCCGACGATAGCCAGCGTCGATTTCGCGCTGGCGCGCTGTACGCCTGCTGCCGTTGACAGCAGGCCGTCAATGCCGCTCGCGCCACGGTTGCTATAGACCGGGTAACCCGCCGGAAGCTGCGACAGCGCATCAATCAGGCGCACCACCAGACTGTTGCCCACGAACAGTTGCCCCTGCTCCGGCAAGTATTCGCGGATACGGTGGGCTAATTGCGCTTCACCAAACGCGTCGCGACGGGCTTCTACCGCCTGCCAGGCCAGTTGCGCCAGGCGTGGGATCTCCACGCACCAGGGCTGACGTTTCTCCGCCGAATGCAACTCCAGCCAGTCGCTAACCGTCGCTACCAGTCTGCGCCCACGATGGTGAGCCGGATCGAGGCGGCCTTCGATATTATCGACAATCCAGTATTCCTGCGGATCACAGCTGGCCTGCCATTGCAGGAGCCGTTTTCCGGTCAGGCTACTGCCAAGCTGCACCACAATCTGCGCCTGCTGTAATTCAGTGACCGCTTTCGCATTTCCCAGCCACAGATCGGCGCACGGCAAAGGTTGTCCGGTTTGCGACAGAACATCGCCAATCAGCGGCCAGCCTAGCATCTGCGCCCACTGCGCAACCTTTTTGCCCTCTTCCGCGCTCATGCGGCCTGCAACAACAACGCCGCGTTTTTGTCGCCAGAAAAACCAGTCACGCTGTTTGTCGCTTTCCAGTCGACGCGACTCACGCAGCCAGGGTTTATCATCCTGCCACCAGTCGCCAAGGCGCTGCTGCCAGTCAATCCCCGTTTCGTCCATGTCGCCATACAGCGGTTCTGCAAATGGGCAATTGATATGAACCGCCCCGCTATGCAGCGCAGCTAAGGCGTTATCAATGGTGGATACCAGCCAACTAGCCGGAATGTTCTGGGTCGGGCGCGGTAAAGAGAGCGTTTGCGATGGATGCGAGGCAAACATTCCGGCCTGACGAATCGCCTGGTTAGCGCCGCAGTCGATAAGCTCAGGAGGTCTGTCAGCCGTGAGTAGAATCAGCTTTTCACCGGTCAGGCCCGCTTCAATCAACGCGGGATACAAATTTGCCACCGCCGTACCGGACGTCACAATCACAGCGACAGGCTGCCGGCTGACTTTTGCCAGACCTAAGGCCAGATGCCCAAGGCCACGCTCATCAAAATGAGTATGGTGAATAAAAGCGGGGTTTTCCGCAGCCGCCAGAGTCAACGGTGTAGAACGAGAGCCAGGGGCAATGCAGACATGCCTGACGCCGTGGCGAGTGAGTGCTTCCAGAATGACCGCCGCCCAGCGTCGGTTAAATGCGCTTACTGACATGAGATTGTCCGGTATCAATATTGCGACACAGTATAAAGAATCGAATAAATGGATTTTTGATATGAGTCGGTAATATACAACTCATTACCCTTCCATCTGTAATAAAGTGCGCAGTCCTGCCGCTTTATTGTCTATTTCTTGCCATTCCTGTTCAGGATCTGAACCACGCACGATCCCTGCCCCGGCATACAGGCGTATCACATTTTCACTAATTTTCGCCGACCGTAATGACACGCAAAACTCGCTTTGGCGCAGAGAAAGGTAACCCGCAGAACCGGCATACCACTCGCGTTCAAACGGTTCATTTTGTTGGATAAATTCACGCGCCAGCTCACGCGGAATACCTGCGACTGCCGCCGTGGGCTGGAGCTGCATCAGACAAAGCGTATCATCAGCCTGATTCAGTTCCGTCCAGATACAGCGGCGCAGGTGCTGCACTTTGCGCAGTCTAAGCACCTGTGGCGGCAGCACATCAAGAGTTTGCGTACAGCCTTGCAGACGCTGGCAAATATCTTCGACCACCAGCATATTCTCGCGCTGGTTTTTATCATCTTTCATTAGCCATTCCCCCAACTGCCAGGCCCGATGATCCTCAGGGTGGTTGGCAACGGTTCCCGCCAGCGCCTCGGTGCGCAGCGCCGTGTCACGCCGCCGATACAGACGTTCAGGGGAAGAACCAAGAAACGCACACTTTGCGGAGAACGCCATAAAGAAATGGTAGCAGTTCAGGTTTAGACGACGACTGGAAGCCATCACGGCCGCGGCGTTAACCGACTGAGAAAACTGTAAATCGGTCGCCCGCGCCAGCACGACCTTATCGAGCTGTTCCCTATTGATCGTTTGCGTGGCGAGCTTTATCAGGTCTATCCAGCCAGTTTTATCCGGCCAGTTCTGTTCTCCCGTCAAACGCAGACGCAATGCGGGCAGCGGCTTTACGTTGGCGAGCGATGAGATAAACGCCACCGCCTGCGCGGCGTCTTCACGCAGCGACACGTCGCTAAAAAGATGTAAGCGTAAGCTCGCCACCCCCGCGCAACGTCGCCACTCCAGCCGTGGCAATAACAAATGGCCGCGCTGAGGCTCAAAGGCATTCAGGCCCCAGATACGCAGGTCAGGATTATCATTATGCTGATGTAAAAAATGCTGGGCTAATTCGAGCGAGGAAAATGTAGCAACAGCGCCCAATACGGCGGCTTCTTCATCGCCATTACGCTGTTGCCAGTAAAACTGGGGCCAGACAGGTTGACTGGCCAGCCATCCTAAAGCGTCAAACGCATCATTCAGTGGGAAAGGGATATCGTAAATACGAATTCCAGGTGCTGCTGGTATCTCTTGCGACAAATGACGCATCAGACTTTCCAGCGCAGTAGTGATTGAATGCACGCGGACCTCTCCCTGTTAAAAACCTCACATTATACGGGGTACTGAGCAGAAAAAGCAGTACCCCCAGTTAGGGAGTACGTACAAATGCGCTGACGGAATGGAATTTATCGCCGTGCTAACAATAATCCCATCACTAAACCGACCGTGGCACCAACGCCGATTCCGCGCCAGGGTTTTTCATGCACATAATCATCCGCCCGGCAAACGGCTTTCTTCGCGCGGTAATAGTAGCTGTCAGAGGCGTGGCTGACGCGATTTCTCACCTCTTCTAACGCCCGCTCTGCCCGCGCTTTTAACTCAAGGTATTTTTGATCGGCTGGATCGCCGGAAGAACGCAGCACCTCCTCCAGCGTTTCACTCAATAATTCCAGATCGTCATCGATACGTGATTCATAAGAATGAAAAGACATTTTATTCTCCCTTTCTATTGACGTACCCGCTAACTATAGACAATCAGGCGTGTTTGCGCCTGTTTACGCCTGATGTGCTTCCCGCGCCATTCCGACGTGTGGAATACCGTCTTCGTCATAGATATCCGTGACCGGCACAAAGCCAAAGCGCGCATAGAATGATTGCAAATGTGCCTGCGCCCCCAGATACAGCGCCTTGTGCGGCCAATGCTGCGTACAGGAGGCCAGCGTCTGAGTCATTAGCTGTTGCCCCAATTTTTCACCCCGCAGCGCTTCGCTTACGATCACCCGCCCTATGACGACCGGCTCAAGTTCATCATCGCTTTTCAGAATCCTCGCATACGCCACCAGTTCATCGTTATGCCAACCCAGAATGTGCCGGTTTTCACCACTCAGGTCATCACCATCCACATCCTGATACGGACACCGTTGCTCAACAACAAATACCGCACAGCGAAGCTCAAGAATGGCGTACAACTGCTGTGTATTGAGCTTTGCATGGTGGAGATCTTGCCAGTGAATCATAGTCTGCCCCTTTGTTGTGATAACCTGAACACCCTGCCTTATTGATGGCGAAAAGTGTAACGCGAAGATGGAATTACTATTTTTAGGCACGTCTGCGGGAGTCCCCACGCGCTCACGCAATGTAACGGCAATTTTACTGAATCTGCAACACCCGACTCAGGCGGGGCTGTGGCTTTTCGATTGTGGTGAAGGAACGCAGCATCAGATGCTGACCACACTATTTAACCCTGGAAAACTCGAACGTATTTTTATCAGCCATCTACACGGCGATCACCTGTTTGGTTTACCGGGGCTGCTGTGCAGTCGCTCAATGGCCGGGAACGTCCAGCCACTGACGCTTTACGGACCAAAGGGATTGCGAGAGTTTACCGAAACGGCTTTGCGTTTGAGCGGCTCCTGGACCGATTATCCGCTGGATATTGTCGAAATCACCGCGGGTGAAATTGTTGATGACGGCCTGCGTAAAATAACGGCATACCCGTTGGAGCATCCGCTGGAGTGCTACGGTTTTCGTGTTGAAGAGCACGACAAACCGGGGGCACTTGACGCCAGCGCCTTGAAGGCGGCTGGTGTTAAAGCGGGCCCGTGGTTCCAGGATTTGAAAGCCGGGAAAACCATCGTGCTGGAGGATGGTCGAGCGATTAACGGTGCCGATTTTCTCGCCCCTGCCACCAGAGGAAAATCTGTGGCTATTTTCGGCGACACAGGACCTTGCGCGTCCGCCATTGAACTGGCACGCGGTGTGGATGTGATGGTACATGAAACCACACTGGACTCCTCAATGGAGGAAAAAGCCAACAGCCGCGGTCACAGCTCGACCCGACAAGCCGCCCAGCTGGCGCTTGAGGCCGGAGTGGGACGCCTGATCATGACCCACATTAGCTCACGCTACGATGAAAAAGGCTGTCAGCGGTTACTAGAAGAGTGCAAAGCGATATTTCCAGACACTGAACTGGCTCACGATTTCGCCATTTTCACCGTTTAATGCTCCATTTTTCCGCCTCAGTGCCGATAACAGTGGAAAGGCTGGCTTTCACACTGAGGACAGGATGAACAATTTCCAGAAAGATATTGATGACAGGACAAACCTAACCCTGTCTAACCGTTTTGAACTGCTGCTGTTTCGCCTTGGCAAATCCGTCGAGGAGCAGAAATCAGAACTGTTTGGCATCAACGTATTCAAACTGCGTGAAATCGTACCGATGCCGACCTTTACGCGTCCCGCAGGTATGAAAGCCCCGTTGCTGGGTATGGTTAACATTCGCGATCAGGTGATCCCGGTGATTGATCTGCCTGCCGTCGCGGGCTGTAAGCCAGAGACCGGACTCAACATCCTGTTGATCACGGAATATGCCCGCAGCGTTCAGGCGTTTGCGGTAGAGTCGGTAGAAAACATTATGCGTCTGGACTGGCAACAGGTGCATACCGCCGAGAAAGCCGTCAATGGTCGCTACATTACCAGTATCGCCTGTCTGGACGACAACAAAGAGACTAACAATCTGGCGCTGGTGCTCGATGTCGAACAGATCCTGTACGACATCGTACCGTCGAACCACGACCTGCGCGCAACAGAGCTGAAAACCAATAAGTTCAACATTACGCCGGGTGCGGTGGCGATTGTGGCTGATGATTCCAAAGTGGCTCGCGCGATGCTGGAAAAAGGGCTTAACGCCATGGAGATCCCACACTTGATGCATGTGACGGGCCAGGATGCGTGGGAAAAGATACAACAGCTATCTGAAGAAGCAGAAGCGGAAGGTAAACCAATCAGCGAGAAGATTGCGCTGGTGCTCACCGATCTGGAAATGCCGGAGATGGACGGTTTTACGCTTACCCGTAAGATAAAAACCGACGAACGCCTGAAGAAGATCCCGGTCGTTATCCACTCCTCACTTTCCGGTAGCGCTAATGAAGATCACGTACGCCGAGTGAAAGCAGATGGTTACGTGGCCAAATTCGAAGTCAATGAGCTGTCTTCAGTCATTCAGGAAGTGATGGATCGCACAGCGAAAGGCATCAGCGGCCCGCTGGTGAGCCGTCAACTTTCGGCCTGACACCCCAGCAACTTGAAGTATGACGAGTATAGACAGGTAAAAAAAAGAGTCTGGACATTGTCCAGACTCTTTTTCGATCACAGCATGACGAATTACATCAGCGGAGCCGCTAACTGCACGATGCTGATCAACGGTTGCGGGTAGATACCCAGCACCAGTACCAGCAGGGCAGAAATCAGCACCACGATACCGCCCGCGCTGTACTGCCAGTTGGACGGCGCATCGCGATTCAGCTGCTGCGGTGCGCTCAGGTACAGGCTCACGGCAACGCGCAGGTAGTAGTACAAACCAATCGCGGAACCCACCACCACGGCGGCAACCAGCCACCACAGATTAGCCTGCACACCCACCGCCAGTACGTAGAACTTACCGATAAAGCCCAGCGTCATCGGAATACCCGCCAGAGACAGCATCATCACCGTCATCACCGCCGCGAGGATTGGACGATGCCAGAACAGACCACGGTAGGAGAACAGAGAGTCTGCATCCGGACCGCGGTACGGGCTGGACATCAGGCTGACCACACCGAAAGCACCGAGGCTGCTGAACAGATAACCGGCCAGGTAAACGCCAACCGCTTCCATCGACATCTCGCCGCTCTGCAGGGCAATCAGCGCCACCAGCAGGTAACCGAGGTGAGAGATAGAAGAGTAACCAAGCAGACGTTTGATGTTGGTCTGGCTCAGCGCCATCAGGTTACCGAAGATAATGGAAGCAAAGGCAATCACACCCAGCACGATCCGTACCGCTTCGCTATCACCTACCGGTGCGTACAAGAACAGACGCATCACCACGCCGAAGATAGCGATTTTGCTCGCCGTCGCCAGGAAGGTGGAAACCGGAGCCGGAGCGCCCTGGTATACGTCTGGCGTCCACAGGTGGAATGGAACCAGTGAGAGTTTAAAGCCGAGGCCAACAATCATCAGACCGAAGCCCGCCAGCAGCAGCGGTTCTTGCAGCATACCGTCGCCGAGGCTCTTACCGAGCGCGACAAACGACAGGTTGCCAGACTGCGCGTACACCAGCGCCATACCAAACAGCAGGAAGGAAGACGCTGCGGCAGACAGAATGGTGTATTTGATACTGGCTTCCAGCGAACGTTTCTGACGGAACGCATAGCCAACCAGCCCAAACAGCGGCAGAGAGATAAGCTCAATACCAAGGAACAGCGCCGCCAGATGGTTAGCGTTAGCCAGCAGAATACCGCCGAGCGCGGCAATCAGCACCAGCAGATAGAACTCTTCCCGGTTGTCGTCGTAGCCTTCCAGCCACGGGTAAGCGAAGGTACAGGTGGCAAGACTCGCCAGCAGCACCAGCCCGGTGTAGAGCATGGCGAAACCGTCAACCCGCATCAGCGGGGTGACGTCCATAGCGCCCGCCTGGCCAACAAACCAGAGCGAAACCAGTGCGGCGTTAAGCCCAATGACCGACAGCGTGGCATTGAGGAAGTGATTGCGTCGCCACGCAATGGAGAGCATCACAACCACCACCGTCAAGCCGACGATCAGCAGCGGTAGCAGCGCAATCAGGTGTTGTGGAGTTATTGTCATGGCGATTTACGGCCTTGTAGTAGTAACGGAATTAACAAACCACTGCTGGATGTTGCTCATCGCAGAATGCGAGGTATCCAGAATCGGCTGCGGATAGAAGCCAAGCAGTACCAGAAGCACGACCAGCAACAGGATGATAAACAGCTCACGCAGCGACATCCCTGGCAGTTCAACACTGGCAATCTGGCTCTTCGCCTTACCAAAGTAAGCGCGATGCAGCATCGCCAGCGAGTAAACAGAAGCAAACACCAGACCAAATGTCGAGATCACGGTAATAACCGGAACCACCTGGTAGCTGCCGAACAGAATCATAAATTCGCCAACGAAGTTACCTGTACCCGGCATACCCAGCGTACACACTGCAAAGAACATTGACAGCGCAGGCAACCATTTCATTTTGCCCCACAGGCCGCCCATCATACGCATATCACGCGTGTGCAGACGTTCGTACAGCTGACCACACAGGATGAACAGACCGGCTGCGGACAGGCCGTGCGCGATCATCTGAATCACCGCACCCTGGTATGCCAGTTGGCTGCCGGTGTAGATAGCAATCAGTACGAAGCCCATGTGGGATACGGAGGTGTAAGCAATCAGACGTTTGATGTCGTACTGATTAAAGGCCATCCACGCGCCGTAGAAGATGCCGATGACGCCAAGCCACATTGCGATAGGTGCAAACTCCGCTGACGCATTCGGGAACAGCGGCAGGGAGAAGCGCAGCAGACCGTAGGCTGCGGTTTTCAGCAAGATACCAGCCAGGTCAACGGAACCTGCGGTCGGTGCCTGGGAGTGAGCATCCGGCAACCAGCCGTGCAGCGGAACCACCGGCATTTTCACCGCGAAAGCGATGAAGAAGCCCAGCATCAGCAGGTATTCCACGCCGTGGGACATCGGAGTATTCAGCAATTCTTCATAGTTGAAAGTCCACACGCCGGTCGCTTTGTAGTGCACAAACACCAGCGCCAGGATGGCAATCAACATCACCAGACCACTCGCCTGGGTATAAATGAAGAACTTGGTTGCTGCCGTGATACGCGTTTTACCGTCAGAGGCTTTATGCCCCCATAGCGCGATCAGGAAGTACATCGGCACCAGCATCATTTCCCAGAAGAAGAAGAACAGGAACATGTCGATGGCAAGGAACACGCCGATTACGCCGCCTAAGATCCACATCAGGTTCAGGTGGAAAAAGCCCTGGTATTTTTCGATTTCATTCCAGGAGCAAAGTACCGCCAGAACACCGAGCAGGCCGGTCAGCACCACCATCAGCAGCGACAGACCGTCGATAGCAAGATGAATCGAGATGCCAAAGCGTGGGATCCACGGCAGGACAAACTCAGACTGCCACTGCGGAATGCCAGTGGATTGCGTCAGTGAATAGCCGCCCTGCAACCAAAGTTGCAGGCCAAGCGCCAGCGTCAGTCCCATGGTAATCAGCGCGATCCAACGCGGCACCTTCACGCCAAAGCGTTCGGTCTGCCAGCACAGGAAGCCACCGATAAAGGGAATCAATATTAGCCAGGGTAGTAACATGGCGATTTTTATTCCTTTTTAAGGCCCCTAATAGAGGCCTGATTTTCAACGAATTTGGATAAAATTCACTTTACGATCAACGCAGTACCATCAACAGAGCCAGCACAACGACGGCGCCGATGCTCATTGATGCTACATACCAACGCAGATAGCCGTTCTCGCTTAACAACAGGCCTTTACCTGCAAAGCGGGAAAGGATCGCCGGAATGTTCATCATTGCGTTCAGCGGATCGCGTTTCAGCAGCCATGCAACGCCCAGGAACGGCTTGACGAACACTTTGTCGTACAGCCAGTCGAAGCCCCAGGCGTTATACCACCAGGTACCCAGCAGACGGCCTGGCGCACTGTTGGCAATCGACGTCACCAGAGTACGTTTACCCAGCCACAGCCATGCAGCGATCAGAATGCCTGCAATCGCGACGATACCGGAGGTAATTTCCAGGGTCATCACGCGACCATGCTCAAGCTCGGTCGTCGCAGGCAGTACCCCCTGCAGCGGTGGCACAATCAGTGCGCCAACGAAGGTGGACAGGATCATCAGCACAATCAGCGGCAGATGATGTGTAATCCCCTTCCCTGCGTGAGCGTGAATTTGCTCTTTACCGTGGAACACGATGAAAATCATACGGAAGGTGTACAGAGAGGTCATGAACGCACCGACCAGACCTGCAACCATCAGATTAATATGACCGTTCGCCATCGCACCGGCCAGAATCTCATCCTTACTGAAGAAGCCTGCGGTAATCAGCGGCAGAGCCGACAGCGCCGCGCCACCGATCAGGAAGCAGAGATACACCAGCGGAATAGACTTACGCAGACCGCCCATCTTGAAGATGTTCTGTTCGTGGTGACAGGCCAGGATAACCGAGCCAGATGCCAGGAACAGCAGCGCTTTAAAGAAGGCGTGCGTCATCAGGTGGAAAATCGCCGCGTCCCACGCCTGAACCCCGAGAGCCAGGAACATATAACCAATCTGGCTCATGGTGGAGTACGCGAGAACGCGTTTAATGTCGGTCTGTACCAGCGCGGCGAAACCAGCCAGTACCAGAGTGATAGCCCCGATAATCCCCACCAGATGCAGGATTTCCGGCGTCATCAGGAACAAGCCGTGAGTACGTGCAATCAGGTAGACACCGGCGGTAACCATCGTCGCGGCGTGGATCAGCGCGGAGACAGGCGTCGGACCTGCCATCGCGTCAGCAAGCCATGTCTGCAACGGCAGCTGCGCGGATTTACCCACCGCACCGCCCAGCAGCATCAGGGTTGCCCACATCAGCATGTTGTTACCATCTGCAAAGTGAGCAGGTGCCAGTTCCACCATTTCGCGGAAGTTCAGCGTGCCCAGCTCGTTGTAGAGGATAAACAATGCGAAGGCGAGGAACACGTCACCCACACGGGTCACGACGAAGGCTTTCATTGCCGCAGCGCCATTCTTCGGATCGGTGTAATAGAAACCGATCAGCAGATAGGAGCACAGGCCCACGCCTTCCCAGCCGAGGTACATCAGCAGCAGGTTATCCGCCAGTACCAGAACCACCATGCTGGCGATAAACAGGTTGGTGTAGGCGAAGAAACGGGAGTATCCCTCTTCACCGCGCATATACCAGGAGGCGAACATGTGGATCAGGAAACCCACACCGGTCACCACACTGAGCATGGTCAGCGACAGGCCGTCCAGCACCAGATTAAAACCGATATTGAAGTCACCGACAGACATCCACGTCCACAGCGGCTGGCTGTAGGCCTGTTGACCATTAGCAAAGAAGTCAACGCCAACAAACGCGGTCACCAGCGCCGCCAGGCCAATCGACCCGACGCCCACGGTCGCGGACAGATTTTCTGACCAACGACCGCGAGAGAACGCCAGTAATACAAAGCCAATAAATGGCAGAATAATGGTTAAGGCAAGCATGTTCATCCACGCATCTCACTTACTGAATCGATGTTCAGGTTCTGGCGACGGCGATGAAGTTGCAGCAACAGCGCAAGTCCAATGCTCGCTTCCGCAGCCGCAAGGCTGATGGCGAGAATATACATCACCTGACCATCGGTCTGGCCCCAGTAGCTTCCGGCGACCACGAAGGCCAGCGCGGAGGCGTTAATCATGATTTCCAGCCCGATCAGCATAAACAGCAGATTGCGGCGGATAACCAGACCGGTTAAGCCCAGTACGAATAAGACAGCCGCGAGGATCAGTCCATGTTGTAAGGGGATCATGCGTGCTCCTCCGTTTTTCTTTTCGCGCGGTCATCGGTGCGATTGCTCAGCACTTCACCAGAACGCTCTTCGCGCCCTACGTGGAAGGCCACAACCAGACCTGCCAGCAGCAGCATCGAAGCCAGCTCGACCGCCAGTACATACGGTCCGAACAGGGAAATACCGACAGCTTTCGCGCTAATTGGCGTCCCGTCGATGCCCTGATCGTTAACACCCAGAATGGCATAAACAATAACCGCCAGCATGATGGCCGACAGAATCGCCGGTCCAATCCACACCTGCGGTTTCAGCCACTGGCGTTCCTGTTCAATTTCAGAACCACCGAGGTTGAGCATCATGACCACGAACACGAACAACACCATGATGGCGCCCGCGTAGACGATTATTTCCAGCGCCCCCGCGAAGTAAGCACCTAACGAGAAGAACACCCCGGAAATCGCCAGCAGCGAAATAATCAGGTACAGCAGTGCGTGTACCGGATTGGTGTGGGTGATCACCCGCAAGGTTGCGAGAATGGCTATCAGGCCACAGATATAAAAAGCGAACTCCATTGCCCCTCTCCTTACGGTAACAGGCTCTTGACGTCGATAGGCTTGGCTTCGTTCTCTGCTTCGCCCTTATCTTTGCCGTCGATTGCCATACCTGCCATCCGGTAGAAGTTATATTCCGGGTATTTACCCGGACCGGAGATCAGCAGATCCTCTTTCTCGTAAACCAGGTCCTGGCGCTTGTACTCACCCAGCTCGAAATCTGGAGTCAGCTGAATAGCCGTTGTCGGACAGGCTTCTTCGCACAGGCCGCAGAAAATGCAGCGTGAGAAGTTAATGCGGAAAAACTCCGGATACCAGCGGCCGTCTTTGGTCTCTGCTTTTTGCAAAGAGATACAGCCTACCGGACACGCTACCGCACACAGGTTACAGGCAACGCAGCGCTCTTCGCCGTCTGGGTCACGGGTCAGAACGATACGACCACGAAAACGGGGCGGTAGATAGACCTGCTCTTCCGGGTACATCTGCGTTTCGCGTTTCGCGAACGCATGCAGGCCGATCATCCAGATACTGCGTACCTGGGTGCCGAAACCTACTAACAATTCTTTTAAGGTCATGGTCTTTGTGTCCCTTATTGCGCCTGCCAGAGAATGACAGCCGCCGTTACCAGCAAGTTGACGAGCGTCAGCGGCAGACAGACTTTCCAGCCGAAGGACATTACCTGGTCATAACGAGGACGCGGTAACGACGCACGAATCAAAATGAACATCATCATGAAGAACGCGGTTTTCAGCGCGAACCAGACGAATGGCGGTAAGAACGGACCATGCCAGCCACCGAAGAACAGGGTAACCATCAGTGCAGAAATGGTGACGATGCCGATGTACTCACCCACGAAGAACAGACCGAATTTCATACCGGAGTATTCAATGTGGTAACCGTCGGCCAGTTCCTGCTCGGCTTCTGGCTGGTCAAACGGGTGACGGTGACACACCGCCACGCCCGCGATGGCAAAGGTGACAAAACCAAAGAACTGCGGAATAACGTTCCAGATATCAGCCTGGTTGTTGACGATGTCGGTCATGTTAAATGAACCGGCCTGCGCCACCACGCCCATCAGGGAAAGTCCGAGGAATACTTCGTAGCTCAGCGTCTGCGCAGACGCACGCATCGCACCGAGCAGCGAGTATTTGTTGTTACTGGACCAGCCTGCGAACAGCACCGCGTATACCGCGAGGCCTGCCATCATCAGGAAGAACAGGATCCCGATGTTCAGATCTGCAACCACCCAGTTCGGGCTCACAGGCACGATGGCGAAAGCCAGCAGCAGCGAGGTAAAGGCGATCATCGGTGCCAGGGTAAAGATGACGCGATCCGAGAATTTCGGGATCCAGTCTTCTTTAAAGAACATCTTGATCATGTCCGCAACCAGCTGGAGCGAACCGCCCCAGCCAACACGGTTCGGTCCGTAACGGTTCTGGAACAGACCGAGCAGACGACGTTCGCCAAAGCTCATGAATGCCCCGCAGGTGACCACCACCAGCAGAATCACGACCGCTTTGAGAACGCTCAGCAGGATCTCAATCAGATCGGGTGTAATCCAACTCATTGTTGTGCCTCCTGCAGATCCTCAAGACGTGCACCAGCCAGAACCGGCGCGATGCCAGGCATACCCATTGGCAAACCAACCTGCCCTGCCGTTAATCCTTCAGCGATTTCAACCGGCAGCGTAACCGTGTTGCCATCGTAGCTAAAAGATACGCGCGTACCGGCATTAACACCCAACTTCGCGGCATCAGCCGGGTTGAGTTTGATGTACGGCTGCGGCATACGGGTCTGGAAGACAGGCGCACGCTGGGACATTTCGTCACTACCAAACAGATGATAGTAAGGCGCGACACGCCACTGACCATCCTGAGCCTGGAAGCTCGCCGGAACGGTTGTGAAGTAATCCAGACCATCTGCAGAAGCTTCGATCAGACGCACGCCCGGATCGCCATGACGCAGTTTACCGCCCACTTCATCCTGGAACTTGTTCCACGCCTGTGGGGAGTTCCAGCCCGGAGCCCAGGCAAACGGAATTTGCGAACGCGGCGCAGACGGTTGGTTGTTCCCTTCCATAGAGAAAGCGAACATGGTGTCTTTGTCCTGCGGCTGGCGTGGTTCGTGAACGCTGATGTTGGCGCGCATTGCGGTACGACCACTGTAGCGGTGCGGTTCACGTGCCAGTTTCTGTCCACGGATACGGAAGCTTGCATCCGGCGCGGCATCTTTAATACCCGCCAACTGCGGTAACTTCTCAACGACCGCGTCGATAACATGGTCGAGCTGCGTCCAGTCCACTTCACGACTCTGCACGGTACTGTGCAGCGAGTGCAGCCAGCGCCAGCTTTCCAGCATTACGGTGTTGCTGTCGTAGTAGGATGGGTCATAGACCTGGAAGAAACGCTGGGCGCGCCCTTCGTTGTTAATTACCGTACCATCGCTTTCGGCGAAGCTAGCGGCGGAAAGCACCAGATGGGCGTTTTCCATAATAGCCGTGCGCTGATGGTCAACGACCAGTACCAGCGGCGCTTTCGCCAGCGCGGCGTTCACACGCATTGCTGAAGCATGGCGATGCAGGTCATTTTCCAACACCACAACGGCGTCAGCACGACCTGTTTCCAGTTCGGTCAGCGCGTCGTCGAGGGAACCACCGCCAATCATACCCAGCCCCATACTGTTGACAGAGCGAGCAATCATGGTGATCCCGACGTCTGCGCCACGGCCTTTCAGCGCCTTCGCCACGTTGGCAGCAGCCTGAATCACGTCGGCGCTACCGGCGTTGGTACCGGAAATAATCAGTGGTTTCTTCGCCCCGGCAAGAGCCTGAACGATGACGTCAATTTTGTTTTGCAGGTCACGGTCGATACCGTCAACCGCCGGTGCGTTGTTATCCAGCGCGTGGGCGATAGCGAAACCTAAACGCGCCTGATCTTCAACCGGCGCACGGTAGGTCCATGCCGCGATATCATCCAGACGGGTGTTATCGACGTTGGTAACGAACAGCGGATGCTTGGCGCGCTGGCCGATGTTGAGGATTGCCGCAATCTGCCAGTCGGCCACTTTCTGCGCCGCCGCCATTTCACGCGCTTTACCTTTCACCGCCTGACGCACTGCCAGCGCAACGCGCGCGCCGGTTTGGGTGACATCTTCGCCCAGGACCAGAACCGCATCGTATGACTCGATTTCGCGCAGTGCCGGGGTATGAATACCGCCGTCACGCAACACGCTCAGAGCCAGTTGCAGACGTTCCTGCTCGCCCTGGGCAATACCGGTATAGAAGTTATCCGCACCGACCAGTTCACGCAGCGCGAAGTTACTTTCAACGCTGGCACGCGGGGAGCCGATACCAATCACTTTCTTCGACTGACGCAGAATATCTGCCGCGCCCTGCATCGCCTGTTCGGCGTTCAGCGTGATCAGGTCATCGCCACGACGCTGTACCGGCTGACGCGGACGGTCTTTCAGGTTCACGTAACCATAGCCAAAACGACCACGGTCGCAGAGGAAGTAGTGGTTAACGGTACCGTTGTAGCGGTTTTCGATACGACGCAGTTCACCGTAGCGCTCGCCCGGGCTGATGTTACAACCGATAGAACACTGCTGGCAGATGCTCGGCGCAAACTGCATGTCCCATTTACGGTTATAACGCTCGGAGTGCGTTTTATCGGTGAAGACGCCGGTCGGGCAAATTTCCACCAGGTTACCGGAGAATTCGCTTTCGAGCGTACCGTCTTCCGGACGACCAAAGTAGACGTTGTCATGCGCACCATAGACGCCCAGATCCGCGCCATCGGCGTAATCTTTGTAGTAACGTACGCAGCGATAGCAGGCGATGCAGCGGTTCATTTCGTGAGAGATGAACGGCCCCAGGTCCTGGTTGCGGTGAGTACGCTTCGTGAAGCGGTAGCGACGGAAGCTATGACCGGTCATGACGGTCATATCCTGAAGGTGGCAGTTACCGCCCTCTTCACAGACCGGACAGTCGTGCGGGTGGTTAGTCATCAACCACTCCACTACGCTTTCACGAAACTGCTTCGCTTCTTCGTCATCAATTGAAATAAAGGTGCCTTCGGTGGCCGGTGTCATACAAGACATCACCAGGCGACCACGCGTGTCTTCCGCGTTTTGATATTGCTTCACCGCACACTGGCGGCAAGCACCGACGCTTCCCAGCGCCGGGTGCCAGCAAAAGTACGGAATATCAAGGCCGAGAGACAGACAAGCTTCCAGCAGGTTGTCCGCTCCGTTGACCTCATATTCTTTGCCGTCTACATGAATCGTAGCCATAGTCAGCATGCTTCCAGTTGGCTCGGTCTAAAACCGAGCGTTAATCGAATTTCTGATCGCGATTCAGGGTTACCCTGCTATTACCAGCGCTCTTTCAGCAGGTTCGGCTGAATACCACCAATCTGATGGGTATTACTGAAGGACTGCTTGATGCCAGCTTCGAATTCTTCGCGGAAATATTTAATGGCGCTCTGCAGCGGCTCCACCGCACCCGGTGCGTGTGCACAGAAGGTTTTACCCGGGCCGAGGAAACGACACAGTTGCTCAAGCGTCTCGATATCTCCAGGCTGGCCTTCGCCACGCTCCAGCGCGCGCAGAATTTTCACACTCCACGGCAGACCGTCACGGCACGGCGTACACCAGCCGCAGGACTCGCGGGCAAAGAACTCTTCGAGGTTACGCACCAGAGGAACCATGCCAATCTCGTGATCGACAGCCATTGCCAGCGCGGTGCCCAAACGGCTACCGGCTTTACCAATGCTTTCGAATTCCATCGGCAGATCGAGGTGCGCTTCAGTCAGGAAGTCAGTACCCGCGCCGCCCGGCTGCCAGGCTTTGAATTTCAGGCCATCGCGCATGCCGCCCGCGTAATCTTCGAGGATCTCGCGCGCGGTAGTACCGAAAGGCAGTTCCCACAGGCCAGGGTTCTTCACGCGACCGGAGAAGCCCATCAGCTTGGTGCCCGCGTCTTTGCTCTGCGAAATGTTCTGGTACCACTCCACGCCGTTCGCGAGGATAGCCGGTACGTTACACAGGGTTTCGACGTTGTTAACGCAGGTCGGCTTACCCCAAGCGCCAGAGCTTGCCGGGAACGGCGGCTTAGAGCGTGGGTTAGCACGACGACCTTCAAGGGAGTTAATCAGCGCCGTCTCTTCACCGCAGATATAGCGCCCTGCCCCGGTGTGGACAAACAGTTCGAAGTCGAAACCGGTGCCCATGATGTTTTTGCCAAGCAAGCCGGCTTCGGTTGCTTCGGCAATAGCGCGACGCAGATGCACAGCCGCTTCGATATATTCACCACGCAGGAAGATGTAACCACGGTACGCTTTCAGCGCAAACGCGGAGATCAGCATGCCTTCCACCAGCAGGTGCGGCAGCTGTTCCATCAGCAGACGGTCTTTATAGGTACCCGGCTCCATTTCATCGGCGTTACACAGCAGGTAACGGATGTTCATGGATTCGTCTTTCGGCATCAGGCTCCACTTCAGACCGGTGGAAAAACCCGCACCGCCGCGCCCTTTCAGGCCAGCGTCTTTTACCTGATTAACGATTTCGTCCGGTGACAGCCCGGTCAGGGCCTTACGTGCACCTTCGTAGCCGTTCTTGCTACGGTATTCGTCCAGCCAGACCGGCTGTTTGTCATCACGCAGACGCCAGGTCAGCGGATGCGTTTCGGGAGTACGGATAATGTCTTTCATTTATACCGCTCCAGCAGTTCGGGAATGCCTTCCGGGGTCAGGTGAGCATGAGTATCCTCATCGATCATCATGTTCGGCCCTTTATCGCAGTTCCCCAGGCAACAGGTCGGGAGCAGCGTAAAACGACCGTCAAAGGTCGTCTGCCCCGGCTTGATGTTGAGTTTTTTCTCAAGCGCAGCCTGGATCCCCTGATAGCCGTTGATATGGCACACCACGCTGTCGCAGTAGCGGATCACGGGCGACCTACCGGCTGGCGGAAGATCTGGCTATAGAACGTGGCAACACCTTCTACGTCGCTTGCCGGGATCCCCAGCACATCAGCGATCGCATAGATCGCCCCATCCGGCACCCAGCCACGCTGTTTCTGAACAATTTTCAGCGCTTCAATGGACGCCGCACGCGGGTCTTCGTAGTGGTGCTTCTCGTGCTCAATCGCTTCACGCTCAGCCGCACTCAGCTCAAAAGCCTCGGTTTGTGGTTGTTGATTCTCGTGCATAATTAGCGGTCCACATCTGACATAACAAAATCGATACTACCCAGGTGGACGATAAGGTCGGACACCAGGCTGCCACGTACCGCTACCGGGATCTGCTGCAGGTGCGCATAGCTCGGGGTACGGATACGGGTACGGTAACTCATGGTGCTGCCATCGCTGGTCAGGTAGTAACTGTTAATACCCTTGGTCGCTTCCACCATCTGGAAGGACTCGTTTGCCGGCATAACCGGTCCCCACGAAACTTGCAGGAAGTGGGTGATCAGGGTTTCGATATGTTGCAACGTGCGCTCTTTCGGCGGCGGCGTAGTCAGCGGGTGATCCGCTTTGAACGGGCCTTCCGGCATGTTGTTGAGGCACTGCTCAAGGATGCGCAGACTCTGGCGCAGCTCTTCAACTTTCAGCATCACGCGGGTATAGCAGTCGGACACGCCGCCGCCAACCGGGACTTCAAAGTCAAAGTTTTCGTAGCCAGAGTATGGACGCGCTTTACGCACGTCAAAATCAATACCGGTCGCACGCAGCGCAGCACCGGTACAACCCCAGTCCAGCGCTTCTTTCTTACCGTAAGCGGCAACGCCTTGCGAACGGCCTTTCAGGATGGTGTTACGCAGTGCGGCTTTCTCGTAGGAATCCAGACGTTTTGGCATCCAGTCGAGGAAGTCACGCAGCAGTTTGTCCCAACCGCGCGGCAGATCGTGTGCCACACCGCCGATACGGAACCAGGCCGGGTGCATACGGAAACCGGTGATCGCTTCCACTACGTCATAGATTTTCTGACGGTCGGTAAAGGCGAAGAAGACCGGCGTCATCGCGCCGACGTCCTGGATGAACGTGGAGATGTACAGCAGGTGGCTGTTGATACGGAACAGTTCAGACAACATAACGCGAATCACGTTGACGCGATCCGGCGTGGTGATGCCAGCCAGTTTCTCAACGGCCAGTACGTAAGGCATTTCGTTAACACAGCCGCCGAGGTACTCGATACGGTCGGTGTACGGAATGTAGCTGTGCCAGGACTGACGTTCACCCATCTTTTCAGCGCCACGGTGGTGGTAGCCGATGTCAGGCACGCAGTCGACGATTTCTTCGCCATCAAGCTGCAGCACAATACGGAACGCACCGTGAGAAGACGGGTGGTTAGGACCGAGGTTGAGGAACATGAAGTCCTCGTTTTCGGAACTACGCTTCATGCCCCATTCTTCTGGTTTGAAGGTCAGTGATTCCATTTCCAGATCCTGTTTGGCTTTGGTCAGCTCAAACGGATCGAATTCGGTCGCACGCGCCGGGTAGTCTTTACGCAGCGGATGACCTTCCCAGGTATGCGGCATCAGCAGACGCGTCAGGTGCGGGTGACCTTCGATGTCGATGCCAAACATTTCCCAGGTTTCACGCTCATACCAGTTGGCGTTCGGGAACAGTTTGGTGAACGTCGGTACGCGCAGGTCGTTTTCAGACAATGCCACCTTGAGCATGATATCGCGATTGCGTTCAATGGAGATCAGGTGATAGAAAACGGAAAAATCCGCGGCAGGTAAGCCTTCGCGGTGCGTACGCAGACGTTCGTCCATGCCGTGTAAGTCAAACAGCATGACGTAAGGTTTCGGCAGTCTCTTTAAGAAATCGCCAACTTCCAGTAATTGTTCACGCTTGACCCAAACAACAGGTACCCCGGTGCGAGTCGCCTGAACGGTAAAGGCATCCGGCCCAAAACGGTTACGCAGTTCGCCAATGACCGGGTCATCAAGGTGATCCCGTGTTTGCCATACAGCGTCTTGCGCGGTTAAGTCGGTCATATTGTTCACCATTGCAAATGGTCCGTGGTGGTCGGCAGTGCTTCGCGCTATTTATGTAGTGATAAGCGAAGGAAGTGCTGCTGCCGACAGGCGCAAATTAAATCTCGTCTGGTGTACGAAGATTCGTTACAGCAATACGTTCGCCGCGTTTACGCTCGCGTTCTGACTGCATATTGGCGCGATAAACGCCCTGATCGCCAACCACCCAGGAGAGCGGACGGCGTTCTTTGCCAATGGAATCTTGCAGCAGCATCAGAGCCTGCATATACGCTTCCGGACGCGGCGGGCATCCCGGGATGTACACATCGACCGGAATAAATTTATCAACGCCCTGCACCACAGAATAGATGTCGTACATACCGCCGGAGTTGGCGCATGCGCCCATGGAAATAACCCATTTCGGTTCCAGCATCTGATCGTAGAGGCGCTGAATAACCGGCGCCATTTTGGTAAAGCAGGTTCCGGCTACGACCATCAGGTCAGCCTGACGCGGCGATGCACGCAGTACTTCCGCACCAAAACGGGCCACATCGTGCACGGCGGTAAACGAGGTCACCATCTCAACGTAGCAGCAGGAAAGGCCAAAGTTATAGGGCCAAATTGAGTTTTTACGGCCCCAGTTAACCATGTCATGCAGCTTGCCCATGAACACGTTTTTGTTAACTTCTTGCTCCAGGGGGTCGGTTACGATCTCCTGTTTTTGCAGGGGGTAACGGTCGTTCTCACCGTTAGGATCTATGCGGGTGAGCGTATAATCCATCTTAATGCCTCGCGGTTAGCGTTGACGATTAGCGATACTGTTCGTTTCCGGGTTCATACGCTCGCGGCGTGAACGCGCGGGCGTCCAGTCCAGCGCGCCAATACGCACCAGATAAACCAGACCTGCCAGTAACACAAAAATAAAAATTGCAGCTTCCACAAAGCCAATCCAGCCGCTTTCACGGATAGAAGTTGACCATGCGAACAGATACAGCGCTTCAACGTCGAAGATAACGAAGAACATGGCTACCAGATAAAACTTGGCAGACAGGCGCAAGCGGGCGGTGCCGACCGAGTCGATACCTGATTCAAACGGCACGTTTTTAGATCTCGCGCGCGCGCGACCACCTAAAAACCAGCCACCGACGAGCATCAGGCAGCACAGGCCAATGGCAACAATAAGAAAGATAGCGAATGCCCAGTGATGAGCGATGATTTCAGTGGATGTTGACATACTCATTGCTTACTCATCAAAAGTAGCGCCAAATTCTCTGCTCTTTTCGGCAGATGAACGCCACATCGATTCATGGGGAGGAATAAAAAAAACCTTACAATCACTGTGAAAAACCATTTTATACAGCTAATTGATGGGGTTTTTTACTCCTTTCTATAACCTTTTGTCAACTTTAACAAAAGTTTCCTCACATTATTTTACACCGCTCCAACTTCATTAACATAAAGTGCTATTTAGACCAATTTCGATCGCATCATCGGTCATTTTTAATGTTGTTGAATCGTGTCCGTAGTGAAGTAAAAAAGATAATACTCACCTATTTTGACAGGAATTCACCCAGATGCCTCCCCCTAAATGGGAGTATTTTCTTGATCTGTGACACGCTTTTGTTAATTCACCATAAAAAACAGCAACAATTTCTCTAGTTTTTTAACATGGAAACAATTAGTAACGCTGCTGCTTATTTTTCAGCCAGGTGTCAGGCCGTTTTTTTACCTTCTGATTTTGTTAAGTTTTAGTATAGCAAATGACATAAAGCGGCAATATTTACCTAAAAAAAGAGCCACTGGATGTTTTTTCATCACCAGTGGCTCTTTTTTACACTAACATTTTAAAACGATTTTTTGTGACGGATTACTCAAAGTCGCCTTCAACAATCAGCGAGTCATCTCCCCCTTCCGGGGTAAACTGATTGTATTGCCAAGGATTTTGATACGTTTGCATCGACTTAAAGATAACTTCTGCCAACTCATTTTGCGTGGACGGATCGCAGCACAACAAATACTCAGTATCAGGCAATGGCGGTAATCCGTCGGCGGCGCCCAGTACGCGTAAATCCGGACTCATCATTTCAACAGGCCGCGCAGTGACGCCGAGCCCTGCTTTTACCGCCGCGCGAACCGCAGGTAATGTTGAAGCAACATAAGCCAGACGCCACGGGATCTGAGCAGCATTTAATGTCGCCAGCACGATATCGCGAAACGGGCTCGGATCGTCCAGCAGAACCAACGGTACCGGCTCACCTTTTTGCAGAATATATTCGGCAGCACAGTACCAATGCGTTGGCGAGGTACGCAGATTCAGACATTCAAAATCGCCAGGACGGTTGGTAGTCACAACCAAGTCCACTTCTTGCGACTTCAGCATATCCACCATGTAGGCGTTACGCTTGACCCTCACATCCAGCGCAAGCTTCGGATAAACCGAACTTATTCGGTTGAGCAGGAAAGGCAGTATGGTATCGGCTGATTCATCAGAAGCACCGATAGTTAACACTCCCTGAAGATTATTAAACATTAATGATGAGCATGCCTCATCATTAAAGCGCAGTATTTTTCTGGCGTAACCCAACAGTTGTATACCATGTTCGGTCAGTAGTTTGTTGCGTCCATGGCGCGCGAACAACTCTTTCCCCACGAGTTGCTCAAGACGCTGCATTTGCTGACTCACCGCAGACTGAGTTCGACATACCGCAGCTGCCGCAGCCGCAAAGGTATTCAGGTCGGCAACAGCAACGAAGGTTCTCAGCAGATCGAGGTCGAGGTTAATTATCGGACGATTTGCATTTATCATAGTTTTTCACTTACTCGCGGGTCATACCGGGTTAATGCTGTGCATTTGGAATCAAACAACTCCATTTGTAATGTGCCTCCCTCGCAGTTTCGCTTAGTGTAACCAAGTGAAAATAAGGATGTATTTGGTTTAACAAACGAAACAATTCTCTTTCCTGGCTATTTTAATTCCCGTGATATTCATCGGAATATAGCAACGAGAAAGAGCCGAATTTTTAGCTGCTGGATGATTCTGACTTAGGGAAAACATGTAAATTTTGTAAATTTAAAAAAAAGTTAACGAACAATAATTTACACATTAAAAACTAACTTTTCAGTGTGTTAGGAACAACCAACAAACATTTGAATTATCTTAAAATTCAGACTACTTACCATTTCATGAGACTTATCTTAACCTAAAACCACTATATTTATAAGTGTTATCGTGAATAATTCCAGGCTACCAGGTGTTATGTCAGAGCAGCGGTTTTGCTATTATTGGCCCATTCAATTTAATGTCGTTTAAATATTAAATAATAATTAATTAAGAATTCTTCAATTCATTAATTCTGCTTAACAATGAATTCACACCGTATCACGTACGGATCAGGCCGATAACAGGTCCCGCAGTTAAAACCTCAGTATTTTCGAATTACTTCCCCCAGCTTAGACACCCGTGACATTTCGCTTTACAGGTTTAACTTTTTTTGACCAAACAATTCACCACAACCAAACCAATAAAACAAAATATACTACCAACAAATAACACCCGCATAGATTATTATCTCATAATTTTTACATTATTTAGTTGTTAACAGTTAATTATCACTTCATAGCTTTTCAAAATCTTCTACTAAAGACCCTTCAAAACTCACCGCCGTGGGAGTACATTGTGCTGGGCTGACTTCCATGGCAGGGAGTGGCATTCACAGCTAAAAAGGTCAACGTTCATGTCCCCCATTGAAAAATCCAGCAAATTAGAAAACGTCTGTTATGACATTCGCGGCCCGGTTCTGAAGGAAGCAAAGCGCCTGGAAGAAGAAGGCAATAAGGTTCTGAAACTGAACATCGGCAACCCGGCACCATTCGGGTTTGAAGCGCCAGATGAAATACTGGTGGATGTGATCCGCAATTTGCCAACAGCGCAAGGATATTGCGACTCCAAAGGCCTTTATTCCGCCCGTAAAGCGATTATGCAGCATTACCAGGCCCGTGGTATGCGCGATGTAACCGTGGAAGATATTTATATCGGCAACGGCGTTTCTGAATTAATTGTGCAGGCTATGCAGGCGTTGCTGAACAGTGGGGACGAAATGCTGGTTCCTGCTCCTGATTATCCGCTGTGGACGGCGGCGGTATCGCTCTCCGGCGGTAATGCCGTGCACTACCTGTGTGACGAATCATCAGACTGGTTCCCGGACCTGGATGATATCCGCGCCAAAATCACGCCGCGTACGCGTGGAATCGTCATCATCAACCCAAACAACCCAACCGGCGCTGTTTACTCTAAAGAGCTGCTGATGGAGATTGTTGCGATTGCTCGCCAGAACAACCTCATCATCTTTGCGGATGAGATTTACGACAAAATTCTCTACGACGATGCTGAACACCACTCCATCGCTGCAATGGCGCCGGATCTGCTGACCATCACCTTCAATGGCCTGTCAAAAACCTATCGCGTTGCCGGTTTCCGTCAGGGCTGGATGGTGCTGAACGGGCCGAAGAAACATGCTAAAGGATATATTGAAGGTCTTGAGATGCTGGCCTCTATGCGCCTGTGTGCCAACGTTCCGGCGCAACATGCCATTCAGACCGCGCTGGGCGGATACCAGAGCATCAGCGAATTTATCATGCCTGGTGGGCGTCTGTATGAACAACGCAACCGCGCCTGGGAACTGCTCAATGACATTCCTGGTGTCTCCTGCGTAAAACCGCGCGGCGCGCTGTATATGTTCCCGAAAATTGATGCTAAACGCTTCAACATTCATGACGACCAGAAGATGGTGCTCGACTTCCTGCTACAGGAAAAAGTACTGCTGGTTCAGGGAACAGCGTTCAACTGGCCGTGGCCGGATCATTTCCGCATCGTCACGCTGCCGCGTATTGACGATATTGAAATGTCGTTGAGTAAATTTGAGCGTTTCCTGTCAGGGTATCACCAGTTGTAATTAAACAAAGGCTGTCGGATGGATGACGAGTATTTGCATCTGACAGCCTTCTCTGCGCAAAATGACTCTTAGGTTGCCATCATATAAGGGTCGTTATGAAGCAGAGCCATTTTTTTGCCCACCTCTCCCGTCTGAAGCTCATTAATCGCTGGCCGCTGATGCGCAACGTGCGCACCGAAAACGTGTCTGAACACAGTCTGCAGGTTGCCATGGTTGCCCATGCGCTGGCCGCGATCAAAAACCGTAAATTTGGTGGTCAGGTTAATGCTGAGCGTATTGCTCTGTTGGCGATGTATCACGATGCGTCAGAAGTGCTGACCGGTGATCTCCCTACCCCGGTGAAATATTTCAACTCGCAGATTGCGCAGGAATATAAAGCGATAGAGAAAATTGCTCAGCAAAAGCTGGTCGATATGGTACCTGATGAACTGCGCGATATTTTTGCGCCGCTCATTGATGAACATGCCTTAAGTGAAGAAGAGAGATCGATTGTTAAACAGGCCGATGCCCTGTGCGCGTATCTGAAGTGTCTGGAGGAACTCTCTGCCGGTAACAACGAATTTCTGCTTGCCAAGACGCGTCTGGAAAAAACGCTGGAGTCGCGACGCAGCGAAGAGATGGACTACTTTATGGACGTGTTTGTCCCGAGTTTTCACCTCTCATTAGATGAAATCAGCCAGGATTCTCCGCTATAAACGCATGACCCGGTGGCGGCGAAGACATCCTCGTCGCCATCCGCCAACAACATCAAAACGGAAACAGCATCGGGATCATCACCACGCACACCGCCATCACAATGATGGTAAACGGTACGCCAATCTTCACGAAATCGCTAAAGCTGTAGTTGCCAGGTCCGAGCACCAGAGTGTTTACCGGCGAAGAGACCGGTGTCATAAAGGCTGCGGATGCCGCCATCGCAATCCCCATCGCAAAAGGATACGGTGAAACGCCCATCGACTTTGCAGCCGCCAGCGCGATTGGCGCCATCAGCACCGCCGTCGCGGTGTTGGAGATAAATAACCCGATAGTCGCACACAGCACGAACAGGCAGCCCAACATCATATACGGGCCATACCCGCCGCCGACATCCATCAGCCCTTTCACCACCAAGTCGACACCGCCGGTTTTTTGTAAAGCCAGCGCGAAGGGCATCATCCCGACAATCAAAATAATGCTTGGCCAGTGAATCGCTTTATAGGCACTTTCGGCATCAATACAGCGAAATTTCCCCATCAGTAGGCAGGCGATGATCGCAGCCACCGTATTGGGAATTTCATCAGTGAGCATCAGAGCAACCATCAGCACCAGACAGAAAATCGCATGCGGTGCCTGGCTGTGCGCCGGAGAAGCTTCACTGACTTCCTCCGGCATATTCAGCACGACAAAATCACGCCCTTTTTGTCCCAACAGTGTGATGAGCTTCCAGTTGCCCACCACTAATATGATATCGCCCATCAGCAATGGCTCATCCACCACCGCTCCAGCCAGAGCCGTGCCATCGCGCTTCAGCCCGACGACATTCAGCCCGTAGCGGGTACGAAAGGCGATTTCCCGTACCGTTTTGCCGATCAATTCCGATTCAGGGATCAGAGAGATCTCGGCCATCCCCACATCAAGCGCCTGCTCGGAGAAGTATTCGCCGCGCAGTACCATTGGTTCCAGAAACTGTTCACTGCAAAATTCACGCAGGTCGACATCGGCCGCGGACATATCAATCAGCAATACGTCACGGGCGCGAAACTCAGAAACCCCGTTAACGTCGACTATTACGCGACGAAAGCGACGCCAGCGTTCCACGCCAATCACGTTTGCCCCGTAGCGCTCACGCAACTTCAGATCATCCAGACGCTGGCCAATCATAGGAGAACCGGGACGAATCGCCAGCCGACGCGCCCGCCCGGTCAGGCGATATTCTTTAATCAGATCGCGAAAGGTCCGGCGTTTCCAGCCGTCTCCCGGCTGCCTGGAATCTTCTCCCTTGAGCATAAAGCGCATCAGCAGCATATAAATTATGCCGAGTACCAGAACCACCAGCCCCAGCGGGGTAACGCTAAAAAAGCTGAACCCGTTAAGTCCTTCACGTAACAGTTCACTGTTGACGACCAGGTTCGGCGGCGTCGCCACCAGCGTCATCATGCCGCTTATCAGGCCGGCAAAGCTCAGCGGCATCATCAGGCGTGAAGGGGAAATTTCCATGCGCATGGAAACGCTTAAGACCACCGGGATAAAGATGGCGACCACGCCGGTCGAACTCATAAACGCCCCGAGCCCGGCAACGGTAATCATCAGCAACACCAGCATTTTGACTTCACTGCTGCCAGCCACCTTCACCAGCCAGGCACCCATTACCGTCGCCACCCCGGTACGCACCAGGCCGTCGCCGATAATGAATAATGCCGCTATCAAAATAACGTTAGGATCGCTGAATCCGGAAAAGGCTTCTGTGATGCTCAATGTTCCGCTCAGAACAAAGGCAATGATGACCAGCAAAGCGACCGCGTCCATACGCACTCTGCCAGTAACAAACAAGACGACGGCAATCGCCAGCAATGAGAGAACCCATGTCAATTCACCGTTCACAACATATCCTTGTTAAATGAGAGGGATGGATCGATTCTGCCATAAAAAAGCCCCAACAATCTGGGGCTAAATCATGTTCAGGTATTTCTTACCACGACCACATTGCCGTTGGGCTGTTTGGTCACAGAAATATGTTCCAGACTGGTCAGCGAAAAATCGACCTCATCCAGACGCGGCGTGTCCACAGGCGCGTTGACCGCTATCACATGACACCCTGCAGCCAGTCCTGAAAGCACCCCAGCGGGCGCATCTTCCACCACCGCGCATTCCTGTGGCGCAAGACCCAGAAGCTGGGCGCCTAACAGATAGGCGTCTGGCTCGGGCTTGCCTCTTTTTACCCGCTCGGCGGTGACAAACACTTCAGGAGCAGGCAGCCCCGCGACACGATGACGCGCTCGTGCGACCGGCATGGACCCGGAGGTCACAATCGCCCATGGAATACCCGCTTTATTGAGGTGGTTGAGTAAATCAACCGCTCCCGGCAGCGCAGTGATCCCCGCGGTTTCCGTCGCTTCGATCTGCTCCAGGCGGGTGAATTCCGCGGCGATCTCAGCCTCAGATTTGCCCACCATAAAGTGTCGCAGGGAGGTAATGGCCTGCTTGCCATGAATAAAGCCGAGCACCTCGGCGTGATCGAGGCCAAAACGATCGGCCCAGTTGCACCACGCACGTTCTACTGCGGGTAAGGAATCGACCAGCGTTCCATCCAGATCAAACAGAAAACCTTTGCACTGCACGCTCGCCCCCTCAGGCATTAATGATTTGGTTAATTTCATTCGCACTCAGGTGATACTGGCGCGGGCAAGAGTGCCAGACATTCAGCATACGCTGATATTTTTCCCACATCGGGGTCTGGGCGTTGAAGCCATGTGTACCCGCATCAAAGTGGGTATAACGACCTTCCACATTAACCATAAAACGTACGTACCCGAGGTAACGGGCTTCCGTTGCGGCGTCAAAGCCAAGGAAGGTCACGCGGCGCTCATCAATAGCCTGCGCGTCCTTAAGATTAGTCCAGGACACATGTAATGCGTGATACATCTCCATAATATCGATAATCGTACGACAGGTTTCTTCCGTCAGCTCACCAAACTCACGATCCAGCTCGCGCATCTGCAAGCCGTAACCGCGTTCAATAATCGTCTGCAAACGACGATAACGCTCGGCGTTAGTGGGATCGAGCATAGTCATCATTTTGTACTGATTAGACAAAATCAGACGTTGAGCGTTGGTCATTTCCATTTGGGACTCCTGTATCACTACTACTGCGATGAAAAAAAAGAAGGCATCTTGTGCCTTCTTTTATATGCGTAATCAGGGGTCAATTACAAATCATCAAGGAAAGTTTTATCCAGTTGTTTGAAGGCGCGCTTAAGCGTGTCAGCCAGCGCCTGATAATCAGGCTTTCCTTCTACCGGAGTGAGCGCCTGCCCGGCTTCTTGCAATTTACCCCGAACTTCGTAGAACCAGTTGAGTATTGAAGGCGGCAGCGGCGTTACAGAACGTTTACCCAGCCACCACATGCCCTGCATCGGCAGGCTGAGCGCAAACAGCGCAGTCGCCACGGCCGGTCCCAACTGCCCCCCTAACGCAATTTGCCAGCATAAGGTGAAGACGGCGATAGGCGGCATAAAACGGATCGCGTAACGCGTCATGCGGATTACGCGGTTCTCTACAAACACAGGCGCGAGGCGCTTTTCCATTGGCCACGTCTTCGCATAGTGCTGCCCCCGGCGAAACAAGCTAAAAAAATTGACGGAACGATTATCCGGTGTCGACATGGCGGTTACCTCAACTTCACATATAAAAATTAAAAAATTTGTGCAAAACAACAACTACAAGGGACATCGTTCAAAACATTTTGTCTTTGATACCCACATTCAGGTATCCTGTGCCGGCCTGTAAGGCCTTTAGTCCAAAATCATTGAGTCGTCAAATTGACACATAGTATGCCATTGGCTGAAAAATACGCAAAATGACATAGACTCAAAGGTATTTATTCCATCGTGCCCAAAAAGACTATGGCGCATGATGTTAATCATAAACGTCGGTGTCATCATGCGCTACGCTCTATGACTTCCTGACGTTTTTTTAGCCACGTATCATAAATAGGTACTTCCATGTCGAGTAAGTTAGTACTGGTTCTGAACTGCGGTAGCTCCTCACTGAAATTTGCCATCATCGATGCAGTAAACGGTGAAGAATACCTCTCTGGTTTAGCCGAATGTTTCCATCTCCCAGAAGCACGTATCAAGTGGAAAATGGACGGCGGTAAACAAGAAGCGGCTTTAGGTGCAGGCGCCGCTCACAGTGAAGCGCTGAATTTTATCGTTAATACTATTCTGGCACAAAAACCAGAACTGTCTGCTCAGCTGACTGCGATTGGTCACCGTGTTGTTCACGGCGGCGAGAAATACACCGGCTCTGTGGTTATCGACGATTCCGTTATTCAGGGTATCAAAGACGCAGCCTCTTTTGCACCGCTGCATAACCCTGCACACCTGATCGGTATCGCAGAAGCGCTGAAATCCTTCCCGAATCTGAAAGACAAAAACGTGGCTGTGTTCGACACCGCGTTCCATCAGACCATGCCGGAAGAGTCTTACCTCTATGCTCTGCCATACAGCCTGTACAAAGAACACGGTGTTCGTCGTTACGGCGCGCACGGTACCAGCCACTTCTTCGTGACTCAGGAAGCGGCAAAAATTCTGAACAAACCGGTTGATGAGTTGAACATCATCACTTGCCACCTGGGCAACGGCGGTTCTGTTTCTGCTATCCGTAACGGTAAATGTGTTGATACCTCCATGGGTCTGACCCCGCTGGAAGGTCTGGTGATGGGTACGCGTTCCGGTGACATCGACCCGGCGATCATCTTCCACCTGCACGACACCCTGGGCATGAGCGTTGACCAGATCAACAAAATGCTGACCAAAGAGTCCGGCCTGCTGGGTCTGACCGAAGTCACCAGCGACTGCCGTTATGTTGAAGATAACTACGCGACTAAAGAAGACGCTAAACGTGCAATGGACGTTTACTGTCACCGTCTGGCGAAATACATCGGTTCTTACACTGCGCTGATGGATGGTCGTCTGGATGCAGTTGTCTTCACCGGTGGTATCGGTGAAAACGCAGCGATGGTTCGTGAACTGTCTCTGGGCAAACTGGGCGTTCTGGGCTTTGAAGTTGACCACGAACGTAACCTGGCCGCACGTTTCGGCAAATCTGGTTTCATCAACAAAGAAGGTACCCGTCCTGCGGTGGTTATCCCAACCAACGAAGAACTGGTTATCGCGCAAGACGCGAGCCGTCTGACTGCCTGATTTCACACCGCCAGCCTAGCTGGCGGTGCTGTTTTGTAACCCGTCTACATCGACGGTAACGAAAGAGGATAAACCGTGTCCCGTATTATTATGCTGATCCCTACCGGAACCAGCGTCGGTCTGACCAGCGTCAGCCTTGGCGTGATCCGCGCAATGGAACGCAAAGGCGTTCGTCTGAGCGTCTTCAAGCCGATCTCTCAACCGCGTGCCGGTGGCGATGCGCCAGACCAGACTACCAGCATCGTCCGTGCTAACTCTTCTCTGCCAGCCGCTGAGCCGCTGAAGATGAGCCACGTTGAATCTCTGTTGTCCAGCAATCAGAAAGATGTGCTGATGGAAGAGATCATCGCGAACTACCACGCGAACACTAAAGACGCTGAAGTTGTACTGGTTGAAGGCCTGGTCCCAACCCGTAAACATCAGTTCGCGCAGTCTCTGAACTACGAAATCACGAAAACGCTGAACGCTGAAATCGTCTTCGTAATGTCTCAGGGTACCGATACCCCGGAACAGCTGAACGAGCGTATTGAACTGACTCGCAGCAGCTTCGGCGGCGCGAAAAACACCAACATCACCGGCGTAATCGTTAACAAACTGAACGCACCGGTTGATGAGCAGGGCCGTACTCGCCCGGATCTGTCCGAGATTTTCGACGACTCTTCCAAAGCGAAAGTGATCAAAGTTGATCCGGCTAAACTGCAAGAATCCAGCCCGCTGCCGGTTCTGGGCGCGGTGCCATGGAGCTTCGATCTGATCGCAACGCGTGCAATCGATATGGCGCGTCATCTGAACGCCACTATCGTTAACGAAGGTGATATTAATACCCGTCGCGTGAAGTCTGTGACTTTCTGCGCACGCAGCATTCCGCACATGCTGGAGCACTTCCGTGCCGGTTCTCTGCTGGTGACTTCCGCCGATCGTCCTGACGTGCTGGTTGCAGCATGCCTGGCAGCCATGAACGGCGTGGAAATCGGTGCCCTGCTGCTGACTGGCGGCTACGAAATGGACGCGCGTATCACTAAACTGTGCGAACGTGCATTTGAAACCGGCCTGCCGGTATTCATGGTGAACACCAACACCTGGCAGACCTCTCTGAGCCTGCAGAGCTTCAACCTGGAAGTTCCGGTTGACGATCACGAACGTATTGAGAAAGTTCAGGAATACGTTGCTAACTACATCAACGCTGACTGGATTGAATCCCTGACCGCGACCTCTGAGCGCAGCCGTCGTCTGTCTCCGCCAGCGTTCCGTTATCAGCTGACCGAGCTGGCACGTAAAGCCGGCAAGCGCGTTGTTCTGCCGGAAGGTGACGAGCCGCGTACCGTTAAAGCGGCGGCTATCTGTGCTGAACGCGGTATCGCAACCTGCGTACTGCTGGGCAACCCGGATGAGATCACCCGCGTTGCGGCCTCTCAGGGCGTTGAGCTGGGCGCTGGCGTAGAAATCGTTGATCCAGATGTGGTTCGCGAAAGCTACGTTGCTCGCCTGGTCGAACTGCGTAAAAACAAAGGTATGACCGAAACCGTTGCCCGCGAACAGCTGGAAGACAACGTGGTTCTCGGTACCCTGATGCTGGAACAGGACGACGTTGACGGTCTGGTTTCTGGTGCAGTTCATACCACCGCGAACACCATCCGTCCGCCGCTGCAGCTGATCAAAACTGCACCGGGTAGTTCCCTGGTGTCTTCCGTGTTCTTCATGCTGCTGCCGGATCAGGTTTACGTATACGGCGACTGCGCGATCAACCCGAATCCGACTGCAGAGCAACTGGCAGAAATCGCGATTCAGTCCGCTGAATCCGCCATTGCTTTCGGTATCGAACCGCGTGTAGCAATGCTCTCCTACTCCACCGGTACTTCTGGTGCAGGTAGCGACGTAGAAAAAGTTCGTGAAGCCACGCGTCTGGCGCAGGAAAAACGTCCTGACCTGATGATCGACGGTCCGCTGCAGTATGACGCCGCCGTTATGGCTGACGTAGCAAAATCCAAAGCGCCGAACTCTCCGGTTGCAGGTCGCGCTACCGTGTTCATCTTCCCGGATCTGAACACCGGTAACACCACCTACAAAGCGGTACAGCGTTCTGCCGACCTGATCTCCATCGGGCCGATGCTGCAGGGTATGCGCAAGCCTGTGAACGACCTGTCTCGTGGCGCGCTGGTTGACGACATCGTCTACACCATCGCTCTGACCGCGATCCAGTCTTCCCAACAGCAGCAGTAATCTGTCGAGTATGCCGGATGTCTTATCCGGCAACACTTCTGCTTATTAAACCGGAAATAGCTTATATTTCCGGTTTTTTTATACCTGTTTTTCCCGTTGGCATATTCTGAAACATTTGCCAGGATGCGCTGCATCAATGAATAACTATTCTCCTGTTTGCATACTTATCCTCTTTTGCATTGCAACAGGGATAGTCTTTCATGTCAGCAGTAACAGAAACACAGCCAGCTAAAAAATGGGCGATGCCCGATACGTTGGTGATTATTTTTTTCGTTGCCATTTTAACCAGTCTGGCGACATGGGTTGTGCCCGTCGGGATGTTCGACAGTCAGGAAGTGCAGTATCAGGTTGATGGACAAACCAAAACCCGTAAGGTGGTCGACCCCCACTCTTTTCGAATTCTGACCAACGACGCGGGCGAAGAGCAGTATCACCGGGTGCAGTTTTTCACCACTGGTGATGAGCGCCCGGGCCTGATGAATTTTCCGTTTGAAGGGTTAACCTCCGGCTCTAAATTCGGCACTGCCGTCGGCATTATTATGTTTATGCTGGTGATTGGCGGCGCATTCGGCATCGTTATGCGTACCGGTACCATCGATAACGGCATCCTGGCGCTCATCCGCCATACACGAGGAAACGAAGTCCTGTTTATCCCGGTGCTGTTTGTTCTCTTCTCATTAGGCGGCGCGGTGTTTGGCATGGGGGAAGAGGCGGTCGCCTTTGCCATTATCATCGCACCGTTAATGGTACGGTTAGGTTACGACAGTATCACCACCGTTCTGGTCACCTATATTGCGACTCAGATTGGATTTGCCAGCTCATGGATGAACCCGTTTTGCGTGGTCGTCGCGCAGGGGATTGCGGGCGTGCCGGTACTCTCTGGTTCCGGTCTGCGTATCATTGTGTGGGTGGTTGCGACCCTGATAGGGCTGACCTTCACGCTGGCCTATGCGGCACGCATCAAAAAGAATCCGCTTTTGTCCCGGGTACATGAATCCGACCGTTTCTTTCGCGAACAGCAGGACGACGTTGTGGAACGACGCTTCACGCTGGGCGACTGGCTGCTGCTGCTGGTGCTGACTGCGGTAATGATTTGGGTTGTCTGGGGCGTGATCGTCAACGCGTGGTTTATTCCTGAGATCGCCAGTCAGTTCTTCACCATGGGCCTGGTAATTGGCATCATTGGCGTGGTCTTTCGTCTCAACGGCATGACGGTCAACATCATGGCCTCCTCATTCACTGAAGGCGCGCGAATGATGATTGCCCCTGCCCTGCTGGTCGGTTTTGCCAAGGGCATATTACTGCTGGTCGGTAATGGAGAGGCGGGTGAAGCCAGCGTGTTGAACACGCTGCTGCACAGCATTGCCAACGGCATCAGCGGGCTGGATAACGCCATCGCGGCGTGGTTTATGCTGCTGTTCCAGGCGGTGTTTAATTTCTTCGTTACTTCCGGCTCTGGTCAGGCTGCATTGACCATGCCGTTATTAGCACCCTTAGGCGATCTGGTTGGCGTAAACCGTCAGGTCACCGTACTGGCCTTCCAGTTTGGCGACGGATTCAGCCATATTATCTATCCTACGTCGGCATCGCTGATGGCAACGTTAGGCGTGTGTCGGGTGGATTTTCGTAACTGGCTGAAGGTAGGCGCCACGCTGTTGGGACTGCTGTTTATTATGTCCAGCGTGGTGGTAATTGGCGCGCAGATAATGGGTTACCATTAAAAAACGATTGCCCGGCCTACACGATTTCTCGACGCTGTAGGCCGGATGAGCAGATTTTACTCAGCTTCTTCCTGCTTTTCGGCTTTCGCCCCTTCATTCTTAGCGTTGCGGGTCATCCACAGCGCCAGGGCTTTCAGTGAGTCCGGCGTAAATTCGTCGCAGCGCGCGGTAATTTCTTCCGGCGTCAGCCAGCAAACTTCACTAACCTCTTCTTCCTGAAGCGCAAACGGTCCGTGGGAAACACAGCTAAACAGCCCGCCCCATACGCGACAGTTCTGGTCTTCAAAATAAAACTGCCCATGCTCGGCAAACGGCACGCCCGCAATCCCCAGTTCCTCTTCCGCTTCACGGCGCGCTGAATCCAGTAGTTGCTCGTCAGCCTGCACAACACCGCCAGCGGTGGCATCCAGCATGCCGGGCAAAAAATCTTTTGTCTCAGTACGACGCTGAACCAGAATTTTGCCCATACCATCATGCACGACGATATACGTTGCACGATGGCGTAAGCGTTGCGCCCGCATTTGTTCCCGGCTGGATTGTGCAATGACTTCGTTGTCTTCATTCACAATATCCACCCATTCCGTACTTGCCAAACGACGCTGTTCCACCATCAGGAAACCTTCTTTTTTCTTGCGCTCTTACGGCGCGTTTATGTTTGTGGGGTAAATTACGGATTAATCTCGACCTGTGCAATAACACTTTGATCATTGAGTGCCATTACGCTGAGAACATTATCATCCAGAATCCCGTAACTTGCCGCAAAGCCCCCTTTCGGGATGCTTACCGAGCCGGGATTGAAGTGGTAAACATCCCCTTGACGCTCAGCGACGGGCAAATGTGTATGCCCATAAACCAGCACATCTCCCACGTTGAGTGCCGGCATATTTTGCGGACCAAAAAGATGCCCGTGCGTCAAAAAGAGTCGCTGGTTTTCTGTCAGAATTTGCTGCCACGGCGCGGTCATCGGAAAATGCAGAAGCATCTGATCCACTTCGCTGTCACAATTGCCACGCACCGCGATAATCCGCGCTGCCAGCGCATTCAACCGCTCAGCAACCTGCGCAGGCGCATAGCCTTCCGGGAGCGCATTACGCGGTCCGTGGTTTAAAACATCACCCAATATCACCAGCCATTGCGCACCGCTTGCGGCAAACCGTTCAAGTACGCGTTCCGTGGCTGGCAACGAACCATGAATGTCCGATGCGAACATCAGTTTCATCACTCACTCCTCGTTGAAAAGTACTTTGTAATGATACTGGATTACGCCCCGTTTTTCAGCAGGAACGCTTCGCTGAAAGCGCGATAAAACGCTGGACTGAAGCGCGCTGCCACTGGAAGGCGGCATATTCTGCAAGCGCTTCGGGAACCTCATCGCCGTTAAGGACCAGACGATTCAGCATTAGCGCTAAATCGCAGTCGGCAATACACCATTCGCCAAATAAATTCTGCTTCCCGTGGCTCAATAAATGGCTCGCAGTGGCGAACAATTTCTCCGCACTGACTTTTCCCGCTTCGCTTAACGGACCTTTCTTCACGCCAGCAAAAACTACGTCCGTTGAGCGTTCTTCACGGATAGGCATCAGATCGCTGCGGATCCACGCCTGAACCTGGCGCGCCCGCGCGCGCTTTTGCACATCGTGTGGGTAGATACGCTCCCACTGCGGTGGTGCAAAGCTCTCTTCCAGGAACTCAGTTATCGCTGATGATTCGCTCAGCTCGAAACCGTCGATTTCAAGCACCGGTACGCGCCGCGTTAACGCATACCCTTGCCATGAAGGTTGCAAGTGTTCGCCGCTGTTGAGATCAACGGTTTTCAGCGTAAAAGGCAGTCCTTTCTCTTGCAGAGCGACATAAACAGACAGCACGTAAGGGGAGAAAAAATTGGCATCTGACCACAGCGTAATTGCAGATTTGCTCATAATGTCCTCTGAAATGTATTGGCTTGCCTTCAAAATATAGAGTCTTTCTCTCACTGTCACTTGATGAAAACTCACGCACGCCAACAGGCTCTATACTTGTTATGACCCGGTTCATGACAAAACGGACGCTGAAAATGATCGATCTCTATTACACTCCATCGCCAAACGGTCACAAAATCACGCTGTTTCTTGAAGAGGCGCAGCTGCAATACCGTCTGATTCATGTCGATATCAGCAAAGGTAGCCAGTTTCACCCTGATTTTCTGCAAATCTCACCAAACAATAAAATCCCGGCCATTATCGACAGTGCCCCGGTAGACGGCGGAAAGCCCATCAGCCTGTTTGAGTCCGGAGAAATTTTACTCTATCTGGCAGAAAAGAGCGGTAAGCTGCTGAGCGGTGAGTTACGTGAACGCCACACTACTCTGCAGTGGTTGTTCTGGCAGGTCAGCGGCCTCGGACCCATGCTCGGTCAGAATCATCATTTTAGCCACTACGCACCACAAACGATTCCCTACGCCATTGAAAGATACCAGGTTGAAACCCAGCGCCTGTACAACGTGATGAATAAACGTCTGGAAACGTCCCCCTGGCTGGGAGGCGATCACTACAGCATTGCCGACATTGCCTGCTGGCCGTGGATCCATGCTCATCAGCGTCAGCGCATCGACCTCGACAACTACCCGGCGGTCAACAACTGGCATGAACGCATCCGTACACGTCCCGCAACGGAACGCGCCATGCAACAAGCACAAAGTGAGAAGCGGTGACGCGATTCGGTTCTCGTGTATCATGCAAAGGTTCATACATGGAGGAAACCTGCAATGTCACAACCTGACGCAATTATTCGTATAAAAAACCTTCGTCTGCGCACTTTTATCGGCATCAAAGAAGAGGAGATCCTTAACCGCCAGGATGTCGTCATCAACATTGCCATTCACTATCCGGCAGACAAAGCCCGTACCAGCGAAGATATCAACGACGCGCTGAATTATCGCACTATCACCAAGAGCATCATTGCCCACGTGGAGGGTAACCGCTTCTCATTGTTAGAAAAATTAACTCAAGATGTGCTCGATATCGCACGCGAACATCACTGGGTCACTTATGCTCAAGTAGAGATAGATAAACTTCACGCATTACGTTACGCCGACTCAGTCTCTATGACGCTGAGCTGGCAGCGCTAAAACATAACCCGGGAGGCGACATGCAGATTCTGATTACCGGCGGTACTGGCCTGATTGGACGTCATCTGATCCCCCGCTTGCTGGAGCTGGGGCATCAGATAACCGTAGTGACCCGTTCTCCTGATAAGGCTCGTCAGATTCTCGACTCCCGGGTTACGCTGTCCAAAGGGCTGGAAGAGCGGCAAAATCTCAATGACATTGATGCCGTCATTAACCTTGCCGGAGAGCCGATTGCGGACAAGCGCTGGAGTGCCCAGCAAAAGGAACGCCTGTGTCAGAGCCGCTGGGTCATCACGCAGAAGCTGGTCGATTTAATCAATGCCAGCGAGACACCGCCCGCAGTGCTAATTTCCGGTTCCGCTACCGGTTACTACGGCGATTTAGGCGAAGTAGTGGTCACAGAAGAAGAGCCGCCACATAACGAATTTACCCATAAGCTGTGCGCCCGCTGGGAGCAGATTGCCAGCACCGCGCAAAGCGACAAAACCCGCGTGTGTATGCTGCGCACCGGCGTGGTACTGGCCTCTGCTGGCGGCATTCTGGCGAAAATGGTTCCGCCGTTTCGTCTTGGCTTAGGCGGACCAATTGGCAACGGACGCCAGTATATGGCCTGGATCCATATTGATGATATGGTCAACGGAATTCTCTGGCTGCTGGATAACGATCTGCGCGGTCCCTTCAATATGGTTTCACCGTACCCGGTGCACAATGAGCAGTTTGCCCACGCGCTGGGCCACGCTCTGAACCGCCCTGCCATTCTGCGCGTTCCCGCCACCGCAATGCGGTTGCTGATGGGCGAATCTTCGGTGCTGGTTCTCGGCGGACAGCGAGCGTTGCCAAAACGCCTGGAAGCGTCCGGTTTCGCGTTTCGCTGGTACGATTTAGAAGAAGCGCTGGCGGATGTCATCCGATAACCCCTAAGCGCTATTCACGGTCGCCGTTGTGGTGGTAAGGTTATAGGCCAGATTTCTGCAATGGCGACGTTATGGCGATAATTTCGACTCCCCGACTTACCCTCTCTTTGTTTCAGTTTTCTGACTGGTCATTTTTCCAGAAACTACGTGAATGTCCTGAAGTCATGCGCTATATGGGCAACATCGCCCCGGCGAAAGATACGCGTCTGTTATTCGCCAGACGCCTTGCCGCACAGCACACTTTTGTCATCCGCGAGCACAACAACCCGACGCCGCTCGGCGATATTGGTCTGCAAATCAGCCATCTCTACCCGCACGAAGCCGACCTCGGCTACGCCATCATGCCACAGGCGCAGGGGAAAGGTATTGCCAGCGAAGCCGTACGCGCGGTGTGCCAGTACGCCTTCGAGCACGCGGCGGTCACGGCGATAAATGCTTACGCACTGGCGGATAATAAGGGCTCAATACGGATTCTGGAAAAAACGGGGTTCGTGCGTACGCAGGTGCTGGAAAAGGCGTATGAGATTGATGGTATCGCCTACGACGACTGGGTTTATCGTCTGGAGTGCGACGCGCTAAAATCCCAGGCCCGGAAAGCGTAGCGCCTCCGGGCAGGTGACTTACTTCAACGAACCTTTGAGGAACTGCTGCAAACGCGGGCTTTGCGGATTACCAAATACCTGCTCCGGATCGCCCTCTTCTTCAATCTTCCCTTGATGCAGGAAAATCACGTGCGTGGAGACATGACGGGCAAACCCCATTTCGTGGGTCACGACCACCATGGTTTTTCCCTCTTCGGCCAGTTGTTGCATAATGCGCAGCACTTCGCCCACCAGCTCCGGGTCAAGCGCCGACGTGGGTTCATCAAACAGTAACACTTCCGGTTCCATCGCCAGCGCACGAGCAATGGAGACACGCTGCTGCTGACCACCGGACAGATGCACCGGATATTTGCCCTGAGCGCGCTCATCAATACCCACTTTCGCCAGATACTTCACCGCACGTTCGCGAGCTTCATGCTTGCTCAGCCCCAATACCTGGATCGGCGCTTCCATCACGTTTTCCAGCACCGTCATGTGGCTCCACAGATTAAAGTGCTGAAAGACCATCGTCAGTCGCGTGCGCAGCAAGCGCAGCTGATTTTTGTCTGCAACCTTAAGCTGGCCGTCTTTGTCGCGTACCAGACCAATGTTCTGACCACTGACGACAATCGACCCCGCGCTCGGTTTCTCGAGAAAGTTAATGCAGCGCAGGAAGGTACTTTTACCGGAACCTGACGAGCCAATAATACTGATAACATCACCCGCATTGGCCTGCAGCGATACCCCTTTCAGCACTTCATGTTCGCCGTAGTGCTTATGTAAATCGATAACGTTTAATTTATTTTCAGACATCGTGTTACTCGAATCATTTAGAGGATACATGCTGCAACCAGCGTTTTTCCGCTTTACGGAACAGACTGATCAGGACATACGAAATAATCAAATACAGAACAGCGGCAATACCGAAGGCGGTAAACGGCTGATACGTTGCCGAGTTGATATCGCGGGCGATTTTCAACAAATCAGGCACCGTTGCGGTAAATGCCAGCGCCGTGGAGTGCAGCATTAAAATAACTTCATTGCTGTAAGCCGGCAGCGCAATACGCAGCGCGGAAGGCAAAATAATGCAGCGATACAGTTTAAACGACGAGAAACCGTAAGCGCGCGCGGCTTCAATCTCACCATGGGGTACGGAACGAATAGCCCCGGCGAAAATCTCCGTGGTATAGGCGCAGGTATTCAGCGTCAGCGCCAGCACGGTGCAATTTAGCCCACTGCGGAAAAACGCGTTGAGGAAGTCCGTGCCTTTGACTATCTCCAGCGTATACATCCCGGAATAAAACACCAGCAACTGGACGTACAGCGGCGTCCCACGAAAAATATAGGTGAACAGCCAGATGGGAAACTGGATAAATTTATTACTGGAAACACGACCAATTGCCAAAAACAGCGCCAGTATCCCGCCCATCACCACCGACGAAATCAGAAGCCACAGGGTGATAGCCACGCCGGTGTAGCGATATCCGTCGGTCCACAGCAGGGACTTCCAGTATTCCTGAATAATCTCAATCACAGGTCAGCCCTCTTCACACCCACGGAATAGCGGCGCTCAAGGTGCAGCAGCACACCATTAGAAACAGTGGTAAACACCAGATAGATGACCCCGCACACTACGGCAAAATAGAACGGCTCCCAGGTACTTTTTCCGGCAAGCTGAGTGGCTTTCACCACGTCTTCCAGGCCGAGCAACGATACCAGCGCCGTGGCCTTAAGAATGACCTGCCAGTTGTTGCCAATTCCCGGTAAGGCATAGCGCATCATCGCCGGGAACATAATGCGGCGAAATATTTGTGAACTGGTAAAACCGAATGCCGTCGCGGCTTCAATATGTCCTTTGGGCACGGCCATAAATGCGCCACGAAATGTTTCGGTAAAATAGGCTCCGTAGATAAACCCGAGCGTAATAATACCCGCGACCATCGGATCGATATCAATCTGGCTGATACCGATTGCATCGGTAAGGGTATTCAGCGCGATTTGTAATCCGTAAAAGATGAGCAGCATTAAGACCAGATCGGGCACGCCGCGGATAAGCGTTGTGTACCCTTCGAAAATAAGCGCCAGCGCCCGGCTTTGCGACAGCTTAGCTGCCGCGCCGACAAGGCCTATCAGAACCGCCAGTACCACCGAGCTAAGTGCCAGCTCCAGCGTAACAATTGCGCCCTGTAAAATAACACCTGAAAAGCCATACAACATGCTGCCTGTCCTGTCGTGTGTGGTGGAGTAATAAGCCTCTTTTGATTTCAGACAAACTGTTAAATGCGAGATGGCGACTTTGCCTTATCCGGCCTACAAAATCGCTGTAGACCGGATACGCACAGCGCCATCAGGCATAAATTCAACACGTCAAAAATCTACGGGCTTTATCAGCACCTGCGGTGATTAACCGCCGTAAACATCAAAATCGAAGTACTTTTTCGCCAGCTTCTCGTAAGTACCATCAGCTCGCATCTCGGCAAAGGCTTTGTTCAGTGCTTCGCGCAGTTCGTTATCATCTTTGCGCAGCCCCATACCGGTACCTACGCCGAATAACTTCTCATCTTTTACAGATGGGCCGCCGAATTTGTAATCTTTACCGACCGGCTGTTTCAGGAAGCCTTCGCTGGCCGCGACTTCATCCTGGAATGCAGCATCAATACGCCCGGCAGTCAGGTCAGAATAGATGTTGTCTTGCCCCTGATAAGAGACAATTTCAATGCCTTTTGGCGCCCAGTGCTCGTTGCCGAAGGTTTCCTGAGTCGTGCCCTGCAGCACGCCAACACGTTTACCTTTCAGCGACTCAATGGTTGGCTGAATAGCAGAATCTTTAGCGACAACCAGACGCGAGTCGGCTGCATAAAGCTTGTCGGTAAAGGCGATTTCCTGCTGACGTTTTTCAGTGATGGAAAGCGAGGACATAATCGCATCGATTTTCTTCGCTTTTAACGAAGGGATAAGCGCGTCCAGCGGGTTTTCCACGAAGGTACATTGTGTATTGATACGTTTGCACAGCTCTTTAGCCAGATCGATATCAAAACCGACTAATTCACCCTGTGCATTTTTCGATTCGAACGGCGCATAAGTAGGATCGGTACCGATACGAATTTTTTGCGGAATGGCTGCAAATGCTGCAGTAGCACTGGAGAAAGCCAGGACCAGAGAAAGAGACAACACCAGTTTTTTCATAACTATCCTCAACAGACTGTCTTTTATAGGGGATCTTTACAGGACCAGGTGCAGTTATCGTGCCATTAATCGGGCCGACAAGGCAAAGCATTCTACCCTGTAGGCGGTATTTATTTGCATGAAAAGCGCTTAAGTATGCACTCATGCTTATTAAGACAGCGACAAAAGCACCAAAACAGTGCACTGAATTTATTATGCACCGTAATGGTTACCCGCAATGGTGCAGTCCATTCCCCGCTGCGGCGTATTAATCGCCGTAGACATTGAAGTTAAAATACTTGCTCGCCATTTTGTCGTAGGTGCCGTCTTTGCGCAGTTCGCCCAGCGCTTTATCGAAAGCAGCTTTCAGCTCTGCATCATCTTTGCGCAAGCCAATCCCGGTGCCGTCACCAAAGTATTTTTTATCTTTCACCGACGGACCAGCAAAAGCGTAGTCCTTACCGGCAGGCTGCTTCAGGAAGCCTTCGCTGGCCGCGACTTCATCCTGCAACGCCGCGTCCAGACGACCCGCTGTCAGGTCAGAATAGATAAGGTCCTGGTTCGCATAGGCCACTACATCTACGCCTTTGCTGCGCCAGTTGTCATTAGCATAGGCTTCCTGAGTCGAGCCTTGCAGTACGCCAACATGTTTACCTTTGAGGGAATCCAGAGTTGGTTGAATTGGGGAACCTTTCGCGGCGATCAGACGTGAGTCTGCTGCGTAAAGCTTGTCTGAGAACGCAATCTCTTGCTGACGCTTCTCAGTAATTGAAAGCGAGGAGATGATGGCATCAATCTTTTTCGCTTTCAGCGACGGGATCAGCGCGTCAAAGTCGCTGGCTACCCAGGTACATTTGATCTGCATGCGCTTACACATCTCATTTCCCAGATCGATATCAAAGCCGACAAAGTCGCCTTTGGCATCTTTAGAGGAAAAAGGTGCGTACGTTGTATCTGTACCAATACGAACCGTCTGCGGAAGTGCTGCGTAGCTGGCCGCGGTGGCGGAGAGTCCTACCAGCAAAGACAAAGCAAGAACCGTCTTCTTCATACATAACCCTCAAGTGGCGTAGTTTTATTATGTTTTACGTTGTGTTGTGTGTTTGCAGACTTTTTCATGCAGGTCTTATGCCATTTTCGCGTCGATGAGGATATTCGACGTTAAATATGTTAATAAAACGTTGCAATAATGTCCTGATTTTGAAGATAGCAGGTCTGACGGTTGAACCGCAGCGTTTCGTTGAGTTTTAACGAATTAAATGTTGAGGATATGATCGCGGTTACAAAATTGCCCTGAAACAGGGCAACGGATGTTTCTTTGCACGCTGATGGAACGGTTTTACGCCCCTTGCCAGCGGGTGAACAGATCCTGTGGAAGGGAGATATCAAACTGGTCGAGTACGCGGTTAACTGTTTGATTAATCACATCATCTAGCGTTTGCGGGCGATGATAGAATGCCGGGACTGGCGGCATAATCACCGCGCCAATTTCTGCCGCCTGCGTCATCAGTCGCAGATGCCCCAGATGCAGGGGCGTTTCACGCACGCACAGCACCAGCGGGCGGCGTTCTTTCAACACCACGTCTGCCGCACGGGTAAGCAGCCCATCGGTGTAACTGTGGACGATGCCTGAAAGCGTTTTGATTGAACAAGGTAATATTACCATTCCGGCGGTCTGAAAAGAGCCGGAAGAGATACTGGCGGCGATATCGCGCGTATCGTGATTTACATTCGCCAGTGCCTGCACGTCGCGTACAGAGAGGTCTGTTTCCAGCGCCAGCGTCTGTCGGGCAGCAGCACTCATCACCAGATGGGTTTCCACATCAGTAACGTCACGCAAAACCTGCAGCAGGCGCACGCCATAAATCGCGCCACTGGCACCGCTAATCCCTACAATGAGTCGTTTCATTTTTTCGCCCTTACTTGCTTCAGGGCTGACTTTGCAGGTTTTTATGCGCAGTTGCAAGTCAGTCCACTCTATGTGTCCTGACCTGCAACAGAACATTACCCTTCGTTATGCATCTCGAGGTTTTCCGCTTCGTTCTGACGCAAAATTGCTTTGGCATCGTCATTACGCAGGGAGTCAAGGAAATCGAGATATTGCTGGTCGACGTCTTTGGTGACGTACACGCCGTTAAACACTGAACATTCAAACTGCTGAATATCCGGGTTCTCAGCGCGGACCGCTTCAATCAGATCGTTCAGATCCTGGAAGATAAGACCGTCTGCACCGATTATCTGGCGAATCTCGTCCACTTCGCGACCATGAGCAATCAGCTCCGTCGCCGTAGGCATATCGATACCATAAACGTTCGGGAAGCGAATTTCCGGGGCCGCAGAGGCCAGATACACTTTCTTCGCTCCGGCTTCACGCGCCATCTCGATAATCTGTTCCGAGGTGGTACCGCGCACGATGGAGTCATCCACCAGCAGCACGTTTTTATCACGGAATTCCGCACGGTTGGCGTTCAGCTTACGGCGCACGGATTTACGGCGCAACTGCTGGCCGGGCATGATAAAGGTACGGCCCACGTAGCGGTTTTTCACAAAACCCTGACGGTACGGCTTACCGAGAATACGGGCAATTTCCAGCGCGATATCGCAGGAGGTTTCCGGAATCGGGATCACCACGTCAATGTCCAGATCTTCCCACTCGCGAGCAATTTTTTCGCCAAGCTTGGTCCCCATATTTACACGGGCGCTGTAGACGGAAATCTTGTCGATAAAGGAGTCAGGACGTGCGAAGTAAACGTATTCAAACAGGCACGGATTGCTGACCGGGTTATCGGCACACTGGCGAGTAAACAGCTGACCTTTTTCGGTGATATACACCGCTTCGCCAGGTGCAACATCGCGCAGGAATTCAAAGCCCAGCGTATCCAGCGCCACGCTCTCGGAGGCCACCATATACTCGGTACGACCATCCCCGATATCGCGTTTACCCAGTACCAGCGGACGGATACCGTTAGGATCGCGGAAAGCAACCATACCGTGGCCGATAATCATCGCCACGCAGGCATAGGCGCCGCGGATCTGGCGGTTGGTTGCCGCAATAGCAGCAAAAATATTATCGGCTTCCAGCGGATAATGGCGGAAGTTATCCAGCTCGCTGGCGAAAATATTCAGCAAAATTTCAGAGTCTGAAGTGGTATTGATGTGGCGGCGCTTTTCTTCAAACAGCTTTTTACGCAGCTCATGCGCATTGGTCAGGTTGCCATTATGGGCAAGCGTGATGCCATACGGTGAGTTGACGTAAAAAGGTTGAGCTTCGGAGGCGCTGGAGCTGCCAGCCGTTGGGTAACGCACATGACCGATGCCCATATTGCCCTGCAAACGCTGCATATGGCGCGCTTCAAAAATATCGCTCACCATTCCGTTTGCTTTACGCAAGCGGAAGCAGTTGTTGGCATCAATGGTGATGATGCCTGCGGCATCCTGACCACGATGCTGGAGCACCGTTAACGCGTCATAAATCGACTGGTTTACCGGCATAACACCGGCGATACCGACAATACCGCACATACGTCTTTTCCTCGTTCAGCAACAACCCAAAGTTTATACTTTGGGCAAGAAACTTGACGAGCTTTGCAGATAGTCAAAGAACCATCTGATGATGAAACTGAACTGCGGGATCAGCTGCGACTTGCTCCAGTCTTCACTTTTCGACAGACCGGTAAAGGTATCGAGAAAGAACAGTATGGCGGCGACGATCAGCGCTCCTCGCAGAGCACCAAAGCAGATCCCCAACACCCTGTCAGTACCCGACAGGCCTGTTTTCTCTACCAGTTGGCCTATCACAAAGTTAACGATAGCGCCGACGATAAGTGTCGCGATAAACAGTATCGCGATAGCAATCCCATTTCGAACGAGTTCGTCTTCAAAGCCCGTAAACCAGACAGACAGGTAAGTGTAGTAATGGCTGGCGACAAAGAAAGCACAACCCCAAGTCACCAACGATAATGCTTCACGAACAAAGCCACGGATCAGGCTAACCAGACAGGAAAAACCAATCACCGCGATAATGGCGTAATCAATCCAGACCATAAGTGTCCCACGATTTAACGCCCTGTCGTCCTGTTCGGGGCGCATTCTAACAGAAAAAGAAAACGTTTGCGTAGGGATTTCCTTTCCACGCGTAAATAAAAATGGCGCTGAAAAAATCTTCAACGCCATACCGTTTTATGCCTCTTCGGGCACTGCCGGATAGCGGTAAAAACGCCCTATCCGGCCTGAATTAAGAGCAGCGCCGTGAACAGCGCAATCCCTTAATTAGGGGTGTACCCCATCACTACGCCACTCAGACCAGAGATCTTCTGCAGCTCGCCCAGCGAGTTCTTCAGCTTATCTTTGGAGGCGTCAGGTCCTACGAGAATACGGGTTATTTTACCCTGCACCGGCGTTGACGGGGAAGTATATACCCGGAAGCCCGCGCCACGAAGTTTACCCACGATCTCATTGACCTTATCCGCATTTTTCAGCGCACCGAGCTGTACAACGTACGCTTTGCCGGTTGGCGCTGGCGGTTCCACCGCGGCCGGTTTCGGCGCTGGAGCCGGTGCTGGCGTCGGAGCGACGGCAACCGGCTGCGGCTTCGGTTTGGGTTTCGGCTGTTCTACAGGCGCGGGGACAGGATCTAACTCCGCGCTGTTTGCCGTCGTCAAACGTGACGGATCCAACGATGGCGCGGCAGCATCACCCGCGCGAACCTCTTCTGCCGCCCCTTCCGGCGGCTGCGTCGGCAGCGCCTGCGTTGCTGCAGGCATCATGTCTGGTTCATCGCGATCGCCGGGTTTCGGCACCAGCGGGATCGCCGCAAACTCATCCTGATAATGCTTTTTCTGCCCGTCAAGCAGCCCGGGGAGCACAATTACCCCCAGCGCGACCAGCACAATTGTGCCGACTAATCGATTCTGAAACTTACTCGCCACCGCTTCTCCCCACGTCTATCACTTCCATGACATGTGCGACAGTGTGAAACGATCCACACACCAACACGGTATCTTCTGGCTTCGCCTCAGCTAGCGCTGCAGACCATGCCTGCGCCACGCTGTCATAGGCATAGCCTTTGCCCAGATGCTCCAGCAGTTGTTCTGCAGTAGCACCACGCGGCCCTTCCAGGGGCGCACAGTACCAGGCGTCAACCACGCTTTTTAACCAGGCTAACGTACCGGCAATATCTTTATCATGTAGCATACCGATAACCGCAAGTACACGCCCGCTTTTCACTAATTTTTTCAGACGGCCGGTCAGATACTCCGCCGCATGCGGGTTATGGGCAACATCAAAAATCACCCGCGGCGACTCGCTCACAATCTGGAAGCGCCCCGGTAAAATCGCCTGTTCAATACCGTCACGAATGGCCTGCTCGCTGACGTTAAGCCCGCTTGCGCGCAGTGCTGCCAGTGCGGTAGCGGCGTTAGGTTGCGGGACCTGCGGCAACGGCAGGTGCGCCAACGTACCGTGATCGTCCGTAAAGGACCAGTCGTTCTCCGTGACCGCATAGCGCCAGTCCACGCCGCAGCGTTGCAAAATCGCCCCGCTCTCTTGCGCAACATCGGCGATGGTGTAAGGCATTTCCGGTTCACCGACGATAGCCGGTTTCTCTGCACGGAAAATTCCCGCCTTCTCACGACCAATGCTTTCGCGATCCGGGCCCAGCCAGTCAGTATGGTCAAGCGCAATGCTGGTGACCACCGCAACATCGGCATCCACGATATTGGTCGCGTCAAGGCGACCGCCTAACCCAACTTCCAGGATGACGACATCCAGTTGGGCCTGTTTAAACAACCAGAGCGCCGATAAGGTACCGTATTCAAAGTAGGTCAGGGAAATGTCGCCACGCGCGTCTTCAATCTCAGCAAACGAGGCGGTATGCGCTGATTCCGGCAGTTCACGCCCCTGCACGCGTACGCGTTCCGTGTAGCGTACCAGATGCGGCGAACTGTAAACGCCAACTTTATAACCTGCTGAGGTCAGCACAGATTCCAGCGTACGGCAGGTTGTGCCTTTCCCGTTGGTTCCCGCCACCGTAAAAACAAATGGCGCGGGTTTCAACACACCCAGTTTGCGCGCCACCTGACTTACGCGTTCCAGGCCGAGATCGATGGTTTTACTGTGTAGGTTTTCCAGATAAGAAAGCCACGATGCCAGGGGCGACGCGGCTTGAGGAATACGTTTATTGTCCATGATGGCTGTAGATTCTTTACGTTGAGAAAAGCAAAAGGGCAGCACCAACCGGCCTGCCCTTTTTTACACGTTGTTTTTCACGTTGCAGATGCGTTGGCTGTGCTCGCTCACCCGAATCACTTACCTGTGTAAGCTCATCGGGATCAACTCTCTTATCGCCTGCCTGCAACCCGAAACCCATAGAGTAAACTATCAGGCCTCTGATTCCTGATCGGGAACCGGAGGTACCACCTCGCCTTCACGCGGCTCATCCGGATTCGGCGTAGGAAGATTCATCAGCTTCGCCAGAATGCTTGCCAGTTTCAGGCGCATTTCCGGACGGCGGACGATCATATCGATAGCGCCTTTTTCAATCAGGAACTCGCTACGCTGGAATCCCGGCGGCAGTTTCTCACGTACGGTTTGCTCGATAACACGCGGACCAGCAAAGCCGATCAGTGCTTTCGGTTCTGCAATGTTGAGATCGCCCAGCATCGCGAAGCTAGCAGAAACACCGCCCATTGTTGGGTCGGTCAGTACAGAAATATACGGTAAACCGCGTTCCTGCATTTTCGCCAGCGCGGCAGAGGTTTTCGCCATCTGCATCAGAGACATCAGCGCTTCCTGCATACGCGCCCCGCCAGAAGCGGAGAAGCAGATCAGCGGACAGTTATCTTCCAGCGCCTGCTCAACGGCACGGACAAAACGCGCGCCGACCACAGAGCCCATGGAGCCGCCCATAAACGCGAACTCGAATGCAGCAGCAACGACCGGCATACCGTGCAGCGTGCCTTTCATTACCACCAGCGCATCTTTCTCGCCAGTTTCTTTCTGCGCAGAAGCCAGTCTGTCTTTGTACTTTTTGGAGTCACGAAACTTCAGCACATCTTTCGGCTCAAGCTCGCTACCCAGTTCCACAAGAGAACCTTCATCTAACAGGCTATGCAGGCGATTGCGCGCCGACATGCGCATATGATGGTCACACTTCGGACAGACCTCAAGATTACGTTCCAGCTCAGCACGGTATAAAACCTGACCGCAGCTATCACACTTGGTCCACACCCCTTCAGGAATGCTTGCCTTGCGGGTGGGAGTAATGTTGCTTTTAATTCGTTCAATCCAGCTCATTGGTGACCTTTCTGCCTGAACCCTAGTCAGCTTTGTTATAAGGGGCGCATAATGCCATTTTTGCCCCTAACAGACCATGAATGTTGCACATTAAAACATAACAGCCCGAAACTTTGGATAAAAAAGTGGTCGAACCGCTGAGTTACTTTCTATTTTGCAGCCCGTGACGCAGCGCGTTTATGGCGAATCACTTCAATTATGCCCGGCAATACGGAAAGGACGATGATCGCCACAATCAGTAATTTCAGGTTTTCCTGAACGATCGGCAGATCGCCGAACAGATAGCCTGCATAGGTGAACAGCAATACCCACAGCAGCGCGCCTGCGACGTTATACATCGCAAAATGACGGTAGGACATGTGTCCCATACCGGCAACAAACGGTGCAAATGTACGCACGATAGGTACGAAACGCGCGAGGATAATCGTTTTGCCGCCATGACGCTCGTAGAACGCATGGGTTTTATCCAGGTAACTGCGACGGAAAATTTTAGAGTTCGGGTTACTGAAGAGTTTTTCACCGAACAAACGGCCAATCGTGTAGTTCACCGCATCGCCGATAATAGCCGCCACAATCATCAACATCACCATCAGATGAACATTGAGATCGTTAGTTGGCAGCGCAGAAAGCGCGCCAGCGACAAACAGTAGCGAGTCTCCCGGCAGGAACGGCGTCACCACCAGCCCGGTTTCGCAGAACAGGATCAGAAACAGAATCGCGTATACCCAGATACCGTATTCCGCAACCAGCTCCGCCAGATGCACATCAATGTGCAGGATAAAATCGATAAGAAAGTAAATCAGGTCCATAGTTTTGCCTTTATACGACTCAAATTAGTCCGCCAGAAATAGCGGACCCATAGGCGGTTTTGGCAGGTCGAACCGTTCCGGGTAATCTACTGCAACCAGATACAATCCTTCCGCTTTCGCCGTTGCCGCTGCCAGCGTTCTGTCCTTCGCCGCTAGCAGTTCTGCTATCCAGCTCTCCGGCTGGTTGTTGGCGCCTACTTCCATCAGGCTGCCGACAATATTCCTGACCATATGATGTACAAAGGCATTCGCTTTAATATCCACCACCACATATGCACCAAAACGTTCAACGTTAATGTGCATCACGTTACGCCACGGTGTGCGCGACTGACACTGCACCGCCCGAAACGAAGTAAAATCATTTTCGCCAATCAAACACTGGGCCGCACGATGCATACGCTCAGCGTCCAGCGGTTCATAGTAATGGGTTACCCCTTTACCTAAAACCGCAGGGCGCAACCGATGATTGTAGATGATGTAGCGATAACGGCGAGCCGTGGCGCTAAATCGGGCATGGAAATCATCGGGTACAGCTTTCACCCAGCGCACAGCAATGTCACCAGGTAAATTCGCATTTACCCCCAGTGTCCAGGCTGCATCTTTACGCTGGGCAGTCGTTTCAAAGTGCACGACCTGCCCTGTGCCATGAACGCCCGCATCCGTGCGTCCCGCACAAAAGACAGTGATGCGTTCATTCGCCACCTGAGAGAGCGCTTTTTCCAGTTTTTCCTGAACGCTACGCACTTCGTTCTGGCGCTGCCAGCCATAATATTTGCTGCCGTCATACTCAATGCCCAGCGCAATTTTATGGGTTGACGGCTGTTGCAGGTCAGACATTAGTACAGGTACTCCTGCACCAGTTTTTCCGCAATTTTCACCGCCATCAACGCACCGCCAAAGCGTACGTTGTCTGCCACAGACCAGAACTGAACCTGTTCCGGCATCCCGTAATCGTTATGCACACAGCCAACTGAAAGGTGCGGAGTACCTGACGCATCGCCAACCTGCGTCGGGATATAGGTCTCTTCTGACAACACTACGTCCTCACCGCGTGAAAACGCATCACGTGCTTCTTCCGCCGCCAACGGACGCAGAGCTTCAAAATTCACCATCTGTGCGTGGCCATAAAATACCGGCGACTGCACGATGCTGGCGGAGATAAGTAGCCCGTCGTCCTGCATAATTTTGCGCACTTCATCGACGATACGACGCTCTTCGCGCACACTACCTTCGCGATCCGGCAGCAGCGGCAGCATGTTGAACGCCAGCTGACGACCAAAGAAATCGTCATCGTCAATCGGGATGCCGTTCAGTAGTTTCGCGCTCTGTCCGGCAAGCGCATCTACGGCTTTTTTACCGTGAGCGGAAGCAGAAATAATATTGGTCACCGTAATACGTGACAGCCCGCCGTCATCAATTAGCGGCTTCAGCGCAGACAGCAGTTGGCTGGTCAGGCTGGAAGGAACCGCAATCACATTGCGGTTGCGGTAATCCGCCAGTACGAACGGGTTAACGTCCGGAACCACCAGCGGAACGTCCGGCTCAAGCGCGAACAGGCCACTGCTGTCGATAACCAGGCAACCGGCATTGGTCGCTTCTTCCACCCATGCGGCGGTGGCTTCAGCGCCCGCAACAAAAAATGCCAGTTGCGCCTGCGTCCAGTCAAAGTCTACAACGTCCTGAACAAGGACCGATTTACCGTTAAAACGCAGATGCTCACCTGCGCTTTCATTACGCGCCAGCGCATAAATTTCACCGACCGGGAACTGGCGTTCAGCCAGCGTATCGAGCAGGGCTTCGCCTACGGCGCCCGTTGCGCCCAGAATGGCAATATTCCAGCCTTCAGACATGGTGATTTACTCCAGAAATACGTAAGCGTCCCTGTCGCATTATTCGACAGGGAGCATTAAGAAGACATTAATGTGCCGGGTGATAAACAGCGTTAAAACCTAGCTTACACAGCAAGGCAGCAGCCGTTGCGTCGTCACACATCACGTATAAAGACGACCATTCACGGCGCTCAAGATAATTTTTACGCAGCTTATCAAACTCACCCGGAATTCCAGCGACTTTACGCAGCGGCGCATCATCGCGGCGCACATCATACACTAAATGCACCAGCCTTTTCAGCGTTGGCTGATCTAACGGGCCATGCAGTGTGATACGACCAAATTCCGGCGCAGGTAACAGGGTATTGAGCGCAACGTGTTGTTCGCGACCAATAAACTTGCTAAAAGCCTCAAAGACCTGCGTGGTGCCGCGCGCTTTTCCTTCCAGGGTATACCCGGCAATGTGCGCCGTGCCGATATCGGCTTTCTCCAGCAATGCCACATTGAGATCCGGCTCCCCTTCCCAGACATCCAGCACGACGCTCAGCGACTGCCCGGCATTCAATCGGTTCAGCAATGCCGTATTGTCGATGACTGGCCCGCGGCAGGCGTTGATCACAATGGTGCCCGGCTTCAGCCGGCTAATCAGCGCATCATCTGCCAGGTGCAGCGTTTTGTACGGTCCGTCTTTAAACAGCGGCGTATGGAAAGTCAACACATCGGCTTGCTCTACCAGTTCGTCCAGCGAGCGGAAATCTCCCTCGTCACCGCGATCGGCTCGCGGCGGATCGCACAGCAGCGTGCGGATCCCCAGTGCTTCCAGACGTGCCTGCAAACGGCCGCCCACATTGCCCACGCCTACGATGCCTACAGTACGATCGCGTAACGCAAACCCGTCGCGCTCCGCCAGCATCAGCAACGCTGAAAAAACATATTCTACGACCGCAATCGCGTTACAGCCGGGCGCTGCGGAAAAGCCGATCTTCGACTGCGCAAGCCAGGCTTCATCCACATGGTCCGTGCCTGCGGTTGCCGTGCCGACAAATTGAACCGGTTTTCCGCTAAGCAGTGATTCATTTACTTTCGTCACCGAGCGCACCATTAAGGCATCCGCATCATCCAGTTCGGCAACGGGAATCGGGCGACCGGGAACCGCTTTGACCTCCCCCAAACGACTGAACAGTTCGCGGGCATAGGGCATATTTTCATCAACGAGGATTTTCACGTCTTTCGCACCTGTTTGAGAACGAGAGTTAACCGGGCAAGTGTGCCATAATCTCGCCGCCAGGCATACTGCGAGACCTGGTCAGCACAGATTTAAGGAACAGAGATGATGCAGCCCATTTCAGGTACACCCGCACGCCCTCCCGGCGAAGGCCAAAATGCCCCTTCTGCTGCGGGTGAACAACCGTTATCCACACAACAACGTACTGTGCTGGAACGACTGATTACCCGTCTGATTTCACTCACCCAACAGCAAAGCGCCGAGGTGTGGGCCGGAATGAAGCACGATCTGGGCGTCAAAAGTGATACGCCGCTGCAATCACGTCACTTTCCTGCCGCGGAGCAAAACCTGAATCAGCGGCTGGGTGTTGCTCAGCAAAATCATGCTAATCGTCAGGTTCTCTCACAGCTCACTGAATTACTGAGTCAGGGAAATAACCGCCAGGCGGTAAGTGATTTTATCCGTCAGCAGTATGGGCAAACGGCGCTCAGCCAGCTCACGCCTGAGCAGTTGAAGAACGTGCTCACGCTGCTGCAACAAGGGCAGCTTTCTATACCGCAACCGCAACAGCGCCCGGCCACCGATCGTCCGTTATTACCCGCAGAGCACAATACGCTGAACCAGTTGGTTACCAAACTGGCGGCGGCCACGGGAGAGTCAGGTAAGATGATCTGGCAGTCAATGTTAGAGCTGTCTGGCGTAAAAAGCGGTGAGCTGATCCCCGCCAAACAGTTTACTCATCTGGTCACCTGGCTGCAGGCGCGCCAGACGCTCAGCCTGCAAAGCGCCCCGACGCTACAAACGCTCCAGGCGGCCCTGAAGCTGCCATTAGAGCCGAATGAGCTGACGGCAATAAAAGAGTACGCGCAGCAGACGTATCAGATCCAACCACAAACGATTCTGACCACGGTGCAGGTGCAGGACTTGCTGAATCAAATCTTCCTGCGCCGCGTAGAACGGGAACGCGAGCTAAACGATCCGCGCCATCTTCAGCCTATTTACAGCCCGTTCGCGCCGATGATTGAAACGGTTAAATCTCTGTCGGCACGACCGGGATTGCTGTTTGTCGCGTTAATGATCGCATTAGCCATTTTCTGGCTGGTCGCTTAACCTTTGCTCAGCGTAAGCAGCGTCACGACAATCCCCACCACGGCGGATATCGCTCCGGCAAGGAATACCGAGGGATAACCGTACGCGGTGGCCAGCACCCCGGCGACCGGGCCGCTTATGCCGTAGGAGATATCCTGAAACGCGGCGTAACCGCCCAGCGCCGTACCGCGAACCTGCGCGGGCACTCGCTTCACAACCTCTACGCCCAATGCCGGGAAGATAAGCGAACATCCTGCCCCGGTTAATGCCGCCCCGAGCAGCGCAATCCATGCTGATGGGGCCTGCCACAGCAGAATCAGCCCCGCGGTTTCAACCAGTAAGGAGACAACGGCTACCTTCACGCCTCCGAACCGATCCGGCATCCAGCCAAACAGAATGCGCATCAGCACAAACGCCCCACCAAACGCGGTCAGGGTGAACCCCGCCATCGTCCAGCCGTTGCTGACAAAATAGAGTGAAATAAACGTACCGATCACCGCAAAACCAACGCCCTGCAGCGCCAGGCCCAGGCCCGGTTTCCAGATAAGCCCTACCACGCTCCATAAAGAAGGGCGTTCTCCTGCATGAGCAGGCACTTTGCGAACGGTGCCGTTGAATGCCCATGCCAGCAGCGGTAATACCATTGTCGTTCCCGCCAGCGCCGCGAAGCCAAAGTGGCTATGGATTAGCAAGCCCAGCGGCGCACCGGCGGCCAGCGCACCGTAAATAGCCATCCCGTTCCACGACATCACCTTACCCGAGCGTGTTGGACCGACCAGCCCAAGCCCCCAGGTCAGCGTTCCGGTGAGCAGTTGGCTTTCGCCAAAACCGAGGATCAAACGCCCGACGATTAACAATGCAAATTTTACAGGGACAGAGACAGGCAATAGCGCGGCTAACAACCACGCCGCACCCGCCAACCCACAGGCAAACATCCCCTGTAGCGCCGAACGTTTGGCGCCATATTGATCGGCTAAGCGCCCGGCGTAGCCGCGCGTTAATACCGTTGCCAGAAACTGTACGCCTACGGCGATACCAACCATGGTGTTGCCATAGCCCAGCTCCTGATGCACAAACAGAGGAATAACGGGCAAAGGTAGGCCGACCGTCATATAGGTCAGGAAAACTGCAAAAGCGATACGAAACAGCGAAAAGTTCGCCGAAGGTGTTTTTTCTTGTTGGGTTACAGCTGTCATGCGTTACTCCAAAATGCAGAGTAAGGCGAGGAATGTCCACGCCCCCTCTACCTGACTTTCAGGATTAAGGTGCGTTGGATAACGTTAAACGCTTACGCATTATCAGATAGATAATGTTGAGTGCGAAGTCTGCCTGTGAGCCACTAAATTTGTCAACCCTGAAATCTCACCAGGTCGGTTCACGGTAAAGACGACTTTTCGTCGAATAAAAAAGGAAATACCGCATCAATTCCTTTTGTGCCAAACAGTCCGGTCACCTGCTTGCGCTGCCCTAGCGTCAGCAGTCTGAACATCATATCCCAGATCTCTTTCGGTTCCGCTTCCTGTACGGAACGGCTCTCTAAGGCCAGCACCTTTTCAGTTTCTTTCAGGTAAGGACGGACATACAAAGGGAAAATGGAGATATGGAACTCCTCAGCCTTTGATTTAACACGTTTGCGCTTCACGCCCTCTTTGCCTTCACTGTACATGTTTAAACGGGAACGAACCGCAGGCGCGCTTCCTGGAAACCCCGGCAATTCAAGACATTCCTTTACCGTGAACCACTCTTTTGCCATTAGTTTCTTTCCTTTCTGCCTGTGGAATAAAAAATATTTTTTCTTTTGCGCGAAATTTCAGTTTTATTCTGGCAATATTCCAGTGACCAAAAAGAAAGTTACATTCTTTTGTTTCTCTGGTTTATACCCTGAAAAATATCGGCGCCGATAACACATTTCCTTAGGATTACAGAATGGAACACAAAAGCCAAGACTGGCATCGTGCAGATATTAAAAGTGCACTGGAAAAAAAAGGAATCACGCTCAGAGATCTTTCTCGTGCGGCTGGATTATCACCCGATTCACTGCGCAATGTATTTACCCGAAGCTGGCCCAGAGCGGAACAGATCATTGCGCAGGCGCTCGAAACCTCGCCAGACGTGATTTGGCCGTCACGCTATCCACACCAGCAGCCAGAGGATAAAACAAGTAATACTGAATATTAAATAGTTCACTCGTAATTTATCGAGCATATAAATTAATAAATATCCCAGCTTAATATATTGAGAATATTAATAGCACTATTTGCCATTTCCAATTGCGTAAATACTGTTAAAGCATCACGTAATTGCTATTACGTATGTTATTAACAGGAGTCGTTATGAGTTGGGATAAAAAGGTGGCGGTCAATTACGCCAAATCGCACGCGAGTTCACATTCACAAGGGCGCTGTGCGGAATATACCCGCAAAGCTGTTCAGGCAGGCGGCGTTACTCTTGGGCGCACTTACCATGCCAAAGATTATGGTCCGATGCTGAAAAACGCCGGTTTCAGCGCCATTGGCGCGCTTGAAGAGCCGCGCGAAGGGGATGTCATCATCATTCAACCTTATGCTAATGGAAACCCGAGCGGTCACATGGCGATATATGACGGTCATGACTGGTATTCCGACTTCAAACAGCGAGACATGTGGGCCGGTCCAGGTTATCGGACCGCAAAGCCGTCATACACCATTTACAGGAAGAAGTAATGAAAACCTTTCCACTGATTGTTCTCATCCTGCTGATTTGTGGCTGTACCCCTTCTCACCGTGACAGCACGCAGGATGTGAAACAGTTCTATCTTTCGTGGATGAAGAACTACACTCAGGATCCGGATGCGCCCCGCGAAACATCAGCATTACTGCAACGCTATGTCGCCAAAGAGGTTATCGGGCGTCTGGCGCTAATTGATACGCTTTATGAGCAGGAGATCGTGCAAGCGGACTACTTTATGTATGTGCAGGATTACGCACCGGCATGGATCCCGCTGTTGCGGGTTGGACAGGCGCAGCCATTCCTCGGCGGTGAAAAACTGAACCTGCAGTTAGGCACTGAGTCAGCCCCTATTCGACTGGAGGTTTATACCCGTTGGGAGGAAGGACGGTGGAAAATTTATCGTGTCCGGGACGCGGGTCGTCATTACGAGCAGCCCATTTACAATGCCGGAGAGATTACGCGAGCCAGAGCATGGTCCGCTGAGATCGCGCCGGAATACGAAAAAATGCCGAAGTAAACACGGTAAAAAGGGAGCCTGTTGGCTCCCTTTTTTCGTATTCAAGCTGAGACTTACGCCTTCAGCTTACGCATAACCAGCGTAGCGTTGGTGCCGCCAAAGCCGAAGCTGTTGGACATCACGGTGGTCAGCGCCTGCTCGGTCGGTTTGGTCACGATGTTCAGACCTGCTGCCTGCTCATCCAGCTCTTCAATGTTGATGCTTGGCGCGATAAAGCCATGTTCCAGCATCAGCAGAGAGTAGATAGCTTCCTGCACGCCAGCCGCGCCCAGTGAGTGACCGGTCATCGCTTTGGTTGCGGAGATTGCCGGGCTGTTATTGCCAAACACTTCGCGGATTGCGCCCAGTTCTTTCACGTCGCCTACCGGAGTCGAGGTACCGTGAGAGTTCAGGTAGTCGATCGGCGTGTCTACACCGTGCATCGCCATCTGCATGCAACGTACTGCGCCTTCGCCAGACGGAGCAACCATGTCTGCGCCATCGGACGTTGCGCCGTAACCGACGATTTCCGCATAGATGTGTGCGCCACGTGCCAGAGCGTGCTCCAGTTCTTCAACCACGACCATACCGCCGCCGCCAGCAATAACGAAACCGTCGCGGTTTGCGTCATAGGTACGGGAAGCTTTTGACGGATCGTCGTTGTATTTGGTAGACAGCGCGCCCATTGCATCGAATTCACACGCCATTTCCCAGCACAGCTCTTCGCCGCCGCCAGCAAAAACGATATCCTGTTTGCCCAACTGAATTTGTTCTACCGCGTTGCCGATGCAGTGCGCAGATGTCGCACAGGCAGAGCTGATGGAGTAGTTTACGCCGTGGATTTTGAACGGCGTTGCGAGGCAGGCAGAAACGCCGGACGCCATCGCTTTGGTGACCACATACGGGCCAACCGCTTTCAGACCACGTGGGCTACGCATTGCGTCAGCGCCGAACACCTGAAAACGTGGGGAGCCGCCGCCGGAACCTGCAATCAGGCCAACGCGCGGGTTGTTCTGGTAATCTTCTGCAGCAAGGCCGGCATCAGCCACTGCCTGCTCCATTGATAGGAATGCATAGATGGATGCGTCGCTCATGAAGCGCACTACTTTGCGGTCAATGAGGCCAGTGGTATCCAGTTTTACGTTGCCCCAAACGTGGCTACGCATGCCGGAGTCCTTCAGCTCCTGAGAGAAAGTGATCCCTGAACGTCCTTCACGCAGAGATGCCAGGACTTCCTGCTGGTTATTACCGATGCTGGAAACGATGCCCAAGCCAGTAATCACTGCACGTTTCATTCAATACCTCTGTAAGTCGCACTATTTTAAAGTTTCGAGTGGCACAATAGCGTACACTTGTACGCCGAACAAGTCCGATCAGCCATTTTATGTGGAAATTTGCGCAGCCAGGCACTCATCGCTAAGATCGGGGCACAGCCTGTCAGACGAGTAACTTACGTGAAACAATACGCTATACAACCTGCCAACCTTGAATTCAACGCTGAGGGTACACCTGTTTCCCGAGATTTTGACGATGTCTATTTTTCTAATGATAACGGGCTGGAAGAGACACGTTACGTCTTTCTCGGCGGTAACAATCTCGCACAACGATTCCCTGCGCATTCACGTCCTCTCTTCGTGGTGGCAGAAAGCGGGTTTGGCACCGGACTTAACTTCCTCACGCTCTGGCAGGCATTTGCCGATTTTCGCGATACCCATCCAGAAGCTACCCTGGAAAGATTACATTTCATCAGCTTTGAAAAATATCCGCTAACGCGAGAAGATCTCACCTTAGCCCACCAGCACTGGCCAGAACTTGCCCCGTGGTCCACGGCACTGCAAGAACAATGGCCGCTGCCGCTGGCGGGATGTCATCGCCTGCTGCTTGATGATGGGCGCGTCACGCTGGATCTGTGGTTTGGCGATATTAACGAACTGACCAGTACGCTGGATGACTCTCTGAATCAAAAGGTGGACGCCTGGTTCCTGGACGGTTTCGCACCGGCAAAAAACCCGGATATGTGGACGCCAACGCTGTTTAACGCGATGGCCCGACTGGCTCGTCCCGGCGGGACGCTGGCAACCTTTACATCGGCAGGCTTTGTACGTCGGGGGTTGCAGGAAGCCGGATTTACAATGCAAAAATGCAAAGGCTTTGGGCGCAAACGCGAAATGCTCTGTGGCGTGATGGAACAGACTCAGGCGCTCACGTCCTCGGCGCCATGGTTTGCGCGTACGGGAACAGATAAGCGCGAAGCCGCCATTATTGGTGGAGGAATTGCCAGCGCATTGCTGTCACTGGCGTTATTGCGCCGCGGCTGGCAGGTCACGCTGTATTGCGCCGACGATAAACCTGCCGGAGGCGCATCCGGTAATCGCCAGGGGGCGCTCTACCCCCTACTTAGCAAACATGACGCGGCCATTAATCTCTTTTTCCCCACTGCGTTTACCTTCGCCCGTCGACTGTATGACGCCCTCCCCGTTGAGTTCGCACATGACTGGTGCGGCGTGACGCAACTCGCGTGGGATGAGAAAAGCCAGCAAAAAATCACCCAGATGCTGTCCCTTGAACTGCCCGCTGCGCTCGCCGTCGGGGTTGACGCACAGCAGGTTTTACAAACAACAGGTGTGGAAACCGGATGCGGCGGGATTCAGTATCCGGCCGGAGGATGGCTGTATCCGGCGCAGTTAACCGCCGCGGTACTGGACTATGCAACAACCCTGGGATTACACACCCGCTACCACCATACGCTGACCTCACTGACTCGCCAGACAGCAAGCTGGCAATTGCAGTTTTCCAGTGGAGAAACCGCCTCTCACGCAGCAGTCGTTCTGGCTAACGGCCATCTCATTAGCCGCTTTGAGCAAACGCAGCCGCTACCGGTGTACTCCGTGGGCGGTCAGGTGAGTCATATTCCCACCACACCTGCACTTTCAGCGTTACGTCAGGTGCTGTGCTATGACGGCTACCTCACGCCGCACAACCCGCAAAATCAGCAGCACTGCATTGGCGCCAGCTATCATCGAGGGAGTGAAGAGACAGCGTATCGCGAGGACGATCAGCAACAAAACCGTCAACGCTTAATCGACTGCTTCCCGAACGCTGTGTGGGCAAAAGAGGTAGACGTTAGTGACAATGCCGCCCGCTGTGGGGTGCGCTGCGCCACGCGCGATCACATGCCAATGGTCGGCAACGTCGCGGACTATGACGCCACGCTCAGCCAGTACACCACACTTGCTGCAGACAAAGAGCACGCCGTAAGCGCGCCGGTTTATTCCGATTTATTTATGCTGGGCGCGCTGGGATCGCGCGGGCTGTGTACTGCCCCACTGTGTGCAGAAATTCTGGCGTCGCAAATGAGCAATGAACCGATTCCCATGGATGCCAGCACGCTGGCGGCGCTAAATCCAAATCGTCTGTGGGTCAGGAAGTTATTGAAGGGTAAAGCGGTGAAATAAAAGGATGGCCTGATGACGCTACGCTGATCAGGCCTACAAACACCCCAACAAGGTAGGCCGGATAAGACACCAGAGCGTCGCCATCCGGCACAATTTACCGCAATTATTGTGCAGTAGCCTTCTGGAACAGAGTGTCCCACATTTCTTTCACTAACGCCTGGTCACGCGGCGATAGTTCGCCTGCGCTGATGGCTTTTTCCAGGCTGCTGGTCACATTGGCGTACAATGCCTCAGCGGAATGGTCCTCGCCAGCGTCCAGTTCGGCCACGGCCAGCGTCAGGTGTCCACGCAAATAGCCACTGGCAAACAACTCATCATCGCTGGCGTGCTCTACCATATCGTCGATTAATGCCAGAATGCGTGATTCAAACTCCGCGATCATCTTCTTTCCTCATTGTAAACGTGGCAGCGACTTCAGTTGAGCGCTTCGGGCCACGGGAATTGTTCCGCCTTAAGTTCAGGCGTGTGATAATAATTCTGTAACGCGTTAATGAAGCGCGCCGGACGTTCAGGGATCCCCTTGTCCAGGTACTCCATCACCTGAGCATGGACACGGCGCTGGAATACCACGCGATCCGGTTCAAAGTCCCCTTCAAGGTTGTCGCAACTGACGTTAAATGGGTAGCCCGCCGCCATGCAAAACAGCCAGTCAAACGCCTGCGGCTTCACTTCCACGTCTTCAAACTGGCATTGCGTCTTCGCGTCGCGTCCGTCCGGACAATACCAGTAACCGAAGTCGACCAGTTCACGCCGCGCCTTACCGGCGATGCACCAGTGTGAAATTTCGTGTAACGCGCTGGCGTAATAGCCATGCGCAAAAACGATACGGTGATACGGTAATTCCGCATCCGCAGGAAGATAGATCGGTTCGTCATCGCCTTTAATCAGACGGGTATTAAATTCATCGGCAAAGCAGCCGTTAAAAATCTCAATTAACTGTTCGTAGTGATGGGTATTATTCATTAGTTCATCCCCAGCCAGTGGAGAATCTCCTGTCCATGATTATCATAAAGTAGCTTGGCACTCATCACGGCGGAGACAATGACGATCATTGGCCGAATGAGTTTTTGTCCTTTACTGAGCACCAGCCGTGAGCCCATCCGTGCGCCAATAAACTGGCCAATGAGCATCACAAATCCGGTCGCCCAAATCACTTTGCCGCCGAGGGCAAACAGCAACAGCCCGCCGATATTCGATGTGGCATTTAATACTTTGGCGTGGGCCGTCGATTTCGCCAGGTTGTAGCCGCACAGCATGACAAAAGCCAGCGCGTAGAACGACCCCGCAGCCGGACCAAAAAAGCCATCGTAAAAGCCGACGCAGCCCCCGGCCACCAGCGCGAAAGGCAACCCATGCAACCGACGCTGTCGGTCCTCTTCCCCCAGTTTCGGCATCAACAGAAAGTAAAGGCCAATACAGATAACCAGAACCGGCAGGATCTGGCGCAGAATATCTGACTGCACGTGCTGAACCAACAGCGCGCCGCTCATTGAGCCGATAAAAGTCATGAAGATATTGAGCTTCTGATCCGCCAGATTAACCACGCCCCGGCGAATAAAATAGAGGGAGGAAGAGATAGATCCTCCACAGGCCTGTAGCTTATTGGTGGCCAGCGCTTGCGCGGGTGGCATCCCGGCCGCCATCAATGCCGGAATAGTGAGTAAACCACCGCCTCCGGCCAGAGAATCAATAAAACCTGCCAGCATCGCCACGAAAAAAAGCACACCTAACAGCAGTGGCGACACCATAAACAGAGAGGCAAAATGATCCATTAGAGTACATGCTCGTCCAGTAGCGCCTGGCAGGAAGGCGGCAACGGCGGCGGTGTCTTCTTCTCAGGCTTGGTGGTTCCAGGTTTCGGAGGTTCGAACCAGCTTTGCAGCTCCGCGCCGCAGCCGTCACCCGGTGGTGGTAACGGTTGATCTTCGCACTCAAGACTGTCGGCAGGACAACGCAACCGTACGTGCATATGCGCACGATGCTGGAACCATGGCCGCACTTTACGCAACCAGTCCCTGTCGGTCCCTGCATCCAGACAAAGTTGCTGCTTAATCGCCGGATTCACGAAAATACGCGTGACTTCATTATCTTTTGCCGCCAGCCTGATCAGGCTGAAAATCTCCGGCTTCCAGAGTGACGGCACGACACGTTTGCCATCCTGTGAGACCAGATCTAACGCCTGCGGCCGCAGCAGTTGCGACTGGGTCCAGCGGGTTTTCGGCAGTTGCAGGAAAATATCTACATCCAGTCCCGTCTGGTGGCTGGCGTGACCGCCATTGAATCGCCCACCGGCCGGCATGCCCATATCGCCGATTAACACCGTACCCAGCCCCAGATTGTTGGCCTGATTACTCAGACGCTGGATAAACATCACCAGATCCGGATGGCCAAAGTAACGGCGCTGATCGGTGCGCATCACCTGATAGTGTTCTGACTGTACAGGCAGCGTATCTGCGCCAACAATACAGCCATTGGAGAACGCGCCGATAGACTGCGCGCTGCCTGCAACCGGATGGGTAATTTTCTGCCAGGGCGTCGCCGCCAGACAGGCGGTGCTGGCAAACAGAGCCAGCGCCGCAAGTGCCGTTTTTTTCATCTCTTACCAGCGTGGAATATCGGTCTTCACGTCCGCATTTTGCGCCCGCTGACGCAGCAGGTGATCCATCAACACGATCGCCAGCATCGCTTCGGCGATTGGCACGGCGCGGATCCCAACACACGGATCGTGACGACCTTTGGTGATCATTTCGACTTCTTCACCAAAGCGATTAATAGTGCGCCCTGGAACGGTAATACTGGAGGTCGGTTTCAGCGCCATATGAGCAATGATTTGTTGCCCACTGCTGATCCCACCAAGAATGCCGCCCGCATGATTACTCTGGAAACCTTCTTTGGTGATTTCATCACGGTTCTGGCTGCCGCGCAGTGCAACAACGTCAAAACCGTCGCCAATCTCAACGCCTTTAACGGCGTTAATGCTCATCAGCGCGTGAGCGATATCAGCATCCAGGCGGTCAAATACAGGTTCGCCGAGACCCGCTGGTACGCCGCTTGCAACTACGGTCACCTTCGCCCCGATGGAGTCGCCCTCTTTCTTCAGCCCACGCATCAGTTCGTCCAGCGCCTCGAGTTTATCCGGATCTGGACAAAAGAACGGGTTAAGTTCCACCTGGGACCAGTCTTTGATCTCCAGCGGAATATCACCCATCTGCGTCAGACAGCCGCGAATTTCAACGCCGAACTTTTCCGCCAGATATTTTTTGGCAATCGCTCCGGCCGCAACGCGCATCGCCGTTTCACGTGCGGATGAGCGTCCGCCGCCACGGTAGTCACGCAGGCCATACTTCTGCTCATAGGTATAGTCGGCGTGTCCTGGACGAAAAACGTCCTTAATCGCACCGTAATCCTGTGAACGCTGATCGGTATTTTCGATCAACAGGCCAATGCTGGTGCCGGTGGTAACGCCCTCGAACACGCCGGAGAGGATTTTCACCTGATCCGGCTCACGACGCTGCGTAGTGTAGCGCGATGTGCCCGGACGGCGTCTGTCGAGATCGTGCTGTAGGTCAGCTTCTGTCAGAGAAATGCCCGGCGGAACACCATCGACAATACAACCGAGCGCCAGCCCGTGTGATTCACCGAAAGTGGTTACGCGAAAGAGTTGCCCAATTGTGTTTCCTGCCATCACGGCTCCGTTATGAGTGTTGTGTATGTGCGCGTGTATTTAGTCTTTATAAATGCTGAAGTGCTCGCGAGCAGCAACTAACTGCTCTTTGGTCAGCATGAATACACCTTCACCGCCGTTGTCGAACTCCAGCCAGGTGAACGGTACATCCGGGTATTGCTCTATCAGATGTACCATGCTGTTTCCGACTTCACAAATCAGAATACCGTTATCTGACAGGTAGTCCGGAGCGTTACCCAGAATGCGACGGGTAAGTTTTAGTCCATCGCTGCCGGACGCCAGACCCAGCTCAGGTTCATGACGATATTCGTTTGGCAGATCGGACATATCTTCCGCATCGACATACGGCGGATTGGTCACAATCAGGTCATACTGGACTTTCAGCAGATCGCGGAACAGATCGGAACGGATCGGCGTAACATGATGGATCAGGCCGTGCTCTTCAATATTGTGTTCGGTCACCGCCAGCGCGTCGGTGGAAATATCCACCGCATCCACTTCGGCCTCCGGGAAAGCATAGGCGCAGGCAATGGCAATACAGCCGCTGCCGGTACACATATCCAGGATATGCTGCGGCTGCTCATTAATAAGGCCCGCAAAGCGGTTATTAATAAGCTCGCCAATCGGCGAACGTGGTACCAGCACGCGCTCATCAACATAAAACTCATGCCCGCAGAACCAGGCTTTGTTGGTCAAATAAGCGACCGGAATGCGCTCGTTGACGCGGCGAATCACGCGTTCAACAATGCGATGGCGCTCGCTGGAAGTCAGACGCGCGGTACGCATATCTTCTGGAATATCCAGCGGCAGATAAAGTGACGGCAGCACCAGTTGTACGGCCTCGTCCCATGGGTTATCCGTGCCATGGCCATACCAGATGTTCGCCGCGCTAAAACGGCTGACCGCCCAACGCAACATGTCCTGAATGGTATGCAGTTCACTCACTGCTTCATCGACGAAAATTTTATCCACGTATTCCTCCAGGGCATGCTCGTATTAATTTCGGCGGCTAGTTTGCCACGAAGACGGCGATAAATCAGCATTCACACAGGGCCTGAGCGCGAAAATTGCGTTTTAAGCGATCGGATGCCCGCCGAGTCGGGTTAAACTAACGAAAAATAAAAGATGAGACTCTCGAATGAAAAAGAAAACATCGCTCAGCGAGGAGGATCAGACGCTGTTTCGCCAGCTGATGACCGGCACGCGTAAAATTAAACAGGACACCATTGTTCACCGACCGCTACGTAAAAAAATTACCGAGGTTCCGGTTAAAAGGCTGCTGCAGGAACAAGCTGATGCCAGTCACTATTTCTCGGACGAGTTTCAGCCGCTGCTGAATACGGACGGCCCGGTAAGATATCTGCGTGCCGACGTCAGCCATTTCGAACTGAAGAAAATGCGCCGTGGCGATTACTCCCCGGAGCTGTTTCTCGATCTGCACGGGCTGACCCAGCAGCAGGCCAAACAGGAGTTAGGCGCGCTGATTGCCGCCTGTCGTCGTGAGCATGTGTTTTGCGCTTGCGTAATGCATGGTCACGGAAAACATATTCTTAAGCAGCAAACGCCGCTCTGGCTGGCGCAGCATCCGCACGTGATGGCCTTTCATCAAGCGCCAAAAGAGTACGGTGGCGACGCCGCGCTGCTGCTGCTGATTGAAGTGGAAGAGTGGCAACCGCCCGAACTTCCCTGATGCAGAAAAACAGAAAGAGCCGCATTTGCGGCCCTTTGATTTTCCGGATGACGGCTGTGCCTTATCCGATTCCAGGCTTTTTAAATCGCTTTTGCCATTTTTAGGTTACACGGGCTCATCTGCCAGTTAAAAGTACCCTTCCCGCTCTCATCAAGCGTTACGCTGGCAATCGCTGATGTGGTAAACATCGGCGGTGTTTCGCCTGGGCAAAGTTCAGACACCAGATACCCCACTAAAGGTAAGTGAGAGATGACCAGCGCCGTGGCGATACCTTCATTGGCCAGAGCCTGTAAATAGGCGCTGACCAGACCGACATCGCCGCAGGGAGTCAACTCCGGCAAAACATCCACACCGGTTGGCAGGTTCATACACTCCCCCACCACATCCAGCGTTTGTTCGGCTCGTAGGAACGGGCTCACCAGAACACGTTCGATATCCACTTTTTGACCTTTCAGCCAGTTCGCCATCAGGCGAGATTCGTCACAACCACAGGAGGTTAAGGGACGAACCGAATCACTGGCGGCATCGAGGGCTGCGTCGCCGTGACGCATGATAAAAACTTGCATATTGCACCGCTTTTGTTAACCAGAATCACCGACACCTTTATCCACAGCCCCTATTGACCGTGGTAACGATGTGGTGGCCGGCATTGTGCCTTATCCATTCACCGAATGAAACGCTGTTTTTTACCTCAACGGCGTAAGTATAGTCAATCTCTGTTTACATTTTGAGCGCGACCCATACATTCAGTGCGGATTCATCCTACCTTTGACCTCATGAATTCAGGTCAGTTTCCCCATTACTCCAGAATCTTTCACCGCGTTCCGCCATCTGCAATAACTGCTCACACGGCGTAAACCGCGAGCCGTATTGCGTGGTCAGTCGTTGCAGAGCAGCAACCACTTCACCCGCGCCGAGCGAATCCATATACCGGAACGGGCCGCCGAGGAAGGGCGGAAAACCAATACCAAATACAGCGCCGATATCGCCATCACGCGCGCTGCGGATAATCTTCTCATCGAAACAGCGTGCTGCTTCATTGAGCATTAACATGACGCACCGCTCAGCGATCTGCGCGGCGGTGAGTCGGCCCAGCCCCTGGACGCCAATAAGCGTATAAATTGCAGGGTCGACCTGTTTTTTGCTTTTACGCCCTTTCGCTCCATAAAGATAGAAACCCCGACCATTTTTTCTACCTTTGCGATCGTCATTCAAAATTGAAGCAACAACATTTGCAGGCACGCTAAAACGTTCTCCATATGCAGCCTCAAGCACTGGTATAATTTTAGTGCCCGTATCAATTCCGACCTCATCCAAAAGTTGGATTGGCCCGACCGGAAAACCAAACTTAACCAGCGCGGCGTCAATGGCTTCAACCCGCTCGCCTTCGGTCAGCATACGAATAGCTTCGTTAATGTATGGCGCTAAAATGCGGTTAACATAAAATCCGGCCTTATCTCTGACCACTATCGGAGTTTTGCCCTGCTTTTTCGCCAGTTTAACGGTTGTGGCAATTGTCTGCTCAGAGGTCGTGGCATGCGGGATAACCTCGACCAGCGGCATTTTTTCCACCGGGCTAAAGAAGTGCAAACCAATTACTTGTTGAGGCCTGGCAGCGTTCGCCGCAATATCGCCAATCGGCAAAGATGAGGTGTTAGAGGCAAAAATGGTATGAGATGCGCAATTTTGCTCAACTTCTGCCACCATCTGTTGTTTTAACACCAGATCTTCAAATACGGCTTCAATAACCAGATCGCGATGAGCGAAGCCACGGTAATCGGTTGATCCCGAAATCAGCGCCAGCTGTTTATCACGCTCGCTGGCTTTGATATGACGGCGGCGAACCTTCGTTTCAAGCTGATCCCAGCTGTACTTCAGCGCGTGGTTGATTCCCTTGGCATTTATATCTTTGATACGCACTGGCAAGCCGCCTTTACAGGCCGTCACATAGGCAATACCGCCCCCCATCAGACCGCCGCCCAAAATGCCTACACTGTTTAGCGGGCCGGGCTTCACATCACTTCCGGGATCCTTTTTCACATCGGTGTTGGCAAAAAAGATGTGCCGCAGCGCCTGAGACTGAGATGTCATCGCCAGTTCGCCAAACGCGCGGGCTTCGGCGTCGTAACCGCTGCTGCTGCCTTGCGCCAGGCCGGTTTCGATGACCTCAAGGATACGTTCTGTTGCAGGGTAGTTGCCCTGCGTTTTTTGCGCCGTCTTTTTACTGGCCATGCGGAATAACAGCGCCCGCCCCAGCGGCCCCGCTAGCACACGCTCTCGCACCGGCAGAGTACGGTGTGCGGGACTATCCTTTTTGGCCAGTTCTACGGCCGCTTCCAGCAAAATGGTATGCGGTACAACTTCATCCACTAAACCCACTTTCAGCGCCTGTTTTGCGCGTAGTTGTTTTCCGGTGAGGATCATATCCAGCGCGGTACTGACGCCAATCAGACGGGGCAACCGCTGGGTACCGCCAGAGCCGGGCAGCAGACCAAGCTGCACTTCCGGTAAACCCAGTACGGTTTTAGCATCATCGGTACAAATACGATTGTGGCACGCCAGCGCCATCTCCAGGCCACCGCCGAGACAGGCGCCATGAATTGCGGCGATAACGGGGATCGGCAAGGCATTAATTTCCGCCATAATCTGCTGCCCCTGGCGTGCCAGCGTTTCAGCTTCCTGCGCGCTGCGACAGCGACCAATCATGTTGATATCCGCCCCGGCAATGAAGTTATCGGGTTTCGCCGAAATGAACACCACGCCGCGTAATGCTTTGTTATCGCGAATTTGTTTCAGAATGACCCGAACCTGAGAGGCAAATTCCGCCTTCAGGGTATTCATTTTCTCTCCGGGCACATCAATGGTGACAACAGCGACGTTATCCAGACGTACGTTTAGCGTAAAAGCCGATGCCATTTCCATTATTCCGCCTCCAGAACCATTGCCGCACCCAGCCCACCTGCAGCACAGGCTGTCACTAAACCAAAACCACCGCCACGACGTCGTAACTCATGGAGGGTTTGGGTGATCATGCGAGCACCGGTGGCGGCGAAGGGGTGTCCATAGGCAATCGATCCGCCCAGCACGTTAAATTTACTGTCATCGACCTCGCCCGTGGCATGCGCCCTGCCGAGCACTTCGCGGGCAAAACGTTCGCTACCCAGCAGTTGAAGATTCGCCAGCGTTTGTGCGGCAAATGCTTCATGCATATCGATCAGGGTTAAATCAGCCATGGTCAGACCCGCTCTCTCCAGGGCAAGCGGCGTTGACCACGCCGGCCCCAACAGCATGTCCTGCCAGACATCGATGGCGGTAAAGGCAAAACTACGCAGGTATCCCAGCGGCACCAGCCCCAACTCTTTCGCACGCGATTCCGTCATCATAATCACGGCGGCTGCGCCGTCCGTTAGCGGGGTACTGTTCGCCGCGGTAACGGTGCCGTGCTTTCGGTCAAAAGCCGGACGCAGTTTGGCGTAATCGGCCAGCGTAGAGTTGCCGCGAATATTGTTATCTTCTGAAAAAGGATCTTTGAAAGGTGGCGCGTAGGTGGTCATCACCTCATCTGCCAGTTTTCCTTCAGACCACGCCTGAGCGGCGCGCTGATGAGAACGGTGCGCCAGGGCATCCTGTTGCTCTCGCGTAATCCCATAAGTTTTGGCCATTTGCTCGGCCGTATCCCCCATGCGTAAACCGGTGGAATACTCGGCGACGGCTGGCGGTACAGGCATCAGGTCACGTAAGCGCAGTCGGGAGAAAAGCTTAAGACGCTGACCGGTGGTCCGGGCCTTATTGACATCCACCAGCACCCGCGCCAGCTTTTTGCTAACGCCAATAGGCAGAACTGACGAGGAGTCCGCACCGCCGGCAATTCCTGCGCGAATAGTCCCCGCCATCAGGCTTTCCGCGACATTCGCCACCGCCTGGAAGCTGGTGGCGCAGGCTCGGCTTACGCTGTAGGCATCGGTGTGCACATTCATCCCGGTTCCCAGCACGATTTCACGAGCAATATTTGGGGCTTCGGGCATTTGCACCACCTGGCCAAAGACCAGTTGCTCAATCACATCAGCAGAAATTTCGCTGCGCGCCAGCAGCTCGCCAACGACCATTTTCCCCAAATCTACGGCGGGAATGCCATGAAACGCGGTTGCCTGGCGGGCAAATGGCGTACGCAATCCGCTTACGATGGCGATGCGATCGCCCTGGCGGGTAACCAGCGGTAAAGCCTGACTCATAACACTCCCCTGTAAAAAATAAAAATAAGTGGTCTGACCTGATCACAGTCTTAACCAATTTTTTACATTTAGCCAAGCAGGGAGAAAAGAAAGTGGGAGCTAAGACACAGTGAATAATCACTGACAGTGACGAAAAAGCCCTTGCTACCGGGTAACAAGGGCTTTTAAAGAAGGGATTAACGCAGACCCAGTTGGAAGATCAGCGTTTCAGCTTCACAGGCAAAAACAAAGTCGATATCCAGACGCACACCTTCAGACTCTTCAGTAAAGGTCGAGGTGATTTGGCAAGGCTCAGATTCCACGCCACGCGCCTTCTCAGTCAGAGCGGCCAGCGTTTCTTCTGCCTCTGCACGATTCGCGAACACACGGCTGTATGACGCGGTGCAATCGGAGTTGTCCATGATGGTGCCAACATCCATACAGCAGCAAACCGGGGTTTCATCAGCACTGCATTTACTCATTGTAGATTTCCTCTGTATTCGCACCTGTGGTGCCAGATAAACGATGGGGATATTTTACGCTCCCATTATTCGCCTCTCCAGTCGTTAATTGTATGAAATGGGATAAGTGACCGAAATCACACTTAAAAATGATCTAAAACAAAAATCACCCAAACAGGTGAGTGTGCATACCCGCAATTTTGCCAGCTGGATCGCGTTTCCGAGATCAGAATTGAAAATATTTATAAACATACTTGCAACATTTCAGCTGGTCAGACCTATACTCTCGGCACTGGTCTGATTTCTAAGTTGTACCTCAGACCCTACACTTCGCGCTCCTGTTACGGTATGTAACATTGTTTGTATAAAAATAAATCAATGAGGTTATGGTCATGAGCCAGAAAACCCTGTTTACAAAGTCTGCTCTCGCAGTCGCAGTGGCAATTATCTCCACACAGGCCTGGTCTGCAGGCTTTCAGTTAAACGAATTTTCTTCCTCTGGCCTTGGCCGGGCATATTCGGGTGAAGGCGCTATTGCAGATGATGCAGGTAACGCCAGTCGTAACCCGGCGCTGATTATGATGTTTGACCGCCCTACTTTTTCAGCGGGTGCGGTGTATATCGATCCAGACGTGAATATTTCCGGTAAATCGCCATACACCGGTCGCAGCACCGATGCGGACAACATCGCGCCTACGGCGTGGGTTCCCAATGCTCACTTCGTGATGCCGATCAACGAACAGTTTGGTTGGGGGGCTTCTGTCACGTCAAACTATGGCCTGGCAACCGAATTTAACGATAACTACATCGTCGGCGAATACGGCGGGAAGACCGATCTTAAAACGGTCAACCTGAACCTGAGCGGTGCCTACCGTCTGAATGATAGCTGGAGCTTTGGCGTTGGTTTTAATGCCGTCTATGCCGATGCAAAAATTGAGCGTTATTCCGGTGAACAAACTGCTGCATTGCCAAAAGTCAGCCAGAAAATTGCCAGCCTGAAAGGTGACGAATGGGGTTACGGCTGGAACGCCGGTATTTTGTACGAGCTGGATAAAAATAACCGCTACGGTTTAACGTATCGGTCTGAAGTCAAAATCGACTTCGATGGCGATTACAAGAGCGGCATCCGCACCCAGGCCAACGCGTTACCTGGCGCAGGCACGGCGTTCCCTTGGGGAACCACCAACGCCACCGTCCCAGGTTCTCTGACGCTTAACCTACCGGAAATGTGGGAACTGTCGGGTTACAACCGCGTTGCACCACAGTGGGCTATTCACTACAGCATGGCTTACACCAGCTGGAGTCAGTTCCAGGAGCTGAAAGCAACCGGCACCAACGGGCAGACGCTGTTCTATAAAGAAGAAGGGTTCAAAGATTCTTACCGCATCGCGCTGGGTACGACTTATTACATGGATAAAAGCTGGACCTTCCGTACCGGTATCGCCTATGACGATAGCCCGGTTCCTGCGAGCAAGCGTTCCATCTCCATTCCAGACCAGGACCGTCTGTGGCTGAGTGCGGGTACCACTTACGCCTTCAATGATGACGCGTCCATTGACGTAGGCGTTTCTTATATGCACGGCCAGAAAGTGACCGTCAAAGAAGGCCCATATACTTTCGATTCTGAAGGTAAAGCCTGGCTGTTCGGTACCAACTTCAACTACGCATTCTGATTTTCTTCAGATATAAAAAAGGTGAGCTTTTTAGCTCACCTTTTTATTTTCATCCTTCCTTACTCGGAATCGATCTCTTTTAAATCGTCCTGAATATCTTTCGCGTTCGGGTTTTCTTCTGGTTTGAGTTTGCCACCGTTCGCAATAAAGTCATGACGCTGGAAGTAAGCTTCTCGCACCATGATGTAGGGGTCGGAAGACTGACGCAGCAGACCGTCGGAATCAAGCAGTTGCGCGCGGGTTTCAATCCCTTCAACCGTCCATTTACCTATCGACAACGGCCAGGTCAGCCAGGACAGTACCGGATACAGCGTATCCACCATGTCGCCGCCATCATCACGCAGCGTGAAGCTGCCGTAGAATGGAAGCTGCATATACGGTCCATAACTAACGTCATAGTGGCCTAACGTACTACCAAAACGGTGTGGTTCAACACGCTGTAACTTCGGATTAGCCATACCCGCCACGTCGATAAATCCGCCCATACCTAACAGGGTGTTCAGGAAGAAACGGGTGAAGTGCACCATCCCCTGATAGGGGTCGCCTTGCAGGAAATAGTTGACCATAACGGCCGGCTCTTCAAGGTTGCCGGTAAAATTGCTCAAACCGTTACGCGCCGGCTGCGGGACATAATCACGCCAGGCAACTGCCACCGGTCGAACAACGTATGGATCTAAAACATTAAAGTTGAAGTTGTACATGGTGCGGTTGAACCCTTCAAATGGGTCCGAACGCCCCTGCTGTTCAGTACCAGAGCTCGCACACCCCACCAAAAGTGTGGTTCCCAGCGCAAGCGCCGACAGGCGAAGCTTCATAAGTGTCTCCCTGTGTATTATGGCTATCGCTGATTGCCATCCATGACGGAACGATGACGTATCCGCCTGTTTAGATGTGAGCGATTGTAACAGCACGTCAAATGATGTCTATATACCCTGTGTTACTGATTTGATCATAGCCTGGTAATGCGTACTCCGCGGCGGCTCTATTCTAGCTACCCCAATAAAAACAAACGTTACCATTTTTGCTATCTCAGACTTTCTCCCGCTGATTTTCGGGCAAAAGCCGCTACGCTTTAGCAATACGTGCTAATTCAGGATTCGGCTATGAATGACATTGAGAACGAAAAGATTGATCGGCACAGCGACGAACTCCAGGTCGACAGTGACGAAAAGCTAGAGGGTAAAAAGATTGAGGTCGATGAGGACAGACTCCCCTCCCGCGCCATGGCGATCCATGAACATATCCGCCAGGATGGGGAGAAAGAAATGGAGCGCGACGCGATGGCGCTACTGTGGTCAGCCATCGCTGCGGGACTCTCGATGGGCGCCTCGCTACTGGCTAAAGGAATTTTTCATGTGCAACTGGAAGGTGTGCCTGGAGGATTTTTGCTGGAGAACCTCGGTTATACCTTCGGCTTTATAATTGTCATTATGGCTCGCCAGCAACTGTTTACCGAAAATACCGTCACCGCCGTCCTGCCGGTAATGCAAAACCCTACGCTCGGCAATTTTGGCCTGCTGATGCGCCTGTGGAGCGTGGTTCTGCTGGGTAATATTATTGGCACCGGAGTTGCGGCATGGGCATTTGAGCATATGCCGATTTTTGATGAAGAAACCCGCGATGCTTTTGTCAAAATCGGCATGGATGTGATGAAAAACACGCCAACGGAGATGTTTTCCAACGCCATCATTTCTGGCTGGTTAATTGCCACAATGGTATGGATGTTTCCCGCCGCCGGGGCAGCAAAAATTGTGGTCATTATTCTGATGACCTGGCTGATTGCGCTGGGCGATACCACGCACATCGTCGTCGGTTCGGTGGAAATTCTCTATCTGGTCTTTAATGGTACGCTGCACTGGAGTGATTTCTTCTGGCCCTTTGCGCTACCAACGCTCGCCGGGAATATCTGTGGCGGGACGTTTATCTTCGCGCTGATGAGCCATGCGCAGATCCGCAATGATATGAGCAATAAACGCAAAGAAGAAGCCAGGTTGCAAGCCAGGCGGGATGAGCAAAAGCAGAAAAACCAGAAAAAACAGGCTTGAATGGTGACGGTTTGAGCAGTTGGGCGGCCTGAGGCTTACCGTTGTGAGTAAAAAACGCTATACTCGTGCCGCTTCGTCCCCTTAGTTAAATGGATATAACGAGCCCCTCCTAAGGGCTAGTTGCAGGTTCGATTCCTGCAGGGGACACCATTAAGTCATTTCACACCACTTCAGTTCACTTCACAACATCAGCAATACCAAGCCTTTCAACAGAAACCACACTTACACAGCGTTCAATTACCTTCATGACATTACAGCACTCTGATGGTATAAGTGATGGTATTCATCAGTTCGATATCCAGATACCATCAATTACCTCTTGAGGGGGTGCCATTTATGGCTATAAACGAGCTTTCACCCAAACAGATCGAGAATGCCAAGCCACGAGACACCGATTACAAAATAACCGATGGTGGCAGTCTGTACCTCTTGGTCAAAAAAACGGGTGGCAAATACTGGCGCATGAATTATCGCTTTGCTGGTAAACAGGCGACATTAGCATTGGGCGTGTATCCGGATGTTCCACTGACAACAGCACGTAAACGCAGAGATGAAGCCAGACAGCTTCTTGCCGACGGCAAAGATCCACGTGAAGCAAAAAAAGCTGAAAGCACTGAACCAACGTCACCGACTTTCGAGGCTATAGCCCGTGAGTGGCACGGCGGAACGATGGGACATCCTGAGTGGAAAGAGATCACCCGTAATAAAATATTGAGGGAAATGGAAAACCACATATTTCCTCTCATTGGTAGTAAACCCATCGACAGCTTAAAAACACGGGATCTGCTACCTTTGCTTATCAGCATGAACGAACAAGGCATTGGTGCTACTACGGGAAGAGTAAAGACAACGATGAGCAGCGTATTCCGCTATGCGGTTCAGCGTGGAATAGTCGAGTACAACCCAGCTCACGACCTGAAAGGTGCTTTGACGAGTCCTAAAACTAAACACCGCCCCGCCCTTCCTCTGGATCGCCTGCCAGAATTGATGACGAAAACTGCAACATACACAGGCAGATCTCTCACCAAACTCGCAGTATTACTATCTCTTCATACGTTTGTTCGCTCCAGCGAACTTCGCCACGCTCGCTGGGACGAGATAAATTTTGATACTGCCATGTGGACAATCCCTGGTCAGCGAGAAGAAATCGCAGGTGTAAAATTCTCTGAACGTGGGGCTAAAATGGGCAGTGGGCATTCAGTACCATTGTCTTCGCAGGCAATTGACGTATTGAAATCGATTAAAAGCATCAGCAATGAGTACACACTGATTTTTCCTGGCGATAGCAACCCCTATAAGCCTATGAGTGAGAACACGGTTAATAAAGCGCTCCGTACTATGGGTTATGATACTCAGGCCGATGTTTGCTTACATGGTTTCCGGGCAATGGCCTGCTCTGCTCTTACCGAATCAGGATTGTGGTCACGGGATGCCGTAGAGCGGCAAATGAGCCATCAGGAACGTAATGAGGTACGTGCGGCTTATGTTCATCTGGCGCAGCACATGCAGGAGCGCCGCCGAATGATGCAGTGGTGGTCAGACTATCTTGAAGCAAACTCTGATCAACATGTTGCACCATATGACATGAAGAAATTACGGGTTGTTGGCAATTAACCGAACAAACTGGGGCTAGCCCGGTCAGGCGAAAAGCAGTAACACCTGATGCCTGCCTCAGTTTTTATCAGATGCGCAAGAGGATGAGGTGATGGATAGCAACGTCTGGAAAGAGAACCGAATCGCGCCTTTAGAATACTGCTCATTCGAAAGAGCTGCTAAATTGCTCAATTGCGAATGTGAAGACTTAATTCACTGGAATAAAATAGGTGCTATCTCAATAGCTTTTGAGCCTAAAAATTTAGCTGGTGATTTGTCTGTTAGCTTTTACGAAAATGCCGCTGATAATATTGAACGATATAACCTCTCGTACAATATCACAGCCGAGTTGAGCTTTTATGGTTCTATTTTTAACTCTAAACGAGGACATAAAGAAGGTGTGTATTTCCATCAATCCCGTTATGGATTTAATTTTTCAGGGTACATTAATGGATTGTGGATTATTAGCTCCGGAATTATAAATGAAAATAATGGAGTATTCATAACAAATAAAAACCACAAAGGACATAATTTATTTCACCCTGTTAGTAGATCTGATGAAATTTGCTCTGTCTTTTTTATTTACAAAGGAGAGGAGGAGTTTTCACTTGAATTGAGTGAGCTTTTCATAACAAGGTTAGATATCGAAAAAATCTGGACAGCTACAATCCTTGGTGAGCCAATGGATAGCTATTTCACGGGTAAACCTCGAGAAGATAAACCTATTATTCCAAATGCTGTATCGCTAACACAAAGTGCAAGGCATGATAAAAATAGGCAGAGACTCGAATCTGCGGCTAAAAAGGTACTTGCCAATCACCGGAGTGAATGTGTCGACAAAGGTGGTAAATTGGTTTTTACAAAATGGGCTTCAGCCACATTGAAATATAGAAATGATTATGGAGGCTTTATTCATTCGAGCCAAAGAGGAATAAGTAAAATACTCAAGGAAATGCAGGAAGAGGAAATTGCTCAACATAATGCAGAGTAAACTTACCCTGCTACTGCGTAAGCTTACCCTGTATTTAAATCGTTCTACGCACCTCCTAACATTTGTCGTGATGATTACACTAACGACATAACATGGCAGGTGAAACCTATGATTACACAACCCTACCCTCACACCGGGCATGCCCGACCACGAGCTACTGCTGATTTTCTCAAAGTCAGCACTGTCACTCTTTGGCGCTGGGAAACAAGCAAACCCGATTTCCCGAAGTCCATTCGTCTTTCTGAACGCGTCACTGTCTACGACGCTGCAGAGATCCGATCCTGGCTGGATTCGAAGAAGCACAGCTAACCCTGGAGTAAAAACTATGAAATTAGAAAAATCTGGCTTAACTGCCAGTGGCCAAACTCACGCTGAAAAAAGTGAACCGCTAATTATCATTAGCAAACATTTGAGCGGTGAATCCGATGCGTAATATCGACTTTATACGCGAAGTGACTCATACCGCTGCCGGGCAATGGCATTCCGTTTTGTCTGACCTCAGTATCGCAGTTTCTGATTCACCGCTCAGGCATACCCCCTGCCCGGCGTGCGGAGGAACAGATCGCTTTCGGTTCGACGACAACGAGCGCGGGGCTCATATCTGCAATCAGTGTGGCGCTGGCGACGGCCTCGATCTGATTAAGAAGGTGAATGGCTGCGACACGACAGAGGCCGCGCAGCTGGTAGCGGAAGTGCTGGGTATTGATTTTCGGGTATCGCAAACGAATCTAAGCGCTGTCATTGAGCGCCGGAAATTACTTAAGACAGAGCGCCTGCAGCGTGAGCAAATGCGACAGGAGCAGGCCGCACAGGACACAGAGCACCGTCGCCTAGCCTTTTCTCGCCGCTATGCAGCGATGTGCCAGAATGTCACACAGGGCGAATCTGACTATCTGAAATCAAAGGGGCTGAACGGCCTCACCTATCCCCTTCTCACTAATGGCGCGATCCTGCTGCCGCTGGTGGACAACACTGGTGCGGTCACTGCCGCACAAACCATTACCTCGAGCGGGGAAAAACGTCTTGTAGTGGATTCAGCCAAACGCGGAGCATTCCACGCTATCAACGCTACAGAGCAACCGCAGGAGGTGATCCTTGCCGAAGGACTGGCAACGGCCTTATCAGTTCACTTAATGCGACCGGATGCACTGACCATCTGTGCAGTCGATGCCGGTAACCTGTTACACGTCGCCATCCAGATGCGTCAGCAGTACCCACAAGCAAAAATAATTATTGCCGCTGATAACGACCACCACAACAACCAGCCAAACACCGGGAAAGCGGTCGCAGATAAAGCGGCGCTTTTGGTAGCTGGATGGGTGGCTCTTCCACCGGGTGAGAATAAAGCCGACTGGAACGACATCCACCAGCAATACGGGGTAGCTGAGAGCATCTGCATGTTTACCGATTCGATGTACCAAGCACAGGGAGAAAGCATGAAACCAGAGTTGCAGGCCATTGAGGGAGGTAAATCTAGCCCTCCAGAAATAGACCCGTTAAAACCGCGTATCGAGAGCCGGGAGGATGGTGTGTACTGGATTGTGCCAAAGGTGGACAAAGAAAGCGGCAATATTATCAATAACGAAAACTGGCTGGCGTCAGCAATGGACGTGATCGGCTCCGGACGCGACGATAAAGACCAGTATCTGATATTACGCTGGCTGGCCTTTGGCTCAGACGTACCGACGACCGCTGCCATTCCCCTAGCGGATATTGGAGAGCGAGAAGGCTGGCGCGCTTTGAAAGCAGGCGGGGTTAAAGTCACTGCTAAAAGCAATATGAGGGCAATTTTGGCCGACTGGTTACAGCGCAACAGCTCACGTGAGCTATGGCGTGTTACCTATGCCACTGGCTGGCAGTGCGGGGCATATATCATGCCCGACGGAGAAATCATCGGCACACCTGCCAGGCCTGTTTTATTCAGCGGTCGCAGCTCCGCAAGTGCAGGTTATGCCGTACAGGGCACAACTGAGAGTTGGCGTGGCAGTGTGGCGCGTCTGGCATACGGCAACTATGCAATGATGACCGGCGTCGCTGCCGCCCTGGCAGCGCCATTAATCGGCCTGACGGGCGCGGATGGGTTCGGCATTCACTTTTATGAGCAGTCGAGTGCAGGCAAAACCACCACCGCGAATGTGGCGAGCAGCTTATACGGCAATCCGGATTTATTACGCCTGACGTGGTACGGAACGGCATTGGGGCTGGCAAACGAAGCCGCCGCTCACAATGACGGATTAATGCCACTGGATGAAGTCGGACAGGGAGCTGACCCGGTGAGCGTGTCGCAGTCTGCCTATGCGCTATTTAACGGTGTAGGAAAATTGCAGGGCGCGAAGGAAGGCGGCAACCGCGATTTAAAACGCTGGCGAACCGTGGCTATCAGTACAGGTGAAATGGATTTAGAAACATTCATAGCCAGTGCGGGGCGCAAAACCAAAGCGGGACAACTCGTGCGCCTACTGAATATACCGCTCAGTAAAGCTGTGCGCTTTCATGAATACGCGAACGGCAAGCAACATGCCGACGCACTCAAAGAAGCATACCAGCACCATCACGGTTCCGCTGGAAGGTCGTGGATAAAATGGCTGGCAGACCACTCGCAACAGGCGATTGATACCGTGCGTAAGTGTGAAGCACACTGGCGCAATCTTATTCCTGCCGACTATGGCGAGCAGGTACATCGTGTGGCCGCACGATTTGCCATTCTGGAGGCTGCGTTACAGTTGAGTGAAGCGGTCACGGGATGGGATGCACAGACCTGCCGTGATGCAATACAGCACAGTTACAACGCGTGGCTACGCGAGTTCGGCACCGGCAACAAAGAACACCAGCAAATAATTGAACAGTGCGAGGCGTTTTTGAATTCCTATGGATTCAGCCGGTTTGCACCGTTCCCCTATAGCTCAGCCGATATGCCGATTAAGGATCTGGCGGGGTATCGTCAGAAAGGGAAGCACGAAAACGATCCGACAATCTACTACACCTTTCGAAGCACATTTGAAAAAGAGATCGCCCAGAACTTTAACCCGAAGCAATTCGCTGAAGTTCTGAAAAATTCAGGGATGTTGACCCCTCCTACGAGCGGGCGAGGTTACCAGCGCAAATCACCTCGCATCGACGGAAGGCAGATTAACGTTTACGTCCTGACCTTCCAGACAGAGGACTACGCCGCATCTGAGGAATAGCATTTTTCACATACGTAAAAAGGGTGTTGGTTCAGTTAGCTCAGTCGGTTCAATATAAAATGCTCATTGTTTTATAAGGATTTTAATTCGCATATTGAACCAGCGCTGAACCAACAAATATCCGTTTTGAATCAATAATTAGTAATACTGACATTCCCTCTGGCAGGCAGTAAACCAACAGAAAGTCCCGCTGAACCAGCTCAGCATCACCAATGTTGGTTCAGCAAAACCCGGTGTTGGCAAGGCCTGCCGGGCATTGAACCGACTAAACCAACAGAACCAACACTACTGTGCTTACTATCAGTAAAAATCAGGTGAGGTATGACGGCTTTGAAAAATGGCCACACAGATTTCAGCGTACGAGTGGCTGATAGCTGCTTAACGTAACCTTTCAGGTGATGCCAGTTATGCAGAATTATTTGCAGACTCACTCAAGCCCATTTCTCCCCAAGCATTTTTCCAGCCAGCAATGCGTTTTACCGAAATAGAATGATGCGTCGACTCATCATTCTGCGCACGGTGCCCACCATGCTTATCCAGATACGCCAAATGAGCCTCATAAATATCATTCCTGATCCACGACAGCGGCGTAATATAGAAAGTATTCGGCTCTCGTCCGAGATCAACAAACACCCAAAACGCATTATCTTTTTTATCAAGAGTACACTGGGCAGCATAGTTGGTTGTGGTTTGCCATGTTCCTGCTTTTTTCGATCGGGTCGTCACTTTGCACGTTTTACCGTTGGGTGCCTCAAATAAGATGAATGACTTGTTGCCTTCCTTTTGAACGACAATATTTCTGGCCCCAAGGCTGGTTAATTTGTGCAATACCGCTAACTGCCCTAATTCTGCTGTGTTCATAATTTCCTCTCGAACGATTCAAAAAAACCAGCAAGTGCCGCAAATTTGCAGCGATGAGGTAAAAGCCTAAAACAACAAAAGCAACTTTCAGCACCTAATAAAAAAAAGCACTACGCCTCATGTGGTGATATCAACCACACCACCTGCATCCAGGACAGTCTTTTTTGCAACTGTGGGATAACGTTATTCAGCCAGTACAGGGAGGAAACATAGCCTGAAGATCCGCCGCCACGGCTAAACCGTTTTACAAAAAACTCATCTTCCCCTACCCGATGAATTAATGATCTTCCAGTCAATGCCTGGAATGCCGCCGCGATGATATTTGCCAACTCGTCTTCATCTTCCGGGATACTCACCTGACACAAAGCCTTGCGCATTTCCAACCATAAGAAGAGACTCCCGCGCGATCCCCACTGGGTTGGCGCAGGATCAAACAAGTCAGATACAACAGCCCATTCACGTTCCGGAAAGCTAATCTTTTTTGCCGCAACCTTATGTACCAATGGGAAAAATATCTGCCTGAAAAAATCAGCCTCTACCATGAATGTAAAACCTTCAGCCACATCAAAGTGAATGGCTTCAGTCGTTGATATCGCTTTACCCGTCAACGCAAAAAAGAGGTGATTTAGCCTGGTATCCAGTTCGCTAAGGTCATCAGGACATGGCTCAACACCTGAAGCCGAAATCATTTTATCGACCAAAATTTGGTTGCCATCATAATCAGTGAACAATTGCCGTTCAGTGGCAACGACTTTTCTGATGATTTGCGCGAGAGTCTCTTTTTGTGGGAAAAGAAGATACTCCAGTTCGGGTCTGTTGTGCTTTTCGACCACGATGTCATAAGCCGTCTGCCGCTTAGTGTTCGTTGTCGCACTTCGCTCGGCCCCAAGAGATAACAATTCCCCTATCACCGACAAATTAGCCCCATGCCATGCCGCCTGATGCAACGGGGTGTAGCCTTTAGGTTCACTGGGAAGATTGACCAGATGAGGATAATCACCAAGAATGGGCAAAAGCATTTCCCATTCTCCCTGGAAAGCGAGTTTTAATACTTTATCGTTAACAGACCTCATTCCAGCCTCTCTTACTCTGCCCGTTCAGCATCCCAACGTAAAAAAATACGTTTTAGCTTATCCACCGTATGACGCCATTTCGGCGTGGTAGGCTTGCAGACCGTGTTCTGATTGCCGAAGAATCCGACCTCGTTCACCGCGTCACTTTCTGCACGGGTTTCCAGCCATTTCACGGGAACAAAATATTCTGATTTGTCAGGGTCGTCGGCGTTTTCACGATATCCGTCACCAAATTTGAGGACATCCATCGCCAACTTCTCGCCGTGTTCCGTGTTAATGGTGAAGCTGCTGGCGGGTTCAACGGCGCTCTGCACGATGCCGACACCAACGTAGCCCGTTGCCGGGATTTTTACCCACACACGATTGCCAGGCTGCAGCTGCTTTAACGTTTGGCTGTACCAGCTTCCACCACCTGCGCTGATAAATCCGTAACGACGCGCTTCTTCCCAGACGCGGCTTTTCGGGTCACCAAACGATACGTAAAACTCGCCGTTCCAGGGTTCTTTTGCACTGGCGCTGGTGGCAGTGGCCTGCGCGGCATTGGTTTGCGTTTCGCTTGGGTCAATAAGCCAGGCGCGGCTTAAAAACTGTTCGTCACCGTGCTGGAACACCTTGAAGAACAGGACGTTAATTGAGATTCCGTATTTACTCAGATAATCGACGATGCGTTCAGTTGAAGGGTCCAACTCTGCTGCGACAATAATTATCTGGTGTGACTTGTTGATGGCGTCGTCTTCGAGTTCAACGTTAAAACGTTGTCTGAATGCGTCGCCAAGATTGCCGCCGGAAAAATTTTCGTAGATCTGCGAAAGACGCTCCGGGGATAAGTCATCCACCCAGGAGGCGTAATCCAGCGCCTGCGCGACCACTTCTCGCGGAGTGCGATCGCGCTTCAGTTCAATCAGGATGAGCGAGGCATCCGGCGCAATCGCCAGCAGATCGATACGCCCTTTATCGAGCGTATTTTCCTGATGGCCGATGATCATCCACTGATCGGAGAGGATGGTGGGATCAGTTAAAATCATCCTCTCCAGCAGTTGCTCACTGGCGAGTTTGCTGATGATCAGCGGCTGAGGATTCTCCCCTACCCGCCAGATAGCATGATGAACCGGCATCGTCTCTTCCTTAACGCCTGATCCAGCTGGCGTTATTGTTGAAGCCAGTTTGGACTAGGACAGCGTGGAAGAACCGGAGCGTACACGTAGTACGTGAGGATTCTGAGCACTGCCCAGGGCCAAAATGGCGAATAAAATAGCCTGGTGGACAGGCGCTTAGTTTAATGCTGCCTCTGTGAGCGCATCCGCCAGGTGAAGCTGGGTTTGTTGGGCGGCTTGCAGACGGGACTTAAGTTGGTCACATACTTTGAAAAAGTCTTCAATAGTGGATATCACCTTCAATTGGATTGCTGTAGGAGGAAGAGCTACCGGTGCTGACCTCAAATTTTCTTGAGATATATTCATTTGGCTCTCAGCCATACCAGACTTCGATGCTTCCAAATAATCAGCTGTCACCCCACAGTTAAGGCATAATGAAATATATTTCGCTGATATCTCATCAGAAATTAAATGAAACCTGATGATTTTGTCCGATATCATTAACTTGGATCGTGTTTTTTCAACTAAACACGAAACACCAACTCTGTTCTTTGGTCCTGCTCTTGTAACTAAGATATCACCATCATGAACCTCATATTGAGGTCGGGGCAGTTTACTACTTGGCAAAGTTTTATTTTCCTGTTCTCTATATTCCAAACTTTGCACTGCAGTAGTTTTTAATACTCCCCAAATATTTTCATTTGGCGATGGTTCAGGAGAACACGAGGGACTCCAACCAGCATCCATATTTACAATGATTTCACCAATACGACACCATTCCCATCCCTGCGGTAATTCAAACGGTTTCTCATCATCACTAATTGACGGAAAAGGTTTTTGTTTTTTTATTTTCCCTTCTTTTACCAGTTGTGCTTTTTCCTGTTCAATACGTTTAAGCAGTTCAGAAGCTGGTTCGTCGTTAGGATCTTGCGGCACCAGCTTACCCATTACCGCCAGTTGCAGAATAGTTTGCTTAAGCGCATCGATACTCGCTTCAGTGGTAAACAGCGTGTCGAAATGCTGGCTAATTCGCGCCCAGTTTTCGGCAAGTTCTTCGGCATTCTGGCTGTCGGTCAGCGTTGCCAGCAGGGTTTCCACCAGTTGCTGATGCGCGTCCAGACTGGTCAGAGATTGCTGCTCCAGTTGGTCGCAAAGGGACAGAAGTTCATAGACTCTTGCAACAAGTCGATTTTGCTCATTGAACGGGGATACTGGAATAAGTAAAGATTTGAGATGACCAGTTGCAATTCTAAAACGAGTAGCACCTTTACCGAATGACTCTACCTGCTCTCTAAAAACATTGCTATTTATAGCGTTAACTAAATATTCAGTTTTATAATTTATTGAAGGGCGCAATATAGCAACATCAACAACGGTAATTGCAGGCTGATTTAGTCCGGGATAAATACAAGCCCGACCAATTGGGCTAGGAAGACGTGCAATAAGAATGTCCCCCATAGATAACTGATTACAATTGAGCCTAGAGAAAGTTTCGGCGTTAATATATCTCTCCGACTTATCTTTAAACTCACCAACTCCAATGTCGGCTAATTGAATTAAGCGATAGTTACCTTGAGGGTCTTGGTCTTTGCTCTCAATCCAATCGCCATCAAATAGCGACATTGGAGCAAGATCATTCAGCCTCACCCATTCCCACCCCTCCGGCAATTCAAAAGGCTTCTCATCCTCGCTAATTTCCGGCAGGGGCTTCTGCTTTTTAATTTTACCCTGCTTCACTAGCTCTGCTTTCTCTGCGGCGATACGCTTTAACAGCTCTGACGCTGGTTCATCATTCGGGTCCTGCGGCACCAGTTTGCCGCGTACCGCCAGTTCCAGAATCAGCTCACGCAGTTTCTTGATGCCATAGAGGTCAATTTTTCCATTACTGCCGCGCCCGGCAGTGGAGCGGGTTTGCAGCGCAGAAGACCAGATATCGATATGGTCGGTGATTAAATTCTCAACGGTCATCAGTTCGCCTCCTTGTTGCCCGCCAGTGTGGCACCGAGGATATCGCGAAGCTGGTTGCGCAGCTCGCTGATTTCCGACTGCTGCGTCTGGAACTTCGCCAGCAACTCGTCCGGGTCGTGGCTGATGGTTTCACCCTGATAGGGGTTCTTGATATCAAGATTGAAGTTGCGGGAGATGATGTCGTCGATACTGACTTTCCACGCCTGGTTGTTCTCCTCGCGGCTGGCAAAACCGTCAGCTTCATTGCCCCACCAGTCGATTTCGGTCTGGAACTCTTCAAACTTCATCGGTTTGGTTTTGCTGTAGTTCTTCACGCCCGCCGGGTACGGGTGCTCGTAGAACCAGACGTCTTTGGTTGGCTGGCCCTTGGTGAAGAACAGTATGTTGGTTTTGATGCCGGTGTACGGGTTAAACACGCCGTTTGGCAACCGCACGATGGTGTGCAGATTGCACTCTTCGGTAAGCAGCTTTTTGATTTTGGTTTTCACACCTTCGCCAAACAGCGTGCCGTCCGGCAATACCACCGCCGCACGGCCTTTGTCTGCCAACACTTCGATAATCAGTTGCAGGAACAGATCGGCGGTTTCACGGGTCTGCATCTCTGCCGGAAAGTTTTTCTCAATGCCGTCTTCTTCGGTGCCACCAAACGGCGGGTTGGTGATAATCACGTCTAGCTGTTCGTCCCATGAGGAGAGCGGTTTGTTGAGCGTGTTGTCGTGCCGGATTTGCACCGGTACTTCAATGCCGTGCAACAGCATGTTGGTGGTACACAACAGGTGCGGAAGTTGTTTTTTCTCCACGCCGTGGATCTGCTGTTGCAGGGTTTTGTGGTCTTCGGTGGTGTTGACGTAATGCTCTTTCACATGATCGAACGCACAAGCAAGAAAGCCGCCCGTTCCACAGGCCGGGTCCATAATTGACTCACCCAGTTTCGGGTCGATACGGTTGACCATAAAGCGCGTCACGGCACGCGGGGTATAGAATTCACCCGCATTCCCGGCGCTTTGCAGGTCTCGCAGGATCTGTTCGTAGATGTCGCCAAACAGATGACGTTCCTGGCTGCTGCTAAAGTCGATTTCGTTGAGCTTGTTGATCACCTGACGCAGCAGCGTGCCGTTTTTCATGTAGTTGTAGGCGTCACTGAATGCTTGTTTCACTACAAAGCCGCGCGGGTTGGTATCCATCGGCGCGGTCATGTTTTTTAGTTTTGGGAACAGATCATCGTTGACGAATTCCAGTAATGCATCGCCGGTAATGCCTTCGCTGTCTGCCGCCCAGGTGCGCCACAAATAACGTTCCGGGATCGGCAGACGGTAGTCATCCTGCTCCAGTTCCAGCTCTTCTTCCTGGGTATCAAAAATCTTCAGGAACAGCAGCCAGGAAAGCTGTCCCAGACGCTGGGCATCGCCGTCCACGCCTGCGTCTTTGCGCATGATGTCCTGCAGGGATTTAATGACTGAGCTAATCGACATATTTTCTTTCCATTCTTTAAAAAGGATGCCACCGGGAGCCGTCAGCGCCAGGTGGCAGAATAAGGGTTGGTTATCAGGCAGTGCGTGGTGGCAACTGGTAGATTTCACTTTCCAGTTCGTTCACGGCATCTTCGTAAGCCTGTTTGCTACCAAAGCTGCTTTTGATAATTTCCAGCGGGCGACCGAGCGAATCGAATGGTTTCAGCTTCAACACCTGGATGTCCTCAATCTCCTGCACACCTTCATCGGCGTACTTATCCAGCAGCGTATTCAATACGTTCTGCGCAGGCCCGGAGTATTTGGTGAAGTAGTTCCGCTTGCGCACGTTGTCGGCGCGCTCTTTGCGCGTCAACGGTTGCTGGCCGTAAACCACGTGGCACAGCAAATCGAACGGGTCGAGATCTTTCCCCACCTCTTCGGCCAGCACATCCCAAAGCACTCCGAGCTGCTCAAGCTCATTGATGATGAGCTGTTTGCGGTCCGCAGAGTGCCACTTACGGATGAAGTCATCAAGCGATGCGTAGTCTTTATCTTTGAGCAGCGTTTTGCGGGTGTAGTCCTGGAAGGATTCGGTCACCAGTTTGCCATCCGCGTCGTAATACTGAACGCGTTTTGCCAGCACTTTTACAGTGACGCCGTTGACGTGGAACTTACGGATTTTGTTTTCGTCGTCTTCTTCAAAAACCCCACTGCCGTTACCTGATGTTGGGTCATAGATGGCAGGTGTTTCATCGACGCCATTTATCAAATCAGGTAATTCGTGCTCTGGCGTTTCGTCTTCAAGCTGGTCGTCGAAATCAGATTCAGGATCGGTAATATCCTGCGGCGTGGTACGGATCACTTTCTCTGGTACGCCGTCGAAGCGTTCGTCCGCAAATAGCTCGGTCGCTTTTTTGAAATCGAGAATGGTGAACCACAGCTTGCCGAATTTTTCGTTGATACGCGTGCCGCGCCCGATGATCTGCTTAAATTTGGTCATCGACTGAATGTTCTGGTCCAGAACCACCAGTTTGCAGGTCTGCGCATCCACACCGGTACTCATCAATTCTGAGGTGGTGGCGATAACCGGGTAGGCTTTCTTCGGGTTGATGAAGTTATCCAGTTGCCCTTTGCCGATATCGTCGTCGCCAGTGATTTTCATCACGTACTTTTCGTTCTTTGCCACCTGCTCCGGATTCAGGTTGACCAGCGCCCGGCGCATACGATCGGCGTGATCGATGTCGTTACAGAAAACGATGGTTTTATCCATCGGGTTGGTGCGTTTCAGATAGTCAGTGATGGTTTGTGCCACCAGCCAGGTGCGCTCATCAATGACCATCGTGCGGTCAAAATCTTTCTGGTTATAAATACGGTCTTCAATCAGTTCACCGTGTTTATCAACCTGCCCTTTGGTTGGCCGCCAACCCTGTAAGTCGACATCAATATCCACACGCACCACTTTGTAAGGGGCAAGGAAACCATCTTCGATGCCTTCTTTGAGCGAATAGGTGTAAACCGGCTCACCAAAGTAGTCGGTGCTGGAGACTTCTTCGGTTTCTTTCGGCGTGGCGGTCAGGCCAATTTGCGTAGCGCTGCTGAAGTATTCGAGGATTTCACGCCAGGCGCTGTCTTCCGACGCGCTGCCGCGATGGCATTCGTCAATCACAATCAGGTCAAAGAAATCAGGGGCAACCTGTTTAAACGCTTTCTGATGCTCTTCGGGGCCGGTGATAGCCTGGTAGAGTGCCAGTTGAATTTCATAGGCCGGGTCGATGGTGCGCCCGGTGATTTTTGTCATCGCGCTTTCAAAAGGTTGGAAGTCATTAATTTTAGTCTGATCGACCAGGATATTGCGGTCAGCAAGGAACAGAATGCGTTTCTTATTTTTTGCTTTCCATAAACGCCATATAATTTGAAAGGCTGTATACGTTTTCCCGGTTCCAGTGGCCATCACCAGTAATACCCGTTTTTGCCCGGCAGATACGGCCTCTACTGTTTTATTGATTGCCTGGAGCTGGTAGTAACGCGGGGACTTGCCTGATTTGCCTTCGTGGTAATCCTGACTGATCACCGGCAATTGCTCAGCGGTGAAACCTTTCCAGACGCAGTATTTATTCCACAGCTGTTCCGGCGTTGGGAAATCGTTGAGCGTGATTTCTGATTCAAGCTGGGTGGGATTCGTTTTATCGTGGAAGATAAAACCATCGCCATTAGAGGCAAAAACAAAAGGCACGTCGAGCAAGCGAGCGTAATCCAGCCCTTGCTGCATCCCTTTGCCAATCTCATGCTTATTGGCTTTAGCCTCTATGACGGCAAGCGGTAATCCCAGCTTATGGTAAAGCACAATGTCCGCTGATTTTACGGTTAGACGCGCGGCCAGCTTGCCGCGCACCACCACTTTACCATCGCGGAGCTTCACTTCCTGGCGGATCTGCGACATCACATCCCAGCCCGCGTCTTTAATCGCGGGCAGGATGAATTTGGTAATGACGTCCGTTTCGGTCAGATGAGTTTTGTTTACGCCAGCCATAGCAGAGCACTCCACGATATTGGGTTAGCTCTGATTTTACACAGATTAGTGCATGACGTAATGACCTGAAACGATGTTTTGGGCTGTCAGTTGAAAAGACCTTACATGTTAAAAGAACTTCCGCTGCTAACCGACTCATGCAGCCGAATAAACAAATCGACACAGCGTCTCGAAAACTCACCATTGTTCATATCAAGCCAGGCACGATTACTTGTGAGCCAATCCCTGTATTCAGTGGGATCAAGGTCATGCGGCAGATACCCATTAAAGCTTCGCCACCAAGGCCACCAGGCACTAGATTTTGCCCCTGTAGGGAAATCTATTTTGAGTTGTTGCGCAGCCAGCAAAGCGGATTCAGTAGGGTTCGACGCGCTATCAAGCTTAATACCGTAACTCCAATCCTGGTAACTCCCTTTGGCAGGCTCGATGCAGTAGTGCCAGCCAATGGCCTCTGGCGGCCGTAATCCGATCCCGTAATCTGGATATAATTTTCGACACACTTCCCAGCCTGCCGGTGGTATCAAATCCGCAGTCGCTTTTTTAGTCAGGGTTTGATAAATGCTATTTTGCAGGCTCAATAAGCTTAACGTTGTATCCAGCGTTGAATCGTCGTTAAAGATTTTGTCTAACAACACATCCACAACCTTCCCCTCCCTACAATTCAGCACATTCGCCGAAATAAAACGCTGTAAATCGAATAAAAAGACTCGCACACGATAAGGTACCGCATCGTTTTTGCATAACCCATCCAGCCACGCAACAATGCTTTGATAAGACAGGAGGACAAGTTCACCAGACTGAAGAGCGGCATCACATTGGTACTCATCAATACTAATCAGGCTTGGCCTGCTCCCTTCAGGAGTTAGGTAAATGAGCAAAGTCTCGTTTAGTATGCTGCGGCGCTTCCTTAACTCGTGGAGATAGTCCAAAACCTGGTTAGGTTGATCGGCTGCACTGGGTTTGTTCTCTATCCCTAAAGTCCATCGCTCCCCCTGTACGACGATATCAATTCGACGTTTAGTGCCCAGGGCATCGGTTTGCTGCTCACACTGTACAAATCTGCAAGATGTTGCATCCCATGACCCTCTTCCAATCAATTCCAGAAAGCTACTTAGAAAGAGGGCTTGCTGACCATGGACATCGTTCACGTTTAGCAAATCCGCAATGATGCGTGAAAGACCATTTTCGTCAGCAGTGATATACCGAAAGACGTTAAACTCAATAGCATCTTTTTTGTTGAGGTCTTCATGTTTCTTTCGGGCTTCTTTCAAGCATTCTGTCATTTGGTCCAGCCAATGATGACTCACCATATTCCCTCTGCCATCTTCCGTTGTTCGACATGGCTATAGTAACAGTTCACAAACCGAACCGATGGGATGACCCGCTCATAAAAAGGTAGGGAGTAAATTCAATGCAGGTCACTTTCCCAGGTTCTATTCTCGAGATACCCAGAATTGGAGTTGTCACAATCACCTGATGGTATCTGTGATGGTATTCAACAAAAATTAAGTTTATAAACACCAAAATATCAATCAATTAAACCTTCATTCGATTCCTGCAGGGACACTTTTAATTTAATGCATCCGGCTAAATCCTTTCATTTACCTGTCAGTTCATCCCTGAGCCAGGCGATAAAACGGCACATTCCTCACCGTTGCAGTAAGATTGTCGGACACCATTGTCTGCTCAGTAGCTATCCGCATCCCTGATTTTCTCAGCCTCAGTACGTCAGCAGCAATACGTTGGCTGCCAAACCAGAAAAGCCCGTCCAAAGCAGTGACATCAAGGCCTGATTCCAGTGCCAGCTTCAGACGCTCACGCGGTGCTTTCACCGTTTTAGCAATTTGCTGATATGGCGCTTCGCTTGAACCTGCACGATTAATGCGTCGAATACGATGCGACAGGCGGTACTGAAATTCATCCGGTATCCCGCCGAGACTCGCTTTCAGGCTGTAAACACAACCAAAGCGTTTGCCGTTAAAGATTACGTTTTTCTGACTAAGCTGCAGCTCTTCACGAACGCTGGCAATCAGTTGCGGGGTACGGAGTAATAACAAGCGGAAAGGCAGCTCAAAGCTGGTCACATAGTCCACATTCAATAACGCAATACGCAGACGCTCTTGCGGACCCGCCTTCATTTCCCGACATTCAGCAATAACATCAGCCCACTGGCCAGCCAGACGGGAACTTTCAGTCGCCTCAGTAAAGCTGTATTTTTCAGTCTGATAATCAATACGTTCGGTCACTCGGAATTCCCTTCTGGCCACATCTCGGTATTGGTTGCTCACTTTACCAGCGACAGACTGCAACCGGAAGCCTGCGAGTATGGTCAGTGGAATGATAGAAACTTCTGCGGAAACGCTTCATTTTTGATAAATCAATCATTAAAAATATATTTTGACTAAAATCAATTAACCAAAATTATGATTATTGAAGTATAGCCATGATTAATCTTTAGCCAGTTTGTCAGGAATAAGTTCTCCATAAACAGGCTGATTAATACCGGTAATGAGAAACATTATCGGAAATGATTCATCACTCAGAAAAAAGGAATTTATTCATATGATCAGAATCAAGACCAGTATCGCTACTTTGACCCTTTGTACCTTACTGACAGCTCCCGCATGGGGAGACGCGCAATCGCCGATAAGGCTGGTGATCCATGGTGGTGCCGGTACCATTACAAAAGATACCATCACACCAGAACAGGAAAAGCAGTATACAGAAAAACTCACTGAAGCTCTGAATGCAGGTTATGCGGTTCTGAATAAAGGCGGTAGCAGCCTGGAAGCCGTTCAGAAAGCGATTAATGTGATGGAAGATTCCCCTCTCTTCAATGCAGGTAAAGGTGCCGTGTTTACCCACGATGGCCGCAATGAACTGGATGCGTCCATTATGGATGGGAAAACCCGAAAAGCCGGTGCCGTTGCCGGTGTAACCACGGTTAAAAACCCAATTAATGCGGCGTATGCCGTTATGACTCAAAGCCCGCACGTTCTCATGGTCTCGACAGGCGCGGATACCTTTGCAAAAGAACAGGGACTCGCAACCGTTGATCCTGCTTATTTCAAAACAGATTTTCGCTGGCAGCAATTACAGAATGCAATCAAAAAAGAAAAAGTGCTCCTTGATCACGATGGAAAGAGCGCAGCCCTGTTCGCTGACCCGATGATGTATGACTATAAATATGGCACTGTCGGCGCTGTTGCTCTGGATAAAGACGGTAATCTCGCTGCCGGAACGTCTACAGGCGGAATGACCAACAAACGTTACGGACGTGTGGGGGATTCACCTATCATTGGCGCAGGAAATTATGCCGACAATGAAACCGTGGCGGTATCCGCAACCGGCTCAGGAGAAATGTTTATCCGCACGCTGACCGCGTATAACATTGCAGCCCAGGTGAAATACCGCAATACCCCTTTAAAAGACGCAGCGCAGAATGCTCTGGATGAAGTTAAGGCGCTGAATGGCAGCGGTGGAGTAATTGTGCTTGATAAAGCCGGTAATTACACCATGTCCTTCAACTCTGAAGGTATGTACCGGGGAACCATAGGCGATGACGGAAAACCCGTTGTAGCCATTTATCGTTAATACTATTTCCCCGCCAGGGGATGAACCGACCCGGTATATTGTCCGGGTCGGTTAAACGGCGTCAGGTCAGACAACAAAACGATTGACCAGATCCTTCATGGTGACTGACAGATTGTCCAGGCGCTGGCTGTCGCTCGCGGCCTGAGAAACCAACGCCGCGTTTTGCTGCGTAACCTGCTCCATAGGTCGCAGTGCCAGGTTAATCTGAGTTACCCCTTGCGATTGTTCCGTCGCTACACGAGCGATATCCGCAATATATTGCTTCATGCTGGTGGTATTGTCCGCCGCGGCTTCTAGCGCGGTAGCGGACGCCGTAACCCGCTCAACACCCTCACTAATTTTTACCATATTCTGCGCGACCAGCTCGCGGATCTGATTAGCTTCTTTGGCACAACGCTGCGAAAGATTCCGCACTTCACTGGCGACAACCGCAAACCCCCTGCCCATCTCTCCTGCCCGTGCAGCTTCCACTGCCGCATTCAGCGCCAGCAAGTTAGTCTGAAACGAAATATCGTCAATCGAGGTCACAATATTCGAGATTTTCTCACTGGAAGAGCGAATATCCCCCATGCTTTGATTTGCCGCACTGGCGACGTTACTGGCCTGGCGGACCTCTTTTTCCAGCCTTATTGTCAGATGCTCCGCTTCGCGGGCATTGTCCGCCGTTTGCGTAATCGTCGTGGAGAGCTGTTCCATACTGGCCACCGCTTGTACTATTGATGCTGCCTGTGCATCCGTGCGTTGGGCCAGGTCCTGATTACCCGCCGTAATACTGCTGCTGGCATCGGATAAAACCACGGAGCCTTGTTTAATCTCCTGGACGATATGCTGAATACTTTCCAGCATCGTGTTATAGGCGCGATTAAGTGAGGAAAGCTCATCTTTCCCCGGGGTCGCCAGTCGTTGAGTCAGATCGCCGTTCATACCCGCAATCTTGCGGAGCGTGTCACTAAATTGACGATGCATATTGATAGCGATTGCCCCCGCGAACGCCAATGATGCCAGGAGCGCTAACAAGCTGACAATCATATATATTTGCCAGTTTTTTCGTGCATCCTGCGCGAGTTTTTCCGCATTCGCTAACAGAAGATTCGCCGTCACATCTTCTATCTGCCGCATCACTTCAATACGCTGGGTTTGAACCTTGAACCAGACAGTAGGATCGACATCAAATCCACCGTTCGCGGCATGACTAAACGCGGTTTCGCGAAATGAGAGGGCTTTTGACGCTTCTGTGGACTGTAAGCGGCTTTCCAGCATGGCCGCCTGTTCCGGTGGGCTCAGACGCAACGATTGTGCCAGCCAGACGTTCTGTTTACTGACGACATCACTGAGTTGATGTAACTGCCCCTCGGCGAAATGACCGGAGGAAAAGATATTTGACAGCAGCGCGCGTTCAATACCTGCCTGTTCTTTCAAATTCAGCAAGTTGTAGTAGGCGGCGAATGCGTTCGCCATCTCGCCTGAATCCGTCAACTGTCCCAACCTGCCCACAAAACTCAGCACATCAGCAATGACATTAGTATAAAACTTAACGACATCTGAGGCCGGAAGCCCCAATCGCGTGACGTTTTCCCGGATGGTGGCAAGCGACAGAATGTTATTCTTAAACGTGGTGACAGAATTGGCGGCATCCCCTTCTGGCAATGCAGTATCGGACAGTGAACGCACAAAGACCTCGATCTCGCGATCGGTTAAAGCCCGCTGTGCGGTTAACTCATCTTAGAACGTCTTCCCTTCAGCCCCCAGAAATCCGACGCTCATTCCCCGTTCTTTTTGCAGCTCATGCACCACATTTCCGGCACTACGCGCGAGCGCTGTCAGTTGAGCAATATTCTCCATCTGCCGTTCTGTCTCAATGCGCGTCAATATTCCTGAACCAGCAAACCAACATAACGCCAATAATAGTGGTTGTAGCGCGATTATTAACTTCATTTTCATCGGCATTCGATAAACCCACCACATGCCACTTCCCTCCATTGTCCATATTTTCATTATGGTTATCGGCGCAATGAGGCTGCACTTTAAATTTGATCAAGAGACAACTGATTGTTTTTTAGATTAAATACCTGCCAAAATAACTCTATTTGATTATGACAATCAGGATAAATCACTGGAATATTTATATTTATGATATCTATTCTCAAGTTAGTTAAATCATTCAGCATATTACTTCTTATTAAAAAACGGGTTAACTATCAACACGATTCGGAAAGGGAGTAAGACACAGAACAGTGACGCCTACTGGAGATAACCGTCGTGACACGGCCATTTTCTGGCATCCCGCCGAACGTTAAGGTTATAATCCTGACAACGATTTTATTGGATTAGAAGCGACGATGACAAAACTTACCCTACAAGAACAGATGCTTAAGGCAGGTCTGGTCAGCAGCAAAAAAGTGGCCAAAGTGCAAAGAACGGCGAAGAAATCGCGCGTTCAGGCTCGCGAAGCCAGAGAAGCGGTTGAAGAGAATAAAAAAGCGCAAATTGAGCGCGACAAGCAGCTCAGCGAACAGCAGAAACAGGCCGCGCTGTCTAAAGAATATAAAGCCCAGATCAAGCAACTGATTGAAATGAATAAAATCACCATTACCCGTGGCGATATTGGTTACAACTTTACTGATAATAACCTGATCAAAAAAGTCTATGTTGATAAGGTGACTCAGTCTCAGCTGATCAAGGGCCGTTTGGCCATTGTCCGACTCACGGCTGAAAGCGGCAACGATAGCGAATACGCCATTATCCCGGCTGTCGTCGCCGACAAGATTGCGCAGCGCGATGCAAGTTATATTGTTTTAAATTGCGAGCTGAGCCAGGAAGCGAAGGACGAAGACGATCCGTATGCTGATTTTGTCATCCCTGATGATTTGATGTGGTAAGAAAAACAACCAGATAATCACCCGGACTTCCGTTGCCTATTTCGGTGAACGCCAACGCCGCCACCGAAATACTCTCGACGTCCCTTCTCCCCCAATCCTGTCGACTAAAACTTATAGTGTTCTTTGCTCAGCCCGTATTTTCTCATGCGTAAATACAATTTTTTACGCGGGATTTGTAAATACTCCGCCACTTCATTAATGCGCCCCTGATGAATATTTAGCGCTTCAGTAATGATCTGTCGCTCGTACTCTTCAACCCGCCGATCGAGCGGTGTTGGTTCAGGCAGATGCAGCTGCGGATTCGCGGTTTCAGCCAGCGGGAGTAGCCCAACGGCAAAAAGCTCGGCGGCATTCGCCAGTTCTCGAACATTACTTAACCACACGCGACGCCGCATGCCTTTCAGTAACTCCCCTTCAACCTCGGGCACGGGATGGTTCAGGCGCAGACAGGCTTTCTGCAGGTAATGACGAAACAGCGGCTCAATATCATCCGGACGCTGTGACAGCGGCTGACAACCGATTTGCGTCATCGCAAAACAGTAGTAGAGTTCGGCCACAATCTGGTTGGTTGCCGCCAGTTCCACTAACGATGTGTCACCAATGCCTATCAGACGAAACGGACGCCGCTCCTGGCTTTGCAGATGCACCAGATGGTGCTGCTGTTCACGTGTCAGGCACTCAAGATGGCTCAGGACCAGCGTTCCTCCTTGCGCCTGTGCAATAAGGTCATTGAGTAGTCCCGCGTTCCCGGGCGTTAGTTCACCGCGGATAAACGGCCCATCAGCGCTGCGCCCAAGCTGATGCAAATACCGGGCTCCGGTCATACGTCCCGTTCCCGGCTCGCCATAAAACCAGACGGCAATATCCGTTTCCGCCAGGTGTTGCAGACGTTGACGATACTGATTGACCCAGTCACTGTAGCCGAGCAGTTCAACCTGAAGCTTTTGCTGGCAATAATGGCGACGGGCAATCACGGATTTTCTCTGACGCAGCGCATCCTCTACCAGCGACAGCAGTTTGCCGGGGTCGACCGGTTTTTGCAGAAAGTCCCATGCGCCTTTCTTTACTGCCTCCACCGCCATCGGGACATCGCCATGCCCGGTGATAAGCAGGATTGGCAACTGATTATCATCCTGATGAAACAACGTCATCAGGTCTATTCCATTGCAGCCAGGCATACACACGTCGCTCAGAACAATCCCCGACCAGTCGGCCTGCAGCCAGTTTCGGGCATCAAAAGGGTTATTGCATGCGTAAACACGGTACCCCTCTTGTTCAAGCAACAGAGTGTAAGCGTCAAGAACATCGGCATCATCATCAATCAGCAGAATAGAATAGTCATCACACAACATCGTTTACATCCGTCAGATTAAATTGCAGAACGACGCAGGCATTACGCCCCGGTGTCGACGCCAGGCGCAGCTCGCCGTTCATTTGCCCCATTAACGATACACAAATCGATAAGCCAATACCGAGCCCCACATCCTTACTGGTGGTAAACGGCTTTAATAGTGATGGCAATAACGCCTCCGGCCAGCCGGGGCCGTTATCGCAGACAAAGACGCACAATCGGCTGCCCTCAGCCTGCCAGTGAACCTCTATTTGCGCGCCAGTCGGACTGGCATCCAGCGCATTTGCCAGTACGTTTACCAGCACCTGCTGAATACGCACTTCATCACCTGTCACCCATACACTCTGGGCTGGAAGCGTCAGCGTACCCTGCTGAGGCTTATGCCGCATGGCCAACAGTTCCCAGGCGGCGCTGAATGTTTGTCGCAGATCGACCGGATGCAAAGGCGCGCCCGGCTCGGCCCGACGTGCAAACTGACGCAGCGAACGGATAATGGCATCAATACGGGTAATCAGCCCCTCCGCTTTGGTTAACGTACTTCTGGCCTGAGCGGATTGTCCTTGTTCAATTGCCCTTCCCGCCGTAAACAGGTACATCGACAGCGCATTCAGCGGTTGGTTAATCTCGTGCGCCAGCGTGGTCATGGTCTGTCCAACCACTGCCAGTTTTGCCGTCTGGATCAGTTCATCCTGCGTTGCCCGGAGATCGGACTCAATCTCCTTGCGCTCTGTCACTTCCTGCTCCAGCTGATTTTTTTGCGCACTCAACTGGCCCAGAGTATGGCGCAGCAATCCTGCGATGCGCCCGAGCTCATCGCGCCCATAAACCGGGATGGTGGCATCCGTTCTGCCAAGACCAATTTGCACCACGGCCTGGTTGAGTGCGGTAAAACGCTTCACCAGACGCGAACGAATAAAGTAATGGTTGAGCCCCCAGGCGAGAAGTAGCGCCAGCAGCGTCGCCAGCAGAATAAGTCCACCGCTGACGCGAACAATTTGTTCCAGCCGCTGGTTAAACATCTGCATTTGCTGATGGCTACTCCCCAACTGCGCCTCAAGCAGTGTTCGAAAGCGCCCGAGCGTTGCCTCTCTGGCATGGTTAGCATCAACGAGCGCTTTTTGCGCGGCGACATAATCGCGCATGGTATCGGGCATTTTATTTTTCATCATCCCGATTTCCAGTAACTCATCAATGGTTTGCCGCAGGGTGATAGTACTGGGCCAGTCATCGAGGGTACGGATATTTTCATCCGCCGTTTTCTTCAGGTTCTCCAGATAGCGGATATGATTCTCCACCAGCATTCCGTCGTCGCTACCCGACTTCAGTTCATTGAGCCTGTCGCGTAAATCATCCACGATCTGATTTTCAATTCTTGCCAGGGTGTAAACCTGCTGCTGCTCGTTTTGTACCTCTCTGGCACGTTTGAGATACTGCGCTGCATCGCCGTTTTTGGCCTCAATTTGATCCAGCAACGTCCCCTGCTGCCAGGTAAAATCCTGCACCAGCGAATTCAGCTCAGTAGTAAAATCATCATGTAGCCAGTCGATGCGCGCGGAGAGTTCACTCACCTTTTCGCGCACGAGGAACATGTTGTAGAGCACCCGGTCCAGCTCCGCCATCAGCGCCCGACTGTCTTGCAAAATCACCGCCAACTGCTGTTGTTCTGCCGATTGTAATCCCCGGCTCAGCACCTCAATTTTGTCCAGATGAGAAATAATTTGATTGCGCAGTTGCAGCCTTACCGTGGTGTTGGGGGCCAACAGGAATTCATTAAGCTGATCCACAACCAGGTTGAGATTTCCTTCTATCAAAAAAGCGGAATGTACGCGCGGGAAGTAATCATCAAGTGAATAGCGTATCTGCGAGCTCTGCTCATGCCAGGAGTACAAACTGACGCAGCTTACGCTCAACGTCAGTAATGCGCCCGTCAGAAACGCTCCCCGCAGGCTGCTGCTGATGCTGAGCTGGCGCAGGCGTTGCAGTATCGAACCACCTTTCATTTTAACTCTTCCAGTTTGGATATCGCCTGACGCTGATTTTTAAGAAACCAGAGCTGCCACTCCATCATCTGCTGTTCGGCTACGCTTTTATTCTCAAATTGCGCAAGCCAGGCCTCATCTTCACTACTTCTGGCGTCTATCGGGACGCTGGTCAGTAATGCTCTGATTTCGGGTAGCGGGCGTTTCAGGCGCGCTTCCGCACTGTATAGCGCCCGCCAGGCATCTTTCAGCTGCGCGAGTCGAAAACTGATGGCGGTATCAAACATCCGCTGCACCAACTGTTGCCGCTTAAGGATCAGCCGATAATTAAGCGCGGGCTGGCTCATCAAAATAGCCTGCTGAGCGGCGCGTGGGTTATCAGGCGCGAGCTGCGTGACCGGATATTTCCCCGTGTTCGCATCCGCAAGGATCCGCTGTCCTTCCGGGCTTAACAGATAGCGGATAAAGCGACGCGCTTCGTTGGGGTGCTGGCTATTCTTGAGTACGGCAACATAGGTGGGTGACACCGCCGAGCGAGGGAAATAGGTAAAAGTAAGGTGCGGATCGTTAAGCAACAGGTTGGCATAGTTATCAATAACCGGCCCCGCCACGCCCAGACCGCTCTTAATTTTGTCGGCCACGCCAAAACTGCGTGATGAAATCGTTACCAGATTACCGGCGCTGGCCAACAGCGTCGCCCAGCCCTCTTCCCACCCTTTCTGTTGCAGCAGCGACTCAACCATCAGGTGGTTGGTATCGGAACGCGACGGGCTACTCATCAACAGCGCGTTCTGATATTTAGGCTGCGTTAAATCCCCCCAGTCGGCAGGCGGCGGAAGATGCCGCGCCGCCAGCGCAGAACGATTAATCAACAGGCCAAACCCTGATATCGCCACAGCCACGGAGGTCGAGCGAATCGAGTCTGGCACCAGACGCTGGCTTTCAGGCAGCGCATTATCGAAAGGTGCCAGCTTCTGGTGCTCCTGAAGATGCTGCAACAGCATGGGTGATGAGGTCAAAATCAGATCGACGTTTTCCGCATTCGCAGTATCCAGCAACTGTTCCAGCGAACCGCTGGTCCGGTTTAACGTGCGAATCATCACTGACCCTGGCTCTGTCTGCCAGCGCTGGATAATCCAGGCCGTGGCCCCTGGGGAAAAGGTGGTCGCCATCACCAGCTCTTTACCCAGGACCTGGCAGCTCGCCGACAGCGACATAAAACAGAGCAAGAATGCCCAAAAACGCCCCTGGCCCAACAGTCTGTTTGTGATCCCGTTCATAAATACCAACATGTACAAAAAATAATATTGAGACAAAACTTACCCGTTTATCACCGCTGGGGGGAAGAATAAGGTTATTCGTAGAATAACCAAACGGAAAGTGACGACATCAGTAAAGAATACCCGAAAATGCAGCCTGAATTTGTTAATACCCGCACACGCCGATGATAAAAATGCCCGTGAAAGAATAGAATTGAAAATCCATTATTAAAAAAGAGTCAAAATCTGCCACGCCGCCCGCAAATTGAGTCAATAGTGACACATTTCATTAACTTGAGTTTCTTTGCCGTCTATTTCACTCTTCACTGCGAAAAATCCTGATATTCACATCAATAAAAAATTAGGTGATGATATGTTATCAATATTTAAGGCAGGACCAGCGGCGAATAAAGTCCCGGCGGAGAAAGTCCAGGCAACTTATGGCCGATACCGCATTCAGGCATTACTCAGCGTATTTCTTGGCTATCTTGCGTACTATATTGTGCGCAATAACTTCACGCTCTCGACTCCATACCTGAAGGAGCACCTGGATCTCAGCGCTACGCAGATTGGTTTACTTAGCAGCTGCATGCTTATTGCCTATGGGATCAGTAAAGGCATTATGAGCAGTCTGGCAGACAAGGCCAGCCCGAAAGTCTTCATGGCATGCGGCCTGATCCTGTGCGCTATCGTCAACGTAGGCCTGGGGTTCAGTACCGGATTCTGGATATTTGCCGCGCTGGTCGTTTTCAACGGTTTGTTTCAGGGGATGGGCGTTGGCCCTTCATTTATTACCATCGCTAACTGGTTTCCACGTAAAGAACGTGGACGCGTTGGCGCATTCTGGAATATCTCACACAACGTTGGCGGTGGTATTGTCGCCCCGATTGTTGGCGCCGCTTTTGCCATTTTGGGGAGCGAACACTGGCAAAGCGCCAGCTATATTGTTCCGGCCTGTGTTGCCGTACTGTTTGCTTTTATTGTGCTGATGCTGGGGAAAGGTTCACCGCGTCAGGAGGGCTTACCGGCTCTGGAACAAATGATGCCGGAAGAAAAAGTCGTATTAAATTCCCGACACGCTGTCCAGGCGCCAGAAAATATGAGTGCCTTCCAAATCTTCTGCACCTATGTATTGCGTAATAAGAATGCCTGGTATGTTTCACTGGTAGACGTCTTTGTCTATATGGTGCGTTTTGGTATGATTAGCTGGCTGCCAATTTATTTATTAACCGAAAAACATTTCTCGAAAGAGCAAATGAGCATAGCTTTTCTGCTTTTCGAATGGGCGGCAATTCCTTCCACATTACTGGCGGGTTGGCTCACCGATAAACTGTTTAAAGGCCGTCGCATGCCGCTGGCCATGATCTGTATGGCGCTGATTTTCGTCTGCCTGATCGGTTACTGGAAAAGTGAATCGCTGCTGATGGTCACTATTTTTGCCGCCATCGTGGGTTGCCTGATTTATGTTCCGCAGTTCCTGGCCTCCGTTCAGACCATGGAAATCGTCCCCAGCTTCGCAGTAGGTTCTGCTGTAGGGTTACGCGGATTCATGAGCTACATTTTTGGCGCATCGCTGGGAACCAGCCTGTTTGGCGTGATGGTCGATAAAATGGGATGGCATGGCGGCTTCTATCTGTTGATGGGCGGGATTGTCTGCTGCATCCTGTTCTGCTACCTCTCCCATCGCGGCGCGCTGGAACTCGAACAACAACGGAAAAACGCTCAGCAAGAGGAAGCGTCACTCCAGTTGGCTGATGCCCGGTAGCCGATTTCAGTCTCGCAAAAAGTGCCAGCGACGCTGGCACTTCAATACATTCAGATAAAGAATAAATAGCTCAACGTGATAATTTATTGCTTACCGTAACCCACCATAAAGCGGATGATCAAACCGCATGCTGGGGCAAGAAAAAGGAATAATCCGGTAACCATCTCGTTACCATTGGTCAACTGCATAGTAAAAACGTAAATTAATGCCGTGAGTATGGCCATGCCGATAAAAGCACTTATTGACGCCGCAGCCCCCATAACCTGCCAGATATAGCAACTGACGCTCAGAATGCTCAACGCGAGAAAGATCCAAAAATAGAACATAGCGATACCTCCTGTTTGCCGTAAAAATTTACGTAAGTCCTTACACTCCCTTGAATTTATATTCTAAGACAATTCCCAATAGTTCGCAATTTAAGCAACATTTTCGTTACAAAAATCACTCAATCGCTGACTAATAATTTATTCGACTGCCGTTTATTTAATCGTCATAAAAACAACGCATTATATATCGACTCATTTTTGACCTTAATCGCCGTAAAAACATTTACGCATCTTGAGTAATTATTTCTGGCTGACATTAATATTCGGGTGTACATTGAGCGTCCGATCATTCATGCCCCTTCCTGGTTTTGTCCTGACTCAGTTTTACACTCTTTACAGGAACCAATGTCGTTCATGGCGGCCTAACGATCAGTACAGACTGTAAAGCGGCAGACTAAAGAATCTTCGCGATACACCTATTTCGTATCAACAACAGGTGATTATGTTCCCCCAATGTAAATTTTCACGCGCGTTTTTGCATCCGCGCTACTGGCTCACATGGTTTGGCGTCGGTGTGCTCTGGTTACTGGTACAACTTCCCTATCCGGTATTGTGTTTTCTTGGTACCCGTACAGGAACGCTGGCTCGTCCATTTTTAAAGCGCCGTGAATCTATTGCTCATAAAAATCTCGAACTCTGTTTCCCAAATCTGTCGCAAGAAGAAAGAGACAAACTGGTCGATGAGAACTTCCGTTCACTCGGCATGGCGCTGCTTGAAACGGGTATGGCCTGGTTCTGGCCGGATCGCCGGGTACGCAAATGGTTTGATGTAGAAGGGCTGGACAACCTGAAACGCGCACAGATGCAAAACCGTGGCGTGATGGTGGTAGGCGTACACTTTATGTCACTCGAATTGGGTGGTCGCGTAATGGGACTTTGCCAACCGATGATGGCAACCTATCGCCCGCACAACAATAAGTTGATGGAGTGGATCCAAACCCGCGGTCGTATGCGCTCCAACAAGGCCATGATCGGCAGAAATAATCTGCGCGGTATTGTCGGCGCCCTGAAAAAAGGGGAAGCGGTATGGTTTGCCCCCGATCAGGACTACGGTCGTAAAGGGAGTTCATTCGCCCCCTTCTTCGCAGTCAAAAACGTCGCGACCACCAACGGTACTTACGTGCTGTCACGGTTATCGGGCGCAGCGATGCTGACCGTAACCATGGTAAGAAAAGCAGATAACTCCGGTTACCGCCTGTTCATCACGCCAGAAATGGAAGGTTATCCAACAGATCAAAGCCAGGCAGCGGCGTATATGAACAAAATTATTGAAAAAGAGATCATGCGCGCGCCCGAGCAGTATCTCTGGATCCACCGTCGCTTCAAAACTCGCCCGATGGGTGAAGCCTCGTTATATATCTAAAAAGAAAGGCCGAAAGGCCTTTCTTTTTTTCTGCGCCTGAATTACTTCACGCCCCACTTGTTCTGTAATTCAGCCATTCGCTCATTGTAGTTACGGGCTATACACGCTGGCTTATCCTGCTCTTTCCAGCATTCGTTACGCCCTTTCACCCAGCCACGTTGCTCTGCTTTGAGCGTCGGGTTATTACTCGATTTCACCAGCGCCTGCCTGTAGGCCCCGTTCAATGCCAAATCCATGGCTGAGAGCGAAGGACTTTGACAGATAACCTCTTCGATACTGCCCTTTGCTACCGCAGAACAGGAAAAAGAAGGCCCGTTGCTGGTCGATTTCTTTGCCCCTGAAAAGTCGATATTGTCTTCAGGCAGGCAAATCCCGTGCTTACGATTAGGCCCGGTCCAGGAAACGTCCGGATTCCCGTCATCTTTACGGGAGATAGACACGGTATTGTTACCGCTTTTTGCTTCCCAGTAATTTTCATTGAAGGCCTTTACCGTCGCCTTAGTGCCATCAATCCAGATATTGCCTTTACCATCACTATTCACACCACCAATACTTGCGCAGCTGAAATTGAATGCCATCGGCGAGGCCGCCATCGACGTCACTGGCGTAAGAACGAGTGCTAACATCATTAATCTGGTCATTTTTAACCTTTTCATAATCTCATTCCGCGAAAAATTAACCGCATTAACATCATGGAGATATGAGAATTTTCCGAGTAAACATTTCGTCGCTCAATAGCAATTTATTACCGACAGAAATTAAACTGTCGCCGAATCACGACACTTGTAAGTTATTAAAATTAAATAAAAAAATGCCTCTTGTCTCACCTCATTTTTAGGCGTACATTAGCGCCGTCTGGAGCATAAAAGCTCAGAATTCTGAGGTGATGCAAACAAGCAAACGAAGGGAATTCTCCATTTCGTTTACGCGTGCATCAGCTCTCTGTCAGGTTAGCATATGTTCATTTAGACGTACCTCAGGTACGCGGAGAGATGAAAAGTGAAATATTTCTTTATGGGCATTTCTTTTATGGTCATCGTTTGGGCCGGTACTTTCGCCCTGATGATCTAAATTAAAAGACGCAGCAAAAAAAACAGGAGCCTGATGGCTCCTGTTTGCTTTTGGGGAAACGTGTTGTTAGTCGGTACTTTCAGTGGCCGATTTTGCACTGGCAGGCAGTAAGCCATCGGCGCGGAACATTGCTTTGATGCCACGGATCGCCTGGCGGGTACGGTCGCGGTTTTCAATTAACGCAAAGCGCACGTGCGTATCACCATAATCACCAAAACCAATCCCCGGCGAAACGCATACCTTCGCCTCGTTCAGCAGTTTCTTGGCAAATTCAAGTGAGCCCATCGCGGCGTATTGCTCTGGGATTTTCGCCCAAACGTACATCGAGGCCTTGGGCATCTCGACCATCCACCCGGCTTCATGCAGCCCCTTAACCAGCACATCTCGACGACGTTTATATTGCTCAGCAATATCCCGCACGCACTGCTGATCGCCTTCCAGCGCGGCGATTGCTGCAACCTGCAACGGAGTAAAGGTTCCGTAATCGTGATAGCTCTTAATTCGAGCCAGCGCGTTCACCAGCGTTTTGTTACCTACCATAAAACCGATACGCCAGCCCGCCATGTTGTAGCTTTTCGATAGGGTGAAAAACTCCACCGCGACATCACGAGCGCCCGGTACCTCCATAATCGACGGCGCTTTCCAGCCATCGTAGACGATATCGGCATAGGCCAGGTCATGAACCACCAGCACGTCATAGCGTTTAGCCAGGGCCACAACTTTTTCGAAGAACTCCAGCTCGACGCACTGCGCAGTCGGGTTGGAAGGAAAACCTAAGATCATCATCTTCGGTTTCGGGTAGCTTTCGCGAATCGCGCGCTCCAGCTCATTAAAGAAATCGACGCCTTCGACCAGCGGCACTGAGCGTACCTGCGCGCCGGCAATCACCGCGCCATAAATATGGATCGGATAACTCGGGTTCGGTACGAGGACCGTATCGCCGTGATCCAGCGTGGCCAGCATCAGGTGCGCCAATCCTTCTTTCGAGCCAATCGTCACAATCGCTTCGGATTCCGGATCGATCTCAACGTCATAGCGTTCCTGGTACCAACGGGAAATCGCCCGACGCAGACGCGGAATGCCGCGCGAGGTGGAGTAACCGTGCGTATCCGGGCGCTGCGCCACGGTACAGAGTTTTTCGACAATGTGAGGAGGCGTGGCCCCATCCGGGTTCCCCATGCTGAAATCGATAATATCTTCGCCGCGCCGACGCGCAGCCATCTTCAGTTCAGCAGTAATGTTAAAAACGTAAGGGGGAAGACGATCAATACGCGTAAAGCGACGTTCAGGGCGGGAGTCAGCCATAATATCCTCAGATTAACGTTAGCGCCCGGACCGTCCGAGCGACGCTGCCACGATGGTGGCACGTTTAGAAAATAGCCTGAATAATTTCCTTCTGTCGAGAGGCAAAACAAAATATTTTTTATTGAGATAAAAGAGGAAGTGCCAGAAAAAATGAGGAAATAAAATTTTTCACACTCCGCTTAAAATTACCACCATTTAACATTTTATTGTTAAACATATTACTTTTCGCGCTCCGTTGACAGGACAGGCATTGTAAATACAACAATCATGCAACAATCCCCTTTTAATATTAAGGTTTTTCCCCATTAGCCACAGGCTGCGCGGGTGCTGGTCATCCAGCCTCAGGTTACCTATCATAGAGGTTTAACCCTTGCGCAAGAGTCACCCGTGCACGAAATATTCAATATGCTGCTGGCGGTATTCGACCGGGCAGCGCTGATGCTGTTCTGTCTGTTTTTCCTGATTCGTATCCGCCTGTTTCGCGAACTGTTGCACAAGTCAGCCCACTCCCCGAAAGAGCTGCTCGCCGTTACCGCGATTTTCTCAATGTTTGCCCTGTTCAGTACCTGGTCCGGCGTACCGGTTGAAGGCTCACTGGTTAACGTACGTATTATCGCCGTCATGTCAGGGGGAATTCTGTTCGGTCCCTGGGTCGGTATCATTACAGGCCTGATCGCGGGCACCCACCGCTACCTGATCGACATCGGCGGCGTAACCGCCCTGCCCTGCTTTATCACCAGCATTCTGGCAGGCTGCATTGCCGGCTGGATCAACCGTAGGATCCCCAAAGCGCAGCACTGGCGTGCGGGTATTTTAGGCGGAATGCTGTGCGAATCTCTGACCATGATCCTCGTCGTCGCCTGGGCGCCCACCACCGAACTGGGGCTGGATATCGTCTCGAAGATCGGCATCCCAATGATTCTTGGTAGTGTCTGCATTGGTTTTATCGTCATGCTGGTGCAAAGCGTGGAAGGCGAGAAAGAAGCCAGCGCCGCGAAGCAGGCTAAGCTGGCTCTGGATATCGCCAACAAAACTCTGCCGCTTTTTCGCCAGGTCAATAGCGAATCGCTTCGCCAGGTGTGCGAAATTATTCGCCATGATATCCATGCTGATGCCGTCGCTATTACCAACACCCAGCACGTGCTGGCCTACGTTGGCGTGGGTGAACTTAACTACCGCGATAATGATGATTTCGTCAGTCCGACTACGCAACAGGCGATCAATTACGGAAAAATCATCATTAAAAACAATGATGAAGCGCACCGTACGCCGGAAATACACTCCATGCTGGTGATTCCGCTTTGGGAGAAAGGTGTTGTCACCGGTACGCTAAAAATCTACTACTGTCACGCCCATCAGATAACCTCCTCACTACAAGAAATGGCCATCGGCCTGTCGCAAATTATCTCGACTCAGCTGGAAGTCTCCCGGGCGGAGCAGCTACGCGAAATGGCAAATAAGGCAGAGCTACGTGCGCTACAAAGTAAAATAAATCCCCATTTCCTGTTTAACGCCCTGAACGCAATTTCATCGTCGGTGCGACTGAATCCAGACACAGCGCGCCAGCTGATTTTTAATTTATCGCGCTATCTTCGCTATAATATTGAATTAAAAGACGATGAGCAGATCGACATCAAAAAAGAGCTGTATCAAATCAAGGATTACATCGCCATCGAACAGGCCCGTTTTGGCGACAAGCTGACGGTTATTTATGATATCGATGAAGAGGTAAGCTGTTATATTCCCAGCCTGCTGATTCAGCCGCTGGTAGAGAACGCTATCGTCCATGGGATTCAGCCCTGCAAAGGAAAAGGGGTGGTCACCATCAGCGTTGCGGAGTGCGGTAATCGGGTACGGATTGCCGTGCGGGATACGGGCCACGGTATCGATCCAAAAGTGATTGAACGGGTCGAATCCAATGAAATGCCGGGCAATAAAATTGGTCTGTTAAATGTGCATCATCGCGTTAAGCTGCTCTACGGCGAGGGCCTCCATATCCGCCGTCTGGAGCCAGGCACTGAGATTGCCTTTTATGTGCCTAATCAGCACTCGCCCGCAGCCGCACCGGCCACATTGTTGCTTTAACCAGGAGTGAAGTCGTGAAAGTCATCATTGTTGAAGATGAATTCCTGGCCCAACAGGAACTTAGCTGGCTGATAAAAGAGCACAGCCAGATGGAGATTGTCGGCACATTTGACGACGGTCTGGACGTGCTGAAATACCTCCAGCACAACCGCGTTGACGCCATTTTTCTGGATATCAATATTCCCTCGCTGGATGGCGTCCTGTTGGCGCAAAACATCAGCCAGTTCGCGCACAAGCCCTTTATTGTCTTTATTACCGCGTGGAAAGAGCACGCTGTTGAAGCCTTTGAACTGGAGGCTTTTGACTACATCCTGAAGCCGTATCAGGAATCACGCATCGTCGGCATGCTGCAAAAGCTGGAAGCAGCCTGGCAGCAACAGCAAACGGGAACCTCGCCTGCCAGTCCGGTGACCCGCGAAAACGATACAATCAATCTGATCAAAGATGAGCGGATCATCGTGACCCCGATCAACGACATCTACTACGCAGAAGCCCATGAAAAGATGACGTTTGTTTACACCCGGCGCGAATCGTACGTGATGCCGATGAACATCACTGAATTTTGCAGCAAATTGCCTGCTTCGCATTTCTTCCGCTGCCACCGCTCGTTCTGTGTGAATCTGAATAAAATCCGCGAGATCGAACCCTGGTTTAACAACACCTACATTTTGCGCTTAAAAGATCTGGAATTTGAAATCCCGGTGAGTCGGAGTAAAGTGAAAGAGTTCAGGCAGTTAATGCACTTATAGCGCAGAGAAAGAGCGATGAAAGAGCCAGGCCTCCCCGCAGACCAACAGTTTTTCGCCGATCTGTTCAGCGGCCTGGTATTGAACCCGCAGCGTCTTGGCCGCGTGTGGTTCGCGTCCCAGCCCACCACGTTACCGTCCGGCAGTTTGTGTATTGACCTTCCGCGCCTCGATATCGTGCTGCGTGGCGAATACAGTAATCAACTGGAAAAACAGCAGCATAGCCTGCCTGAAGGCGACATGCTGTTTATCCCGGCGAAAGCGGCGAATTTGCCCGGTAGCGATAAACCCGTGATGCTACTGAGTCTGGTGTTTTCCCCGGCCTGGCTGGGGCTCTCTTTTTACGATAATCGAACGGCATCGCTGTTACGTCCGATCCGCCGTATTGAGTTACCACATCCGCAGCGCGGCGAAGGCGAGGCGATGCTCACCGCATTAACCCATTTAAGCCGCTCTCCTCAGGCCCAGGATATTATTCAGCCGCTGGTGCTTAGCCTGCTGCATCTGTGTCGTAGCGTGGTGAATACCCGCCCTGACACAGAGCGTCCGCGCGCTGAATTTCTCTATCACAGTATGTGTAACTGGGTGCAGGATAACTATGCCCAACCGCTGACCCGGGAAAGCGTAGCGCAGTTTTTTAATATCACGCCCAACCACCTGTCAAAAGTGTTTGCCCAGCACGGCACCATGGGGTTCGTCGAGTACCTGCGGTGGGTCAGAATGGCGAAGGCGCGCATCATCTTACAGAAATACCATCTGTCGATTAGCGAAGTCGCACAGCGGTGCGGGTATCAGGACAGTAATTATTTCTGCCGCCTGTTCCGGCGTCAGTTTGGCCTGACTCCGGGAGAGTACAGCGTACGTTTTCAGTCAGCACGTTAAGTGAGACAACGCCAACAGGTTAGTAATATCCGTTTGCATCGTTGTAAAATAACGGCATGTAGCTCCCCCTGCAGGCTTACTCAATAAAGTGAATATGCGATGAAAAACAGACGTGCACTCTCCCTGATGTGTTTTCAGATGCTGGAATCAGGTGCGGATCGTCAGACCGTGAAAAGAGCCCTTACCTCCCGCCGTGTTAAAGCTCGCCAGGCGGTGGTTCTGCTCTGTAAGCAAGAAATGACGCTCTTAAGAGCCGGGAAACTGCCGGTGCCAAACGCGCCGCATTGATGATGCCGCTTTCCGGTCGCGTTCACCCAGCCTGCAACCAGATCGTCGCAGGCTGGAGAGCACTCTTTCAATGAAGCTTAAAACGTCAGTTCCGCCTCCAGCAACGCGAGAATACTGTCGGCATTTTCAGCGGCAAACAACGACTGGCGGAACGGCTTGTTCACCAGCTTACGCGCCAGCTGCGAGAAGACCTTCACGTGGTTAATGCCTTCATCAGCCCCCAGCGTCAGCATGATAACCAGTTCCACTTCGCCCATCTCTGACTGCCAGTCAACGGGATGAGCAAGCCGGGCAATACTGATGCTGGAATGGCGGATCCACTGGGACTTAGTGTGCGGAATAGCCACACCAAAACCGACAGCAGTGGTGACTATCTCTTCGCGCTGCCAGATATCTTCCTCCAGCTCAAACGGATGTTCAGTTCGCCCATTAACACCCAGATTGCCGCACAGAAACTGAATCACCTGCTCTTTGTTACTCAGAGATTCACCAACAAAGATGTTCTCCCGCGCCAGTAGCGGACGCACGTCTTTCTGCGGTGCAAACTGGTTGAGCAGATCTTCTATCTCTTGAGCGCTACGGCACTCACAGGCCCGTATGGCAAGTTCACGGCATGCCTGGCCCTCCAGTTGACGAAGCTGACTTTTCACCGCCGGAATACGTGGACTGCTCATGCTCAGCTCGTCGAGTCCTAAGCCCAGTAGCAGCGGTAAATAGCGTCCTTCGCCCCCCAGTTCGCCGCAAATGCCCACCCATTTACCGCGTTCGTGCGCCACGCGGACAATCTGCTGCAACATTCGCAGGAACGACGGTGTAATCGGGTTGTACAACGGCGAAACGCGCGGGTTATTACGATCGACGGCGTACAGGTACTGGGTCATGTCGTTTGAACCAATACTGAAGAAATCCACCTCATCGCAGAAATGGTCGATGATGTAACACACCGACGGCACTTCAACCATAATCCCCAATGAAATTGTCGGAGCATGGCGTAAACCGTCGGCTTTCAGTGCCACCAGCGCTTTTTGCAGTTCGCTTTTTACCCACAAAATCTGGTCAAGGCTGTGCACCATTGGGATCATCAGTTGCGCATTGCCGAAGGTTGCCGCACGTAAGATGGCGCGCAGCTGCGTGCGAAACAGTCCGGCAAACTCTGGATAAATTCGCACCGCGCGGTAGCCCAGGAACGGATTATCTTCCTGCGGAATATTGAGGTAACGGATATTTTTATCCCCCCCAATATCCATGGTGCGAAAGATAACCGGCTTGTCGCCCGCGGCCAATAAGACCTGCTGGTAGGCTTCAAACTGTTCCTGCTCGTCGGGGGCGCTGTCGCGGTCCATAAACAGCATTTCAGTACGAAACAGCCCAATCCCTTCCGCGCCATTGGCAAACGCCCCCGGCGCTTCCAGCGCGGTACCGATATTCGCTGCAACGTCAATACGCTGATTATCTTTGGTCAGCGCGGGCTGGGCGGCATCCAGCGCCTGCCGCCGCTGGCATTCATCGGCCAGCTTCTGCGCAATCGCGTAATAACCGCGAACCGCATCGTCTGGATTGATGGCCAGTACCCCACAGCGGGCATCCAGTACCGCATGCTGGCCTGCATAGCGGCTAATGGCCTCCAGCGGCAAGCCGCTAAGCACCGGTATAGCCGACGCGCGAGCGAGGATCAGGGTATGCGATGTGCGCCCTGTTTTCTCCAGGATCATGCCTGACAGATGCTGCAAATTGAGGCTTAAAAACTGGCTGGGCGTCAAATCCTCAGCGACCAGAATCGTCGGCTTATTCAGCACCAGCGCATTGCGCGGACGTCTTTCAGGCCAGGTGATGTGCAGCAGTTGTTCGCTGATATCACGGATATCGCTAACGCGCTCGCGCAGGTAATCGCTACCGGAGGCCGACAGCTTGTCGCACACCTGCTCCATATTGGCGATAATCGCCGCCCCTAACCCCAGATGCTGCTCCAGCATTAAGCGACGAATATTCCCGGCAAACTCGTCGTCCTGAATCAGAGACAGATGGGCGCTGAGGATGGTTTTACTCTCACCCTCACGCTCGCGCAGTTGCTGATTGAGCTGTTCGGCAAGCGTCGCCAGACTATGCTCCAGCCGGGTATTGTCTTCCGCACTCGGCGCAATCGCGCGATAGCTTTCCAGATTATCGCTCTGCCAAAGCGTGAGCGAACCTGCCCCCACGCCTCCTGCCAGCACGGTGCCATAAAGAAGGTCTGGGTTGAGGCGAATCAGCGAACGCGGCAACGGATGCGCCGCCAGTTCCGCCGGCGTCGGCTGAACGCTGTCGCTGTCAATAAACCGGTGCAGGAGGTACTCCTCTAGCGCTCGCCGGGCCTGTTCTTCATCGCGACCGGTGATGGTTAAGCTACAACTGTCATTAAACAGCGTCCCGGTGCCAATCAGCGCCAGCGAGCTTTTCGCATCTGCTCTGGCATTCTGGCGATGGTTAAGAAATATCACCTCACTTTGCCACTGGCTGCACTGCTCTTTCAGCTCCCACGCCGGACGCGCATGCAGGCCATTGGGTAACGGGCAAAGAAATTGAATCGTTAGCATAACAACTCCTGATTAGCGCGAAATCAGCACCTGAAATCCGTCAGATGAACCACGGTTTCGCACGTAAGATGTGAAAGAAGAGCCGACAACAACTGCTGCGTCTGGATGATGTCACGGCAGTCGGCAATCGACGCCGCGCAGTGTCCATGCCGCGTAGCTGGCCCCATGACAACCGTGGGGATCCCCGTACCGCTTACGTGCACCGCCCCGCCGTCAGTGCCGCCGTTACTGAACATGTCAAACTGCAGGGTAATGCCCGCATCGGTGGCCACGCTTTCAACCCACGCGGTCAGCTTTGGCGAGGCAATCAGCGATTTATCGCTTAACACCAGCATCGGGCCATTACCAATCTGCCGATGGTTGGCCGCACCATGATCAAAGTTTTTGGCCCAGCAGGCGGTATCCAGCACGATCGCCACATCCGGGGCGACCGCACGTGCTGCCGTTTGTCCTCCGCGCAGTCCCACTTCTTCACTGGAACTGGCCACCAGCCAGACCTCACATGGGAGAATGGCGTTATGCCATTCGCGCAGCAGCGCCACCAGCAAATAACATCCAAGTCGATCATCAAAGGCTTTGCCCATGACTCGCTGGTGCGGCAAAACCTGAAACGTCGTGTCAAAGGTGACGCGATCGCCAGGGCGTACGCCGGCCTGAAGTACCTCGTCATAAGACCGCGCGCCAATATCCACCTGCAGCGCACTGACGTCATTACCGCTGCGCTCTCCGTCGAGCAGACCGGGAATTTTGCTCTCTTCACGGGTAGTGATCCGCACTGGCTGCAATTGCCTGGCCGCCATACGCACATTTCCCACCGGTAATACATCGATCGCTCCTTCGCTGGAAATACTGCGCACGATAAATCCCACTTCATCCATATGCGCACAGATCATTACCTTCGGACCGGTTGATTCATTCAGACGGATCAGCACCGATCCCAGGCCGTCAAAGCGCACCTCTTTATGCAGACGATCCGCCTCTTCAAGCAGGATCTGCCGCACTTCTTGTTCTGAAGAGGCGATCGCGTCCGCCTCGCTCAGCGCCTTCAGTAGCGATAAGTCCATTACGCTTCTCCCGTGTGTAACAATGTCTTCGCCATGGTGTAGAGCACCTCGCCGCCGTCTGGCGTAACCAGCACCACATCCTCAATACGCACGCCTCCCTGCCCCGGCAGATAAATACCCGGCTCAACGGTGAGCAGCATGCCAACCGCCAGAGGCGTCGCGTCGGTGGGGGAAAAACGGGGATTTTCATGCACCTCAATGCCGATAGCGTGTCCGGTATTGTGACCAAACTCATCGCCATAGCCCGCCTGCGTAATGACCTGCCTGGCTGCGGCGTCAACCTCATGGCAACGCCGACCTGGTCGAATTGCCGCCACCGCCGCACGCTGCGCCGCCAGGACAATCTGATACACGGAAAACAGCGGGCTTTCTTCCACTGGCTGGTTTGCGTCTGGGATGCGAAAGGTTCTCGTCATATCCGAACAATAGCCCTGATACTGCGCGCCAAAATCCAGCGTGATGAACTCACCCGCCTCGACACGCTTGTCGCTGGCTTTACCGTGCGGCAGCGCGCCGCGCCAGCCGCTGGCGACAATGGTGTCAAAAGAGGGTTTGTCTGCACCGAGCGTACGCATGTACCACTCCAGTTCAGCGGCGATTTCGCGCTCACTGAGGCCAGGTTGAATAAAGCGGCGAATATGTTCAGCACTAAGGTCAGCTATCCGGCAGGCTTCGCGAATGCAGGCTATCTCCTGCGCCGTTTTTACCTGCCGGAGCACATCCGGCACGGCACTCACTAGTCGGGCACGCAGTTTGCCCGACCATCCATTCACCGTATTCCAACTTACCTGCTCGCCTTCAAATCCCACCGTCTGCAGCTTTTCGTCAGCAATAATGTGATTCACCCGTGAATACAGCGTCTGCGCGCCATCAAGTAGATGGATCTGATAGCCCTGAGTACGCGTGGCAACATCGGTGTAGTAACGGGCGTCGACCAGAATATGCGCGCTTTGATGGCTGATAAACACAAACCCTGAACCGCTGGAGATCCCCATATGCGGCTGTTTATTCTGCCGCGATGACAGCAGCATCGCATCGAGATGTTGCGCCGTTAGCCAGTCACGCAGCGAGGCAAGTAAGCTCATGGTCACAATCCTTCTAATCAGAGGCTTTCAATCAGCAATTTGCCTTTGCGGTACATCATGTTGCGCAGGAACACCACCATCAGCGCCGTAATCACCGCACCTAACAGGATCCCCGCCATATAGACGCCGAGGTTAGTGACCAGCGGCCATGCCCAGATAGCCGATTCCGGGAACCACTGCACCGCCCCCAGCCAGACGGCAGCCGTCGATCCGACAATAGCGCCAACCATATAGGATGGAATTGCCGTAATGGGGCTTTCCAGTGCAAACGGGATCGCCCCTTCGCTGATGCCCATAAACGCGAGGAACATTGCCGTTTTCCCTTGCGGGTAGAGCTGTGCGTTGAACAGGCGTTTGCCGGTTAAGCGCCGGTCGAGAAGCGTAGCCAACCCGAGGCCAATTGGAGGAATCACGATGGCAATAGAGCGTGCGGTTACCGGCAGAACGTGATCGGTAGTAAAGCTAAAGGCGACAAATCCTGCGGCTTTATTAATCGGACCGCCGAGGTCAATCGCCGTTGCCGCAGAAATCCCCATCGCGTACATCAGCGTGCCTTTCTCTCCAGCCGCCGTAAGCAGAGAACGAATTCCGCCGTTGATCCACCCGCCAAACGGCGTTATCACGTAATACATCGCCAACATGACGAAGATCGCGGAAAGAATGGGCAGTAAAAAGGTGGTTTTGAATGCCAGCAGGAAATCAGGCAACTGGATTTTTTGGTTCATCCACTTCACCAGATACCCGGCGACAATCGAGATAATCAGCGCGCCAATAAAGGTTGACGGGACGGGGGCACTGGTTGCCCATTGCAGCGTCGCTGGGTCAAAATTCAGTATCTGCGTGGGCTGAGTGGACATCAGTCCACCAATGAACCCCGCCGGAAACGCCAGCTTACCGCCGATAGAGTTGGCGACAAACGCGGCAAACATCGGAATAGCAAAACCAAACAGCACGCCGCCAAAAGATTGCGACAGCCAGGCAAACTTCAGTAATGAGAGATTAAAACCGCTGAATTTTCCGCTGTTCAGCGCATCCATGATGCCGGTGTCAGCAGGTATATCGAGCCAGCTATAGGCGATCAGTTGCGAGAAGGCGAGAATTACCCCGCCCATAATTAACGTCGGTACCATGCGCGAAATACCCGACATCACATGCTGCGGAAGTTCGCCCCAGAAGCTATTGTGGGAGGCCGGTGGATTTTTTATTGCCGCTGCCGCACCAGATGCGCCAGGCACAACGGTTGCACTGCGTTTTTTAATGGCCATACGTAATTCCCTGTCGATGATTATTGTTGTTCAGCGGCAACCATCTCTTCGATCTCTTTGATGATGCCGGCTGCATTTTTTATCGCGTCCTGTAACGTAATTTCGTAGACGTCACGCGACTCAAAACGCTCGTTATCTTCCGGAGTAACGGCAACAGAATGGATGATCAACGTTGCCTCTGCGATATCCTGCGCCGTCAGGCGATTTTGAATTCCGTCCGCACCCTGGGTTTCAATTTTCACTTCATAACCCGCTTCAACCGCGGCTTCTTCCAGCGCCTGAGCCGCCATAAAGGTATGGGCCAGCCCCATTGGGCACGCGCAAACGGCAATCAGTTTTTTGCTCATAATCATTTCCTCGTAATAGTTAACGAGTGAAATTATGGTCTGGGGAAAGTAACGACCGTTATCAGACAAATAATGCTTTTACTGGACAAATAATCCCGCCATTCGGAAATGTGACGAAGGTCGGAAAGGCGGGCGGCAGGCATAAAAAAACCGCGTAATAAACGCGGTTTTGCGGGATATATGTAAGCCGGATAAGCGCTGTGCACCGTCCGGCGTTGGTCTTACAAAATATGGCCCAGCGTCTGGCGCAGATGCGCACCGGAACCAAGCAGGCCCGGGTTATCATGCACGATCAGATATACCGGAATATCCTGTACGTAGGCTTTAAAACGCCCCTTATCTTCAAAACCACCACGGAAACCCGAAGCTTTAAAGAAGTCGAGGAAGCGCGGTACGATGCCGCCAGCGATGTACACACCGCCAAACGTGCCCAGCGTTAACGCCAGATCGCCGCCAAAACGCCCCATGATGACGCAGAACAGCGACAGCGCGCGACGACAGTCGATACAGGAATCAGCCAGCGCACGCCCGGTGATATCCTTCGGCTGCAGATTTTCCGGCAGGCGCCCGTCTGATTTGACGATGGCGCGATACAGATTAACCAGCCCCGGACCTGACAGTACGCGCTCTGCGGAAACGTGACCAATTTCCGCACGCAGGACCTCAAGGATAATCCCTTCTTCTTCGCTGTTAGGTGCAAAATCCACGTGACCGCCTTCACCAGGCAAGCTCACCCAGCGTTTATCTACATGCACCAAATGCGCCACGCCGAGTCCGGTACCTGCGCCATAGACAGCAATCGGCTTGCCTTCAACAGGTTCCGCACCGCCAAACTGGATCAAATGCTCTTTCTTCAGCATCGGGATCGCCATCGACACGGCGGTGAAATCATTGATGATTTCCAGATGACTGAAGCCCAGATTTTTTTTCATCTCAGCAATAGAGAATGCCCAGGTATGGTTGGTCATTGCCACCCAGTCACCGGTAATCGGACAGGCAATGGCAATACAACCATCCTCAACGCTGACGCTATGTTCATCCAGGTATACGCGTACTACCGCCTCGAGGCTTGGGTAATCCAGCCCGGAATAGGTTTTTGCCTGCGAAATCTCGCCGCTGGCAATGTCGCACAGAGCAAGACGCGCGTTGGTGCCGCCAACATCACCTACTAAAGCATATTTTGTCATTCTTCCACTGCTCCGCTAAAGTCAGAATAAATCTTTGCCACACTGTAAATTCATGGGGGCATAACAACAACGCCCTGAAGGCTGATGCCCGTGGAAAATCGATCCAGATCACATAATTACTTTATCGTTTCAGCACCATTTGCAGCGATGCGGTTGCGCAGGCTGTGCAAACTATGTCTATGACTCTGTTTTAAGGAATAGAATATGCTTCATCCACGAGCCAGAACGATGCTCTTGCTATCAACTCCTGCGCTAATTATTGGTATTGCCTCCAGCCTGGTGTTGATCGTTGTGATGAAAGTGGCGTCCGTTTTACAGCAATTTTTGTGGGAACGCCTGCCCGTTAGCATCGGTATTGCCCAGGACTCTCCGCTGTGGATTATCGGCATGCTGACGCTCACGGGGATCATGGTCGGGTTAGTTATTCGCTACAGCCAGGGTCACGCGGGACCGGATCCTGCCTGTGAGCCGTTAATTGGAATGCCGGTCCCCACCTCAGCAATTCCGGGCCTGCTGGCAGCGCTCATCCTCGGCCTGGCGGGTGGCGTCAGTTTGGGTCCGGAACACCCGATCATGACCGTGAATATCGCACTGGCTGTGGCGCTCGGCAGCCGTATGTTTCCCCGCATTGCTAAGCTGGACTGGACCATCCTCGCCTCTGCCGGCACCATCGGCGCGCTATTTGGCACCCCCGTTGCCGCCGCGCTGGTCTTTTCACAAACGCTGAATAGCTCGGACAATGTTCCCTTATGGGATCGCCTGTTTGCACCGTTAATGGCCGCCGCCGCGGGCTCGCTGACCACCAGTCTGTTTTTTCACCCCCATTTTTCACTGCCCATCGCGCACTACACGCAGATGCATGTGATCGATATCCTCAGCGGTGCGGTCGTTGCCGCCATCGCCATTGCCGCCGGGATGGTGGCTGTCTGGTGTCTGCCACGTTTACACCATTTAATGCATCGATTGAAACACCCGGTCCTGATTCTTGGGGCTGGCGGCTTAATCCTCGGCATTTTAGGCGTTTTCGGCGGACCGCTTACCTTGTTTAAAGGACTGGACGAAATGCAGCAAATGGCATTTAGCCAGACGCTGGGAGCATCGGATTATTTCATGCTCGCCGTGATCAAATTGGCGGCATTAGTGGTTGCAGCTGCGAGTGGTTTTCGCGGCGGGCGAATTTTCCCGGCAGTATTCGTTGGGGTCGCGCTTGGCCTGATGCTGCACGCCCACGTTGAAGCGGTGCCAGCGGCCATTACCGTCTCCTGCGCGATTCTTGGACTGGTGCTGGTCGTCACCCGTGACGCCTGGCTGAGCCTGTTTATGGCAGCAGTGGTGGTGCCAGATTCCACCCTGCTGCCGCTGCTGTGCATCGTCATGCTGCCCGCCTGGCTGCTGCTGGCGGGCAAACCGATGATGATCGCCGAGCGTACCGATAAGTAGTTAGCCTCCGTTACGCGTTTCCAGCGCACGGGTCACCGTGCGCAATAGCTCAGGAAGATCGGCTTTCGGTAGCACCACCTCAATTAACGACAATCGTTGCGGATGGGACAAACGGGCCAGCACTTCTTCCAGTTGTACCGCCTGCTCCACACGCCAGCACTCCGCCTGACATTCACGACGAAACGCCTGCGGCACCTGCGTCCAGTTCCAGGCGGCGATATCGTTATAGCGCTGATTTGCGCCATGTATGGCCCGCTCCACGGTATAGCCGTCATTATTTAGCAGCAAAATAACGGGAGATTGCCCGTCTCTGAGCATAGAGCCCAGTTCCTGAATGGTGAGCTGCGCCGCACCATCGCCAATAATCAGGATCACCCGGCGGTCCGGGCAGGCGGTTTGCGCGCCAAATGCAGCCGGGAGCGCGTAGCCGATAGACCCCCACAGTGGCTGAACCAGCACCTCCGCTCCACCGGGTAGCGTGAGCGCAGCCGCACCAAATGCAGCGGTCCCTTGGTCGACGAGGATAATGTCATTGGGCGCCAGATACTGCTGCACCGTATGCCAGAAATTTTCCTGCGTCAAAGGTCCCTTCTCAACCTGAATACGTCTAACTGGCGGGCGTTCTGGCGGCAGTGAAAAGGACATCTCCAGACACAGCTCCCGCAAGGTGGTTACCGCCTGCTCCATTGGGACGTTAAACCAACGGTTTCCAATCCGTGAGGCATGTGGCTGCACCTCAATCGTGCGCTCCTGTGGTAGCTGTTGCGTAAACCCGGCGGTCAGAGTGTCAACAAATTGTGTGCCAACACATACTATCGTGTCGGCATCTTCTATCGCCTGACGTACATAGTCGCTGCTGGCTCCAGCGCTGTAGGTGCCGACAAACGCCGGATGACGCCCATCGAATAGCCCTTTGCCCATCAACAACGTGGCGTGGGCCATCGGCGTTTCCGCCATCCAGCGTTGCAATACCGGCTGCAGGCCAAAGCGTTGCGCGAGAACGTCTGCCAGAAGCGCTACGCGCGGGCTGTCCAGTAACCGCTCGCGGGCATGGTAGCGAAACGCTTCTGCCACGCTGCTTTCTGGCTCACTCAGAGGAACAATCAGGATGTCATTTGGCGGCGTGGTCCGCTGTTTTGCCACATCAGCAGGTAACATCAGATAGCCCGGCCTGCGTTCGATGAGCATTGTTCGCAGCACGCGGTCAATTTCATAACAGGCGTTTTGTTCATCCAGCACTGCGCTGGCCGTCGTCACCGCCTGCTGCATACGATAAAAATGCTGAAAATCACCGTCCCCAAGGGTGTGATGCATCAACTCCCCGCGACGTTGAGCACCGCGACAGGGCGCGCCAACAATATGCAAAACAGGAACATATTCCGCATAACTTCCCGCGATACCGTTAATCGCGCTTAACTCACCCACGCCAAACGTGGTGAGCAGCGCCCCCACCCCGGATACCCGGGCATAGCCATCCGCAGCATAAGCCGCATTCAACTCGTTCGCACACCCGACCCAACGTACGCTGGGATGTTCAATCACGTGGTCAAGAAACTGCAAATTATAATCGCCAGGCACACCAAAGAGATGGCCAACACCACAGCCTGCCAGCCTGTCCAGCAGATAATCAGCAACGGAATACGGGGTTTGCATGACAGCTTTCCTTCTGACGGTAACCTCATGTTGAGTATCGAAGAACTGTGATGACTGTCCAGGAAAGTCGCTGTGAAGGGGGTGGAAAGCAAGATGTACAGTTTTCATCCATAAATTTAATTGCAGCTGGCCTTGTGTAAACGTATACACTCAAAGTCACACCTTATCTGACAGGAGGCTATATGGCTTATCAGGCTGCTGAAAATCGTTATCAGACAATGGAGTACCGCCACTGCGGTCAGAGCGGCCTCAAGCTCCCGATTGTATCACTGGGGTTGTGGCACAATTTTGGTGATACCACGCAGGTCGAGAACAGTCGGGCGCTGTTACAGCGTGCATTCGATCTGGGGATCACCCATTTTGATCTGGCGAATAACTATGGTCCACCGCCGGGTTCAGCGGAGCGAAATTTTGGTCGCATCCTGCAGGAAGATTTTTTACCGTGGCGAGATGAGCTGATCATCTCCACCAAAGCAGGTTACACCATGTGGGAAGGCCCTTACGGGGACTGGGGCTCACGCAAATACCTGATTGCCAGCCTCGATCAAAGCCTGAAGCGTCTGGGGCTGGAGTATGTCGATATCTTCTACCACCATCGCCCCGCCCCTGAAACACCGCTCAGAGAAACCATGCGCGCGCTGGATCATATCGTCCGTCAGGGCAAAGCGCTGTACGTAGGCCTCTCTAACTATCCGGCTGAACTTGCCAGACAAGCGATTGAAATACTCGACGATTTAGGTACGCCATGCCTTATTCATCAGCCCAAATATTCTATGTTTGAGCGTTGGGTCGAAGAGAGCCTGCTGTCGCTTTTACAGGAAAAAGGCGTCGGTAGTATCGCCTTCTCACCGCTGGCTGGCGGGCAGTTAACCGACCGCTATCTGAACGGTATTCCTGCGGATTCTCGCGCCGCAGGCACCAGCCGTTTTCTGAATCCGGACCAGATCACCCCACAAAAACTGGAAAAAGTTCGAGCGCTGAACGCACTGGCAGAGAGACGGGGGCAAAAGCTGTCTCAGATGGCGCTCGCGTGGGTTCTTCGGGAAGACAAAGTTACGTCTGTGCTGATTGGCGCCAGTAAACCGGCGCAAATTGAAGATGCCGTCGGCATGCTGGCAAACCGTCACTTTACGCCTGAAGAGTGCGCGGAGATTGATGCCATTCTGAGTCGGTTGAAATAAAGACACATTTATTAACAAAAAGTGCTCTCACTTGCGATTTAAGAGTTGTGGCGATGAAACAGGGCTTTACTGCCCCGTAATATTACGTTAACAGGCCGGCTACGGCTCGATCGTGAAGGAGAGAAAACATGTTCAGGTCACTGATTCTGGCGGCAGTCTTAATGGCTTTTACACCGCTGGCCGCGAACGCTGGCGAAATCACCCTGCTGCCATCAATAAAATTGCAAATTGGCGATCGCGATAATTACGGTAACTACTGGGATGGCGGCCGCTGGCGCGACCGGGATTACTGGCACCATAACTATGAGTGGCGCAAAAATCGCTGGTGGCGTCATGACAACGGCTACCATCGTGGCTGGGATAAACGCAAAGCTTATGAACGCGGCTACCGAGAAGGCTGGAATGACCGTGACGACCATCGCGGTCGTGGGCGCGGCGGTCACGGGCATCGTCATTAAGAAAAGGAACCTGTGGTAACAGAGAATTTTTAACAATGGCAAAGGGTTCCGTTCACCGTATGTTCATTGTTTCTCTGAACCCCTCATTCCCATAACGGGCAAGGGAGGCTCACCGTCTCCCTTGCCACCCAGGCTTCCGGCAGGAAAAATCGTCACTTCGTGATCCATTCGCCTTATGTCGTCTTCCTTCGGATCGCTTCAGTACGCTGACTTTCAGGTCAATCCGTTTCGCTTTAATAAAAAATACCTTTGCAGCTAATCAATCCTTAAGTGACCAGCATTAACCTGCAGGCTGCTTTTTTATGGTCAAATCCTGCGCTTTTTATTTTTCACTATTTGCCCTTGAGCAAAAATCTCCTGAACGTATCTTATCCTCAAGAGAATTCACGTCAGGATTAACTTATGAATGCTAATTTTAAGAATGAAATTCAGACATTCGGTCGATCGCTATTATTACCGATCGCCGTACTGGCGCCTGTGGGGATGGTCATGGGAATTAGCGCTGCGTTAGGGCAGAGCTATATGATTGATAAACTCCCCTTTCTGGGCAATGAAATTTTCAGAGCGATTCTCTCTTCTCTGGGATTAATCAGCAGCGTCGTTTTTAATAATATTCCTTTACTGTTCGCGATGGGTGTCGCCTACGGTATGTCTAAAAAAGAAAAAGGGATTGCTGTATTTGCGTCCGTCGTGGCTTACCTGACTCTGCTTATCGCTATGCATGTGCATCTTAAGCTGGCGGGTACGCTGGCGAAAGAGGATATGGCTTTCGTCGGACAGGGAATGGTATTAGGTATTCAGACGCTGAAAATCGAAGCGCTGGGCGGCATTATTGCCGGGCTGCTGGCAGCTAAAATAACCGACCGTTTTTACCGGCTGCAATTACCTCTCGCTTTCGCCTTTTTCAGCGGTAAAAAATCCGTCGCGATCTTAGCCATTGCTTTTTCCATTCCCGTCGGCTTGATCATTCCTTTTATCTGGGATCTGTTTACCGCGGGTATGCGCGCCATATCAACAATAATGATGGCACCCAACATTGGTGCAGGTATCTATATGACGCTCAATCGCCTGCTGATCCCGTTTGGCCTGCACCACGTCCTCAGTTCCACCGTGCGTTTCACCGCAGCAGGCGGTACGTACCTGATTGACGGGCAGACCTATGTCGGTATTTTGCCCGCTATCAATAAAATCCTGTTTGAGCTTGGTCCCACCCATCCGGCCTGGAAGGAGTATATGCCGACGCTCACCAGCTATCTTGCCTCATCACAAATGCTCACGACGCTGTTCCGCGTTCCGGCGATTGGTCTGGCGATGTACCACATGGCCTATTTCAAGAATAAGAAATTTGCCAAAGGGATGATCCTGACCGTGGTGCTGACCGCCATGCTGGGGAATATTACCGAACCGCTGGAGTTCTCCTTCCTGTTTATCGCGCCAAAACTCTTTATTGTCTATGCGGTACTCTGTGGCTTATTGACCATTCCACTGCAATTACTGGAAGTCTCCATCGGCTATATTCGCGGCACCATTTTTGATTTTGGTATTTTCGGTTTGATGTATGAACACACCCAATGGATTAATTTAATTATCCTCGGCGTGATTAACTTTGTTGTCTTCTATTTCGTCTTCCGCTTCGCGATCGGTAAATTTGATATTAAGACCCCGGGCCGCGAGAGTGAAATCGCTGACAGCACCTTACTGAACAATAAAGAGTACGACAAAGTCGCCGAACTGGTGATTCAGGGGCTGGGCGGGACAGACAATATCAAGCGCGTTGAAAACTGCGTTTCACGGTTACGTATTGATTTGAAAGATCAGAAAAAAATGGACATGGCCATTCTTAAAGAATCTGGCTCGCTGGGAACCTTTATCCCCTCCAGCAACCATGTTCATGTGGTATTCGGCCCACACGTAGAATTTGTCCGTAACGCGGTAGACGACCGCCTCGTCGGTGCGAAATAAATTCAAGGAGATAGTAATGCGTGCACTGTATGATTCAAAAAGCAAAACGATCGACGATCGAGGAATGAAATCTCTGCTCGCACAGCCAGCGCGGGTACAGTCATGGCTCGATGTTGAAGCCGCCCTGGCTCAGGCACAGGCCGGACACGGCATGATCCCCGCCAGCGCCGCAGTCAATATTACCGCTAACTGCCACGTGGATAAGATTGACCTGACGGAAATGGAACGCCTGCTGCGCGAGATTGGTCACGGCTTCGTTCCGGTCATCAAAGTGCTGGTCAAAGCCTGTGACAGTGAAAGCGGAAAATACGTGCATTACGGCGTCACCACGCAGAATATTCAGCAAACAGCACAGCTTTATCTGGCAAAGCAGTTCGATACCATCATGCAGGGTTTTGTGGACGATATTCTGCGTAACCTGGCAAAGATGGCATCTGACCATAAAGCATCGATTATGGCCGGACGTACCCACGGTAAGCACGCGCTGCCCATCACCTGGGGCTATAAAGCCGCCGTGTGGATTGATGAGTTACTGAGCGCCCGGCAGCGCATGCGAGAAGCGGAAAAACGCGTCTTTACCGTGATGATGGGGGGAGCCGTGGGCGCCTTCCACGCGACCGGTGAAACCGGCCGCCGGGTTCAGGATAGCGTTGCCCAAAAGCTGGGAATGCATTCAATGGCGATTCCCTCCCGCAACTCGCGCATTTACCGCACTGAATACATCAGTAATTTGTGCCTGCTGGCGACGACGTTACACAAAATAGCCGAAGAGGTTTATCAGACCTCAAGCGAAGAGTTTGCCGAAGTTTCAGAAGCCTTCACTAAAGGCACCGTTGGCAGCAGCACCATGCCGCAAAAAGTGAATCCTAAACTGGCGAAGGGGATCATCGCCAACGCGCAGAAATTGTACTCAGTATTGACCTCCTGCCTGTATGTCAGCCCACGTCCCTTCGAAGCAGACAGCTCCGCTTACTTTATCTTTGACGGTAATATTCAGGAGAGTATGGAGTTAATGGCTGAGATTGTGATGCGAGCCGAAGAGTTGACGCGGACGCTGGTCATCAATCCTGGTCGTATGCGCCAGAATGTGCAGTTAACGCATGGTCTTATTAATAGCGAAAAAATCATGATGCAGCTGGTGGAAAGGCTGGGCAAAGATGCCGCACATGAACGCGTCTACCAACTGGCAATGCGCAGCACGCATGAAGGCATCCCCTACGCTGATGTGCTGCGTGATGACCCTCTTATTCGCCAGCACTTTAGCGACTCAGAAATTAATACGCTGCTGGATCCTGCTCACTACATCGGCCTTTGCGCAGAAATCGCCGAGGAAACGGCCGCTCGCGTATGGGAGAAAGACAATGGCTGATCCCCTGCTTTCTCTGGCAAGTGAACGCATTGTCACCCCGAATGGAATCGAAAGCGGCTATCTGCATATTGAAAGCGGACGTATTTCTGGCCTCGACAGTACGCCACGCGGAAAAATCGTCGATTATCGCCATGCCATCCTGATGCCCGGTTTTGTGGATATTCACGTTCACGGCTGGGGGAGAGGGTCGTTTGCCTGGAGAGGTGAACGCCGTTCTTTGCAGGCGATGAGCCGGGATCTGGTTAACGCCGGGGTTACCGCGTGGCTTGCAACATCAGCCACCCAGCCGGAAACGTTCTTGCTGGAGAGTCTTTCCACCGCCGCGGACTGGATTGCAGACGCAAAAGCGGAAGATGGTGCCGAAGCGGTGGGTATTCATATGGAAGGCCCCTTTATTAACCCTGCATACAGCGGAATGCAGAGCAAGGACGCAATCCAACCACCCGATATCGAAGGGTTCAAACGCTATCAGCACGCCGCGAGGGGAAATATCCGTCTGATGACGCTCGCACCCGAACTGCCGGGCGCCCTGGCGCTAATCCGCTATTTACGCCAGTCAGGCGTCACCGTGTCAGCCGGTCATACCGACGCCACCTTTGATGAAACCACTCTCGCTATTGAAGCCGGTTTAACCCACTTTACCCATGCATTTAGCGCCATGCGCGGGCTGCATCACCGGGAGCCTGGCGTGGTGGGGGCGCTGATGTACCATCAGAATACGTATGCCGAGGTGGCAAAGCAGAGTGGGATTACGTTGCGACCAGAAGTGTTCGACATTCTCTATCGGTTGAAAAAAGATCGCCGGTTGGTCATGGTCAGCGATTGTCTGGGATATGTGGATTTTCCCGAAGGATCTGAATTCCACCATTACCTGCGCCAGGAGACGTTTCGCATTCACAATCATTGTCTTGAAATCACCGACCACAGCGGAAAGACCCGAACGGTTTCACCCACGGAGTGGTCCGAAGTGTGCAAACTGGAGATGAGCTTTCTGGACTCCGTGAAAAATGTGGTCGACAGGCTGGAAAAAGGCTGGGTTTCAGCCGCGCAGATTGCCTGCCTTAATCCGGCAATCCTGGCGGGTGTTGACGCGAGAAAAGGCAGCCTGACGTCAGGAAAAGATGCCGATATTCTCGTGTTGGGTGCAGAGTTAAACCTGGAAGCCGTCTGGTGTCGCGGCGTTTCGCAACCTCTGGCTAAATAAAAATATCACTGTAATGCGTATCAAGAAAAATTTTTAACGCCTCCTGGCTCATTCCCTGAACCTGCTGAATAAAGTCCTCAGCAGGTATTTTTTTGCGCGCGGAGGGAAGTCCATTTTCGCGTAATAACAGGAGATCGTCCTGCGTGAGCCAGAAATTCACTTTGACATAATCCAGCCCGGCGTAGCGGAGATGACTCGATATCTTGTTTGTAAAGGTAATCAGCAGGTCGAATTCGAGCTGCTGAAGCCGCGCAATCTCATTGATGTTGATGCAGGCGGGGATTTCAATATGGAAGCGGGAGAAAAGCATCTCTTTAAAATAGCCGACCTTACTCTCTGACGAGTTCGTCACAATAATGACCCGCTTTTTCTTATCGCCAACAACCCGATTTTTGAGCGCATACTTTTTGATAATCAGCACCAGGGTTGCCAGGTGAATAGCAGAAAAGGTCGTTTGCCAGTGATGTTCAATCTCCTTCACCGCATACTGGACATGATCCCATAGCTCAGGATAGCGTCGCTGGACATCATGGAGCTTTTTATCATCGAACCAGAGATGAAATTTATTCTGGATGATGGCGGCATAGATAAAATTATAAATCTCCGCAAACCAGGCGTGCTGATTGTGAATGGTGTTCTCCAGACATCCGGCTAAAGCGTGACAGGTGCGCTTAACGTAAGAGACCAGCCGGGCGTCGTATAATGTGAAGGGGCGATGAGTAAACGTCAGTGAAGCAATCAGCAGATCCAGACAGATATTTTCATCCGCATCAGGCAATACGCCATAAGGAAAGGTTGTCAAAAACTCAGCCGCCGAACTCTCCGTAATTCTGTGTCCCCTGCGGATACGGTGCAGAGCAAGGCTAAGATAGACCAGTAAGTATTTTCTGCCGTTATATCCCAGGGCGATGACCGGACTGATTTTATCTTCGTAATAGTATGCCGCTTGGTTTATCTCTGCAGCACACTGATGAAGAAACTGTTCGGCAATTGAACGGCCTGTCGGCTCATTGGCCTGGTGGGCGATTAGTCGGTGATCCTCACCAATTTCGACCGTTTTTAGTATCGTCATGCACGCCGCCAGCCGCAGCTGGAACTCATCCCCCGCAAGCCGGGAGCCCTTACGCGGGATACTTTGCACAATCAGATCGCGTTCCTGCACCAGGCTCATCATGACGGGATTATCATTTTTTACCGTTCCCGCACTGACATAAAATTTTTTGTAATAATCATTTTTATTCACGACATCGTGCAAACAGAGCGCCACAAAGAGATCCTTCACCCTCTCTTCTGCCGTTGTGATATAGCGATTAAACTGGACGCGCGCTAAAAACTGTCGGTATTCGCTGTAGCCAATCCGGGTGGTAATAAACTGATTATCCTGATGTAGCTGGACATTTTCTGGCAGAAGTTCATTGAGCTCTTTCATTGTCCGTTTTAGCGTGGAGAGCGTTTTACCGAAACGCTCGACGGCCTCTTCAACGGGGAGCGGACTGTTGTCCTGGAGATATTTCAGGAAAGAGAGATCAAAGTGATTCATGAACGCCTGCCAGTTAATTATGCAGGGCACACAATAGAGGAAAAGCTCAATTAAAACCGTGACCCGTCGCGAGTCACGGTTGATTATAGCCCCATCGCCGTGCCGGCCAGTAGCCAGAGATTGAGCGCCACGACCAGTATCACAATGACCCAGCCAATCTGTTTAACGCAACGACGATTGACCAGATCCCCCATCAGCTTACTGTCGCTGGTGAAGATCAGCAGCGGCACCAGCGCCAGCGCGATACCAAAACTGAGCAACACCTGACTCATCACCAGAATACGGGTCGGATCCAATCCCATCAGAATCACAATAAATGATGGCATCATGGTGACGGTACGGCGTACCCATAGCGGAATGTGAAAACGGATAAACCCTTGCATCACCACCTGCCCCGCCAGCGTACCGACCACGGTAGAAGAGAGTCCCGCAGCCACCAGGCTTAAACCAAACACCGTCGCTGCAGCGTGACTCAACAACGGTTCAAGGGTCAGATACGCCTGATCGAGATCGGCAATACCGGTATGCCCGCTAAAATGAAATGCAGCGGCAGCCGTCGCCATCATCGCCAGATTGACAAATCCGGCAATCGTCATGGCGATAGCCACATCCCATTTAGTGGCCGCATAGCGTTGTTGGCGTGTTCCGCCGTGCAAATGCTGAGTTAAGGAAGAGTGCAGATAAATGACGTGCGGCATGATAGTCGCACCGAGCACCCCAGCGGCCAGGAACACCGCTTCGGAATTAGGCAGGCTTGGGATCACCATTCCCTTACTAAGCTGCGCGAAGTTCGGTTGGGAAAAAACCAGCTCCACAATGTAAGCCGCGGCCACAAACAGCAGCAGGCCGCCAATCACCTTTTCCAGCGGTTTTTGACCGCGACGCTGCAGCATCAGAATTAAGAACGTCGCGATACCGGTGAGTACGGCCCCTTGCAATAAGGAAACGCCGAGGATCAGTTTGAAGCCAATCGCAGCGCCAATAAATTCAGCAAGGTCTGTTGCCATAGCGATAATTTCTGCCTGCACCCAGTAGAACCACACCACCGGGCGAGGATAATGATCGCGAATTTGCTCCGCCAGGTTTTTACCCGTAGCAATGCCGAGTTTTGCCGACAGCACCTGAATCAGCATCGCCATCAGGTTTGCCCAGACCACCACCCACAGCAATTGATAACCAAAGCTGGCCCCTGCCTGGATATTGGTGGCGAAGTTACCCGGATCGATATAGCCGATCGCCGCGATGAACGCAGGTCCCATTAATGCGAGCTTCAACTTGCGCGCTGCCCGCCCACTGCTACTCTCAACGCGATCGTTAGTCATTTTAGTGCCTCAGAAACATAGCCTTTGCTATGTTTCAAGCTACGCCTACTGAGAATGATTATCAAATTCATTTTAATGGGTGACGTTGATTTCTCTGATAGCGTTTGTCTATGGATCGATAAGGATTCTGGAAATACTGGCGAGATGTTTAATTATTGTTATGAGAATAGCACAATGACATAACTTTTCACTTCCATACTAAACATAACGGAAGTGTATCACCGATCACTAATTTTGAATCTCGTCACAGGTCCTTATTATAGTGTGTGTTTGATCTCGTTTTCTTTATGGTTGTTACATAGAATGTGCACGAAAACTAAACCTGCCTCATATTTGGAGCAAATATGGACCGCGTTCTTCATTTTGTCCTGGCCCTTGCCGTGGTTGCGGTACTCGCACTGCTGGTAAGCAGTGACCGTAAAAAAATCCGCATTCGTTATGTTATTCAATTGCTTGTTATCGAAGTGTTACTGGCATGGTTCTTCCTGAACTCTGATGTCGGTCTGGGCTTCGTGAGAGGCTTCTCCGAGATGTTTGAGAAACTGCTCGGGTTTGCTAATGAAGGGACTAACTTTGTCTTCGGTAGCATGAACGATAAAGGCCTGGCATTCTTCTTCCTGAAAGTGCTTTGCCCGATCGTCTTCATCTCCGCCCTGATCGGTATTTTGCAGCATATCCGCGTACTGCCGGTAATCATCCGCGCGATTGGTTTCCTGTTATCCAAAGTAAACGGTATGGGCAAACTGGAATCCTTCAACGCCGTCAGCTCTCTGATCCTGGGTCAGTCTGAGAACTTTATCGCCTATAAAGATATTCTCGGCAAAATGTCTCGCAACCGTATGTACACCATGGCAGCAACGGCGATGTCGACCGTTTCCATGTCTATCGTCGGCGCGTACATGACCATGCTGGAACCGAAGTACGTGGTTGCGGCGCTGGTTCTGAACATGTTCAGCACCTTTATCGTGCTGTCGCTGATCAACCCTTACCGCGTTGATGCCAGCGAAGAAAATATCCAGATGTCTAACCTGCACGAAGGCCAGAGTTTCTTCGAAATGCTGGGTGAATACATTCTGGCTGGTTTCAAAGTGGCAATTATCGTTGCGGCGATGCTGATTGGTTTCATCGCACTGATCGCTGCCCTGAACGCCCTGTTCGCCACCGTGACCGGTTGGTTTGGCTACAGCATCTCCTTCCAGGGCATCCTGGGTTACATCTTCTACCCGGTTGCATGGGTAATGGGTGTGCCGTCCAGCGAAGCGCTGCAGGTGGGCAGTATCATGGCGACTAAACTGGTTTCCAACGAATTCGTTGCGATGATGGATCTGCAGAAAATCGCCGCTACGCTCTCCCCGCGCGCAGAAGGCATCCTGTCCGTGTTCCTGGTTTCCTTCGCTAACTTCTCTTCCATCGGTATTATCGCCGGTGCGATTAAAGGCCTGAACGAAGAGCAAGGTAACGTGGTTTCTCGCTTTGGTCTGAAGCTGGTGTACGGCTCTACGCTGGTGAGCGTACTGTCCGCATCTATCGCCGCACTGGTGCTGTAAGTGTAAGACAACGTCGCAGTGATAAGACCGGGGAGATTCATATTCTCCCCGGTTTTTTTATGCCTGCGATTCAGCAAACCAAAGAGATAAAGAGTAAGAACTGGCAGGATGCAGAAACAAAAAACCCCCGCTTTTCAGCGAGGGTTTAAATTTTGGTGGAGCTAAGCGGGATCGAACCGCTGACCTCTTGCATGCCATGCAAGCGCTCTCCCAGCTGAGCTATAGCCCCACGATGCTTTTACGTACGTACCAAATTCATTGGGATTAAATTTGGTGGAGCTAAGCGGGATCGAACCGCTGACCTCTTGCATGCCATGCAAGCGCTCTCCCAGCTGAGCTATAGCCCCATTACGTAAAGCTTGTCGAGTTGACGGGCGGCATCATATGAATTCCCTTCGCGTGTGTCAACGGCAAAATTAACTCATAGAATTCAATCGCTGAAAAAGCAGTCAAATGAAGAACATTGCGTAACAACTCGCATTCAGTAGTTAAACGCGTCACGGTTTCTACTAAAATGGTGCTATAAAATGAACCACTAATTAACCCCACGACTATTCAGGGAATCGTTATGTTCAAGGAACGGATGACGCCAGAAGAACTTGCTAATCTGACCGGATACAGCCGACAGACCATCAATAAATGGGTACACAAAGAAGGTTGGGCGACATCACCAAAACCAGGCGTTCAGGGCGGTAAAGCCCGGCTGGTTCACGTCACCGAACAAGTTCGTGAATACATTCGCAGCGCTGAGCGTTCAGCCGAAGGCTTATCAGATAACTTATCGTTATCCGGCGATACCTCTGTTGAAGCGCTGCTGATTAGGCTCGCCAAAGAAATGACGCCGACAGAACAGAAAATGTTTACCTCACTGATCCTGCGTGAAGGCATTACGGGTTTATTACAGCGTTTAGGGATCCGCGAAAACAAATAATATGAAAAAATTACGCAGCAAAATGACGACCGAAGAGCTGGCGGAATGTCTCGGGGTTGCCAAACAAACCGTCAATCGTTGGATCAGAGAACAAAACTGGACTACCGAAAAGTTTCCCGGCGTTAAAGGTGGTCGTGCCAGACTGATTCATATTGACTCCAGCGTCCGCGCGTTTCTGTTCAATATTCCCGCTTTTCGCAAAGTCCCTGAAGTTTATCAGGCTGAAGAACCGCTGGCAGAATACACCCATGTAGTACGCAGCCACGCGTGTCGCCAGATAATTAGCGCACTGGACAACATGTCCCCAACGGAACAAGAAAAGCTGGCGATGTATATTTCGCGCGAAGGTATTCGCACTTTTCTTACTCGTTTGGGTATTGATGAGTCTGAATAACAGGCAAAAAAAACGGCAGGATACGCTCCTGCCGTTGTTTCATCGGTCAATCAGTCTTATTGCTGGCTTTCACGCTCAGCAATAAACGCCAGCGCTTTATTAATACGCTCAATGCTGCGGGATTTACCAATCGCATGCACCGTAACGTCTAACGCCGGGGACTGACCCGCGCCGGTAACGGCTACGCGCAGCGGCATCCCGACTTTACCCATACCAACTTCCAGCTCATCAGCCGTTGCCTGAATCGCATGGTGCACGTTTTCTGCCGTCCACTCGCTAATCGCAGCCAGCTTGTCACGAACCACTTCCAGCGGCTGACGCGCAACCGGACGCAGGTGCTTCTTCGCTGCATCAGCGTCGAACTCGGCAAAGTCTTCGTAGAAGTAGCGGCAGCTCTGCGCCATCTCTTTCAGCGTTTTGCAGCGCTCACCGAGCAGTTTAACCAGCTCTGACAGCTGCGGGCCTATGCGGGTATCGATATTTTCCTGCTCAATATGCCACTGCAGATGGGTTGCTACATATTCCGGTGCCAGCGCATTAATATAGTGATGGTTCAGCCACTGCAGTTTTTCGGTGTTAAACGCACTCGCAGACTTGCTCACCGCACCGAGGGAGAACAGTTTGATCATCTCTTCACGGGTGAAAATTTCCTGATCGCCACTGGACCAGCCCAGACGCACCAGATAGTTCAGCAGCGCTTCCGGCAGGTAACCGTCGTCGCGGTATTGCATAACGCTGACCGCACCGTGACGTTTGGAGAGTTTTTTACCATCGTCACCGTTGATCATTGATACGTGTGCGTACACTGGCACCGGCGCGTTCAGCGCTTTCAGGATATTGATTTGACGCGGAGTGTTGTTGATATGGTCTTCACCACGAATAACGTGGGTGATTTCCATATCCCAGTCGTCGACAACAACGCAGAAGTTGTAGGTCGGGGAACCGTCGGTACGGCGAATGATCAAATCATCCAGCTCCTGGTTGCTGAATTCGATCGGCCCACGGATCTGGTCGTCAAAAATAACGGAACCGTCCTGCGGGTTGGCAAAACGTACCACGCAAGGTTCATCAGCGGCATGATGCTCGTGGCCGTGGCGGCAGCGGCCGTCGTAACGCGGCTTCTCACCGTTCGCCATCTGCTCTTCGCGCAGCGCGTCCAGACGCTCTTTAGAGCAGTAGCATTTATATGCGGTGCCTGCTTCCAGCATTTCATCAATCACCGCGTTGTAGCGATCAAAACGTTTGGTCTGGAAGTACGGGCCTTCATCCCATTCCAGATTCAGCCAGTTCATGCCATCCATAATGGCTTCAATAGCTTCCGGAGTGGAGCGTTCGAGATCGGTGTCTTCAATACGCAGCACAAACTCACCGCCATGGTTGCGTGCAAAAAGCCAGGAATAAAGAGCAGTACGCGCACCGCCGACGTGCAGGTAGCCTGTCGGGCTTGGCGCGAAGCGAGTTTTGATTTTCATGAAATGGCCTTACGTTTATAAAGATGCCGACAACCGGCAAATCCAGGGAATATTATCAGGCTCGTATTCTATCACCGTGGTCTGATTCCTCAATGTTGTTCAGGTTGGAACATTACGCTTTGCCATTTTCGTATACAAATCATGCCGCACGGACTGTTTTGCGATCGTTTTGTTTAAATTTACGACGAACGAACAATTTCTTTAGAAAATGCGTTGACTCATTTTCAACTCTCCCTATAATGCGACTCCACACAGCGGGGGTGATTAGCTCAGCTGGGAGAGCACCTCCCTTACAAGGAGGGGGTCGGCGGTTCGA
>NZ_JAOWDG010000029.1:0-170096 GCF_030334745.1 Citrobacter sp. Cb080 | reverse complement strand
CCACTGTTCGTCCATTTCCGCGCAGACGATGACGTCACTGCCCGGCTGTATGCGCGAGGTTACCGACTGCGGCCTGAGTTTTTTAAATGGCGGAAAATCGTGTTGAGGCCAACGCCCATAATGCGGGCGGTTGCCCGGCATCCAACGCCATTCATGGCCATATCAATGATTTTCTGGTGCGTACCGGGTTGAGAAGCGGTGTAAGTGAACTGCAGTTGCCATGTTTTACGGCAGTGAGAGCAGAGATAGCGCTGATGTCCGGCAGTGCTTTTGCCGTTACGCACCACCCCGTCAGTAGCTGAACAGGAGGGACAGCTGATAGAAACAGAAGCCACTGGAGCACCTCAAAAACACCATCATACACTAAATCAGTAAGTTGGCAGCATCACCGCATGAGAATTAGCTAACCTTTTACCCCAACTCTCCTGAGTATTTGATTCACTAATTATTCCTCGCGAATATGACTATTCGTCACAGCGATAAATTAAACATTTCAATTAATGAAAAATACCTGCAAATCCTTTTAATGACCCTGGCTAATTCTTAATGGGACCCAGGAAAAATCTGGGTGAGAATGAGGTAAAATCCCTCATAATTAACCGTAACAGACTGGTTTGTGGCGCATTACCCCTGAAAATACCAGGGTGATGAGTTGTTTCATTCACGTTAATTTTGATTAGCATGCTCATTAATTATCCGCAAGGCTTATGCCTTTGTCCTGATCCCATTCGCAGATCGTGACGCCCCCTGGCGCACGTAAAAATGCAAACGAAAACTGACAGCACGTCCCGCTTCTGACAAAATAGCGGCATCCCCTTCGATTTAACGTAACAGACGGAATCCTCTCTCTGATGGCAGCAAAGATTATTGACGGTAAAACGATTGCGCAGCAGGTGCGCTCTGAGGTTGCTCAAAAAGTTCAGGCGCGTTTAGCGGCTGGATTACGCGCCCCAGGCCTGGCTGTTGTGCTGGTAGGTAGCAACCCGGCTTCGCAGATTTATGTCGCGAGTAAACGCAAAGCCTGTGACGAGGTGGGGTTTGTCTCCCGCTCCTATGACCTGCCTGAAACCACCAGCGAGGCGGAGCTGCTCGAGCTGATCGATACGCTCAATGCAGATACCACCATCGACGGTATTCTGGTCCAGCTGCCGTTACCTGCGGGTATCGACAACGTTAAAGTTCTCGAGCGTATTGCGCCGGATAAAGACGTTGACGGTTTCCACCCGTATAACGTTGGTCGCCTGTGCCAGCGTGCGCCGCGCCTGCGCCCATGTACTCCGCGCGGTATTGTGACTCTGCTTGAGCGTTACAATATCGACACCTACGGTCTGAATGCGGTCGTTATTGGCGCGTCGAATATTGTTGGCCGCCCGATGAGCATGGAGCTGCTGCTGGCTGGCTGCACCACCACCGTCACCCACCGGTTCACCAAAGATCTGCGTCGCCATGTAGAGCATGCAGACCTGCTGATTGTTGCCGTCGGCAAACCTGGCTTTATTCCCGGCGAGTGGATCAAAGAAGGTGCGATTGTGATTGATGTCGGCATCAACCGTCTGGAGAATGGTAAGGTTGTTGGCGATGTGGTCTTTGAAGATGCTGCCGCACGCGCGTCATACATCACGCCGGTACCCGGCGGCGTAGGCCCAATGACGGTCGCCACACTTATCGAAAACACGCTGCAGGCGTGTGTTGAATATCATGATGTAAAGGACGTTTAAGATGGCGACATTTTCACTGGGTAAACACCCACACGTTGAACTCTGCGATTTACTGAAGCTGGAAGGCTGGAGCGAAAGCGGCGCCCAGGCAAAAATTGCTATTGGCGAAGGGTTAGTGAAGGTCGATGGTGCTGTAGAAACGCGTAAACGCTGCAAAATCGTTGCCGGACAGACCGTCAGCTTTGAAGGCCACAGCATTAACGTCGTGGCGTGATCCCAGGTGCCGGATGAGGTTAACCCCTGTCCGGCCACTTCCTCTCTCCTTTTCAGATAATGACTTCATCACCACTTCACAGTGAACTGTTAGCATGTTGTTTTTCCACATGAAGCGATCATCATGCCAACAATCGTTACCCACGCTGCCGTTCCTCTCTGTTTAGGATTAGGTCTCGGGCGTAAAGTCATCCCCCCGCAATTACTGTTTACTGGCGTCATTCTGGCTATGTTGCCGGATGCCGACGTACTGTCGTTTAAGCTTGGCGTCGCCTACGGCAACGTGTTTGGTCACCGCGGTTTTACCCATTCGCTGCTGTTCGCCTTCGTGGTGCCGCTGCTCGGCGTATGGATGGGTCGACGATGGTTTAAGGCAGGCTTAATTCGCTGCTGGCTATTCCTGACGGTTTCACTGCTGTCGCACAGCCTGTTGGATTCGGTCACCACTGGCGGCAAAGGCGTCGGCTGGCTGTGGCCGTGGTCGGATGAACGCTTCTTTGCACCGTGGCAGGTGATTAAAGTCGCCCCGTTTGCGCTATCACGCTACGCCACACCATACGGGCACCAGGTGATAATTTCGGAGTTGATATGGGTATGGCTACCGGGAGTTATGATGATGGGTGTGCTGTGGTGGTATCGGAAATATTAATTTGCCGGATACGACAAGCGTCTTATCCGACCGACATTCGTACATTGATTGCCGGACAGGGCGCGAGCCGCCATCCGGCAATCAATATCATTACTTACGGCGCCAGGTAGTGCCCTGCGGGCCATCTTCCAGCACGATACCCATCTCATTGAGACGGTCACGCGCGGCGTCAGCTGCCGCCCAGTCTTTGGCTTTACGGGCATCCAGACGCTGCTGGATTAACGCTTCAATTTCAGCAACTTCACCGTCATCCGCCTGCGCACCGCTTTGCAGGAATGCTTCGGGCTCCTGTTCCAGCAGGCCCAGCACGCTGGAAAGCTTACGCAGATGCGAAGCCATACCGTTAGCCACCGCCATATCTTCACCCTTCAGGCGGTTAACCTCACGCGCCATATCAAACAGCACGGAGTAGGCTTCCGGCGTATTGAAGTCATCGTCCATCGCTTCAATGAAGCGTGCTTCAAAGGCTTCGCCACCGGCTGGGGCAACGGACTTATCGGTGCCGCGCAGCGCGGTATACAGACGCTCCAGTGCAGAGCGCGCCTGCTTCAGGTTCTCTTCGCTGTAGTTTAACTGGCTACGGTAATGACCAGACATCAGGAAGTAGCGAATGGTTTCGGCGTCGTAGTATTTCAGCACGTCACGCACGGTAAAGAAGTTGCCCAACGATTTGGACATTTTCTCCCGGTCAACCATCACCATCCCGGAGTGCATCCAGTAATTAACGTATTCACCGTCATGCGCACAGGTGGACTGAGCGATTTCGTTTTCATGGTGCGGGAACATCAGATCCGAACCACCGCCATGAATATCAAAATGGTTGCCCAACTGTTTGCAGTTCATCGCCGAACATTCGATGTGCCAGCCAGGACGACCCGCACCCCACGGAGACGGCCAGCTCGGCTCGCCTTCTTTGGACATTTTCCACAGCACGAAGTCCATCGGGTTGCGCTTCACATCAACCACATCAACGCGTGCGCCCGCCTGCAGCTGATCCAGATCCTGGCGTGACAGCTGACCATAGTTCGGGTCAGTCGGCACGTCGAACATCACGTCGCCGTTATCAGCGACATAAGCGTGACCTTTGGCAATCAGCTGTTCAGTGATTTCAATAATCTCAGCGATATGGTGCGTAGCGCGCGGCTCCAGATCCGGACGCAGAATATTCAGCGCGTCGAAATCGCTATGCATTTCCGCGATCATTCTGTCGACCAACGCCACAAAGCTCTCACCGTTTTCATTCGCGCGCTTGATGATTTTGTCATCGATATCAGTAATATTGCGCACATACTTCAGCTTATAGCCGAGGAAGCGCAGATAGCGAGCGACAACGTCGAAAGAAACGAAGGTACGTCCGTGGCCAATATGACAGAGATCGTAAACGGTAATACCACACACGTACATGCCGACTTCCCCGGCATGAATAGGTTTGAATTCCTCTTTTTGGCGCGTCAGTGTATTAAAGATTTTTAACATCGAAGATTCCGTGTAGACGTGTGTGGATAGTAAAGTCTGTATAATACCCATAATTTAGACCGGAAGCAGCACACTTTGCGAGGTGATCGCAGCTTGCGGTTATGCTATAACACACCCCTAACTCTGACCCTTCACGGGGTCGAAGCACCAATCTATCGGAACAGGATGCAAAAATGGTTACTTTCCACACTAATCACGGCGATATCGTAATCAAAACGTTTGATGATAAAGCGCCTGAAACAGTTAAAAACTTCCTGGACTACTGCCGCGAAGGTTTTTACAACAACACCATTTTCCACCGTGTTATTAACGGTTTCATGATCCAGGGCGGCGGTTTCGAACCTGGCATGAAGCAAAAAGCCACGAAAGAAGCGATCAAAAACGAAGCGAACAACGGTCTGAAAAACACCCGTGGTACGCTGGCGATGGCGCGTACTCAGGCTCCGCACTCCGCAACCGCACAGTTCTTCATCAACGTTGCAGATAACGACTTCCTGAACTTCTCCGGCGAAAGCATGCAGGGTTGGGGTTATTGCGTGTTTGCTGAAGTTGTTGAAGGCATGGACGTGGTTGATAAAATCAAAGGCGTTTCCACTGGTCGCAGCGGTATGCACCAGGATGTGCCAAAAGAAGACGTCATCATCGAAAACGTGACCGTCAGCGAGTAATCGTGACGACACTGTTTATTGCAGATCTTCACCTCTGCACAGAAGAACCGGCGATCACCGCCGGTTTTCTGCGTTTTTTAGCCGGTGATGCGCGAAAAGCTGATGCACTGTACATTCTCGGCGACCTGTTTGAAGCCTGGATTGGCGACGACGACCCAACCCCACTGCATCATGAAATAGCCGCGGCGATAAAATCACTGGTTGATTCCGGCGTTCCCTGCTTTTTTATTCACGGCAACCGAGATTTTCTGCTCGGCAAACGTTTTGCCCGTGAAAGCGGCATGAGCTTGCTGCCTGAGAAAAAAGTACTCAACCTGTATGGCCGCAAGGTATTGATCATGCATGGCGACACTTTGTGTACAGACGATGCAGGCTATCAGGCGTTTCGCGCCAAAGTACATCAACCCTGGCTACAGAAGCTGTTCCTCTCCCTACCTCTGTTCGTTCGCCAACGTATCGCCGCGAAAATGCGCGCCAACAGCAAAGCGGCCAACAGCAGCAAGTCACTGGCGATCATGGATGTGAATCCGCAGGCCGTCATCACCGAGATGGAAAAGCATCAGGTCCAGTGGTTAATTCACGGCCACACCCACCGCCCGGCAGTCCACGAACTTACGGCCAATGAGCAACCCGCTTTCCGCGTGGTATTAGGCGCATGGCACACCGAAGGGTCGATGATCAAAGTCACGCCAAATGACGTTGAACTGATCGCATTTCCGTTTTAATTCCGCAGATATCCAGTTCCTCTTTACACAAAACTCATTGAGATGTAGCCAACTACAGAGGCTGCCTGAAGGGTGAAGTGTAAAGCGCGCAATCGTTTTCCTTGACGGCGAATTATGCTATTCTCTGTGGCCTCAAAAGTCGAGTGTAGTGCATCACAGGAGTTTTCAGACGCATGTCTTCCCGCAATAACCCGGCGCGTGTCGCCATCGTGATGGGGTCCAAAAGCGACTGGGCTACCATGCAGTTCGCCGCCGAAATCTTCGAAATTCTGAACGTGCCGCATCATGTTGAAGTCGTCTCCGCCCACCGCACCCCTGACAAGCTGTTTAGCTTCGCCGAAAGCGCAGAAGAGAACGGCTATCAGGTGATCATTGCCGGTGCGGGTGGCGCTGCGCATCTGCCGGGCATGATTGCGGCGAAAACGCTGGTGCCTGTTTTAGGCGTCCCGGTGCAAAGCGCGGCGCTGAGCGGCGTAGATAGCCTTTACTCCATCGTACAGATGCCGCGCGGTATTCCGGTCGGAACGCTGGCTATCGGCAAAGCGGGCGCGGCAAATGCGGCCCTGCTGGCAGCACAAATTCTGGCAACACACGACAAAGCATTACACCAGCGTCTGAACGACTGGCGCAAAGTACAAACCGACGAGGTGCTGGAGAATCCGGACCCGCGAGGTGCGGCATGAAGCAGGTCTGCGTACTCGGTAACGGTCAGTTAGGGCGCATGCTGCGCCAGGCCGGTGAGCCGCTGGGCATTGCGGTCTGGCCCGTCGGGCTGGATGCCGAACCAGCAGCGGTCCCTTTTCAGCAAAGCGTGATCACCGCTGAGATTGAGCGCTGGCCGGAAACGGCGCTCACCCGCGAGCTCGCGCGCCATCCGGCATTTGTCAACCGCGACGTTTTCCCAATTATTGCCGACCGTCTGACGCAAAAGCAGCTTTTTGACAAGCTCGGCCTGGCAACTGCGCCGTGGCAGTTGCTGGCGGATAAAAGCGAATGGCCTGCAGTATTCGACAAACTCGGTGAGCTGGCGATCGTGAAACGTCGCGTCGGCGGTTACGACGGTCGTGGGCAGTGGCGTTTGCGCGCAAATGAAACCGAACAACTGCCGGACGACTGCTACGGCGAGTGCATCGTTGAGCGGGGAATCAACTTCTCTGGTGAAGTCTCACTGGTTGGCGCTCGTGCGCACGACGGTAGCACCGTCTTCTATCCGCTGACCCATAACCTGCACCAGGACGGCATTCTGCGCACCAGCGTGGTCTTCCCGCAGGCTAACGGCAAACAGCAGAAACAGGCCGAAGCGATGCTCTCTGCCATCATGCAGGAGCTGGGCTATGTCGGCGTGATGGCGATGGAATGTTTCATCACCCCGGAAGGTCTGCTGATTAACGAACTGGCTCCACGCGTGCACAACAGCGGGCACTGGACGCAAAACGGTGCCAGCATCAGCCAGTTTGAGCTGCACCTGCGCGCCATTACCAACCTGCCGTTACCCACGCCGATAGTGAACACTCCTTCGGTGATGGTAAATCTGATTGGTAGCGACCTGAACTATGACTGGCTGAAGCTGCCGCTGGTGCATCTGCACTGGTATGACAAAGAGGTGCGTGAAGGGCGTAAGGTGGGACACCTGAACCTGAGCGACAGCGATACCGCGCGTCTTAGCGCGACGCTGGAAGCGCTTATCCCCCTGCTGCCGCCGGAATATGCCAGCGGTATTATCTGGGCGCAGTCAACGCTGAAATAAGCCATTAATGCCGGGGATTTGATTTTATCCTTCCCCGGCCCCTCCTCTGGCGCGTAAAATCCCCTCCATTGCTGTTTTTGTATTTTCAGGATCACACATGAACGATGGAACGGACTATCGCGCAATTTTGCTCGCTGGTACGCCTATAATCGATGTACGCGCCCCCGTCGAATTTCTGCAAGGCGCAATGCCGGGCGCAATCAACCTTCCCCTAATGAACGATGACGAACGTGCCGCCGTGGGTACCTGTTATAAACGTCAGGGACCCGAGGCAGCCCTCACGCTCGGTCATCAACTGGTCTGCGGCGAGACTCGCCAACAACGTATGAAGGCCTGGCTGGATGCCTGTCGTCAAAATCCTGCGGGTTATTTATGCTGCGCGCGCGGCGGTCAGCGTTCGCACATTGTGCAACAGTGGCTGCACGAGTCCGGGATTGACTACCCGCTGATACACGGCGGCTACAAAGCCCTGCGTCAGGCGGCGATTCAACTGACTGAAGAATTAGTGCAAAAGCCGATCGTCTTAATTGGCGGCTGTACCGGGAACGGGAAAACGCAGCTGGTGCAACAGCAGCCGAACGGCGTGGATCTCGAAGGTCTGGCGCACCATCGCGGTTCCTCGTTTGGTCGCACCGTTGAACCGCAGCTGAGTCAGGCGAGTTTTGAAAACCTGCTGGCGGTCGAAATGCTCAGAACCGACAGCCGTCAGGATCTGCGTCTGTGGGTACTGGAAGATGAAGGCCGCATGATAGGGGCTAATCATCTGCCTGAGTGCCTGCGCGAACGCATGACCCAGGCATCTATTGCAGTGGTGGACGATCCTTTTGAGCGTCGTCTGGAGCGACTGCGCGAAGAGTATTTCGTGCGGATGCACCACGATTTTACCCATGCTTATGGCGAGAGTCAGGGCTGGCAGGAGTATAGCGAGTATCTGCACCACGGCCTGTTTGCTATTCGCCGCCGTCTGGGTTTACAACGTTTTGCCGAGCTGACCGCCCTGCTCGACGTGGCTCTGCGCGAACAGCAAGCAACGGGCAGTACCGACGCCCATATGGGCTGGCTGGTGCCGTTGCTCAACGAGTATTACGACCCGATGTATCGCTATCAGCTGGAAAAGAAAGCCGCGAAAATCGTCTTTCGCGGCACATGGCAGGACGTTGCCGGATGGCTTAACGCACAGTGATCAGTGTCTGTCGCGCTTATCCGCGCGTTTCGCCAGCCAGTCGCCCAGCACCTGAACGACCTGCACCAGAATAATCAGCGCCACCACGGTGACGATCATGACCTGGGTTTCGTAGCGGTAATAACCAAAGCGAATCGCCAGGTCGCCTACCCCACCGCCGCCAACAATTCCGGCCATCGCGGAGTAACCGATCAGACTCACCAGCGTTATCGTCAACCCACGCAGCAGACCCGCGCTCGCTTCAGGTAACAGAACGGTGCAGATGATGCGCATCGGGCTGGCGCCAAAGGCTTCCGCCGCTTCAATAATGCCTTTATCGACTTCGCGCAGTGCGCTGTCGACCAGACGAGCATAAAAAGCGATTGCCGCCACCGAGAGCGGGACAGACGCCGCAATCGGCCCAATGGTATTTCCGAGTAAAAACTGTGTGAGCGGCAGCAGCAGCACCAGCAAGATCACAAACGGCACCGAACGGATGATATTCACCAGCACGGAGCTGAGCAGATACACAAAACGGTTTTGCCAGAATAAATGCCGGTCGGTGACAAAAATAAGAAAACCGAGCGGCAGACCGCCAATAATCGCCAGCACCGTAGAGATACTTAGCATCTGAAAGGTTTCATTAAACGCCAGCGTCAAATCAGGCAATAAATCATCCACGAATCACCTCCACCTGTGCCGTGCGTTGACGAATATGCTCCACGGCGACATCCACCGCAGAAGGGTTATGCGGCGCGGTCAGTTGCACCACCAGAATCCCCAGCGCACGCTCGCCGATATATTCAATTTTGCCGTGCAGAATGTTCACCGCCACACCAAATTTAATCGCGACTTCTGACAACACTGGCTGTTCCGCCGAATCGCCGATGAACAGAATTTTCAGCAACTGGCCAGGCAAATGCTGGCGCAAGCGTTCGGGTAGCGTCAGATTGAGGGTATGCGACACCAGTTGCTTCGTGAAAGCGTGCTGCGGGTGAGCAAAAACGTCAAACACCTCACCGGACTCCACCACCTTGCCGCCGGACATCACCGCCACACGATCGCAAATCGATTTGATCACGTTCATCTCGTGAGTGATCAGCACGATCGTGATCCCCAGCTGTTGGTTGATCTGCTTAAGCAATGCCAGAATAGTGGCCGATGTTTCCAGATCCAGCGCAGAGGTCGGTTCATCACACAGCAGCACATCGGGGTGATTGGCAATCGCACGGGCAATACCAACGCGCTGCTTTTGCCCGCCGCTGAGCTGCACAGGAAAGCGGTTCGCCTTGTCAGACAGCCCCACCAGCGTCAGGATTTCGCTGACGCGTGGGCCAATTTTACTGCGCTCCCATCCGGCAGCCTTCAGGCTGAAAGCGACGTTTTGCGCCACGGTACGGGTATGCATCAGATTAAAATGCTGAAAAATCATCCCAATACGCTGACGGGCTTTACGTAGTTGCGCCCCTTCCAGCGCGGAAATTTCTACGCCGTTAACCTTTACGCTTCCCAGGCTTGGTCGCGTTAAGGCGTTCAGGGTGCGCAGCAGCGTACTTTTCCCCGCGCCGCTGGTCCCGACAATGCCAAATATCTCGCCTGCGCCTATGCGCAAGCTGACGTCATCAACCGCCCGGGTTGATGGTCCACGGCCTGCGCTAAAATCCACGCAAACCTTTTCTATCTCAATCATAGCCACCTCAGAAATGCGAAAAGGGCAGTCGCCGCTGCCCCTGTTAACCTTGTGCGCAGCGATTATTGGGCTGCCGACATCCATTCCGGTTTCTGGAAGGCGCTGTAGATATTTTGCGGATCGTCGATCACCGCGCGATACGCCGGAGATTTCACCGCCGCCACAATATCTTTCGCGAACGGTTTATCCGCATCTTCACTGCGAACCGCTATGATATTTTTCAGATTTTCGTCCAGATGCTCTTGCTTGATGGCACTGGCGAGATCCAGTTTCGCCGCCACGGCAAAGTTACCGTTGACCAGCGCGCCGGTCACACCGTCCAGGGTACGCGGCAGTTGTGCCGCTTCCAGCGGTTTAAACACCAGCCCTTTCGGGTTGCTGGCGATATCGCGCTCAGAGGCTTTAGTCGGATCGATAGTGTCTTTGATGGTAATAAGGTCAATAGACTGCAGGAAACGCAGACCGCGAGCCAGATTGGTTGGATCATTGGAAAGCGTGATCACATCCCCTTTTTTTAACTCATCCAGGCTTTTGATTTTATGTGAGTAAAAACCCATCCCGGCCGTCGGGACCACAATCAGCTTGCTCAGCTTCAGTCCTTTATCAGCGGTGAATTTGTCAAAGTAGAGCGAGTGCTGGAACAAGTTGGCATCAATACTGCCGTTGGAAAGCGCCATGTTCGGCTGCACGTAGTCGCTGAATTCGCGCACCACTACCTTATAGCCTTTCTCTTTCAGCGTAGGGGCAATGGCCTGTTTCACCATATCGCCGTACGGCCCAGGTGCGACGCCAAACACGATGGTATGCGGGTCACTGTTCGCATGAGCAAGTTGTAATCCACAGGCCAGTAACAGCGCTCCGGTCGCGACGCGTAAACTCTGACGCAATCCCATAATTTCTCCATTTTAACGTTGTGGTGTCATGTCTCACGCCGTTCTTGCGGCGTTGTTCTTGTTGGCCTGTTAACAGGCTGATTGTTAACATGACACAGATCACAACCTGCTGTCCTTGAAATTATTTCATGATGTTGCGGGATATGTCGTTGAATGTACGTTGAAGGTACTAATGCGTTTTTCAGCAAAGGATAGTAAAAAACCGGATAACCTTCTGGTTACCCGGTTTTGGCAGGGAAATTGACTTAGAAATCGTAACGCAGACGAACCAGGTTCATATCACCCAGATTGTCGGTGCTGGAGGTGAAGACGTGTTCGTAATCCACACGGAAACCGTAGTCCAGCTGGAAGCTGATACCCACACCATTGTCGGTACGCAGGTAGTTACGACCATTCACGTATTCAATACGGTCGCCCATAACGTAGGGTTGAACGGATTTCAGCGCATACTGACCAACCGGGAAGGTGTAACCCGCGAAGTATTCCAGACCCCAGGCATCACCGGCAAAGTAATCGTTAACAGAGACTTTTTTGGTGGTCATGAAGTTTTGATACCAACCGCCGCCCATCGAGAAGGTCCAGTTGTCCGGTTTCCAGCTCAGCGCGGTACCGACGATGTTTTGATCGTAGGTTTTGCTGGTGTCGCCACGCATTTCCGCGCGGGTGTAGTTCCACGCCGTACCCCAGGTCAGGTCATCGGTGATGTGATAATCCACACCCAGCGAGCCACCGCCTTTACGCTTGTAGCGCAGACCGTTGTTCGGGTTGTAATCATCGCTGAACAGATAAGATGCGTAGAGATCAACATCGCCAACCGTTTTCTTATACTTCAGTGACTTACGCGTACGATAGGAACCGTCATAGTCGCCATTGATACCGTTACCTGGTGCCTGACCGATCATGTCGTAGTCCCAGATATCCGTTTTCGCACCAACCACATCATAGTAAATGCTGTTCTGTTGACCGAAGGTCAGCGTACCCCAGGTCGCGCTCTTCAGACCGGTGTACAACATACGACGCGTGGTATCGTTGGCGCCGTTAGCATAGTGATTATCCCAGTTGAACATTGCCGGGAAGTTTACGCCCAGCTCGTAATAACTCACCCAGCTGATGTCATCAAACAGATAGTAATCAGCGGCGAAGCGAAAACGCGTCCCGCCGTCGAAACCATTACGTTTGTAGCCATTCTTACCATCGTCACCGGCCATATTCTGGAACTGCGGACGAATACTCCCGCCGACGGTGAAGTTAAGACGGCTCAGCGGGTTGCCCGCCTGTGGATCTTGTTTCAGGACCGTGATTTCCGCCTGGGAGGCGAACGTCGTTAATGCCACTGCTGCGCCGATCGATACCGCCAGCGCCGTTTTTTTTATAGTCATTATTTGTACCTTGATAGATAGCCTGCCAATTATTCAGCATACAAATATTAACGTTTATTAATACACTCGTGTTGTCGGGTTTTTATTGTTCTGTGCTGTTAAATATCAATGAGTTATCAATTTGTGCTACATAGATAAAAAAACGCACCGATTTAAAAAACCGGTGCGTAATCATCACGAATATGAATTAACTACTGAACTGACGGAACAGCGCTTTGCCTTTTAGCAGACGTGAACCGAGCCATCCGCCGCATAGCGAGAGCAACAATGCCCCACAAAGCGGCAACACGACCCACAGTCGCCAGTCTGGCTCCCACGGAAAATCAAACACTCGGGTTTGCAGCACCGCCAGTGCGGTTTCCGCACCGATGGCAGCCACCAGTCCGGCGACCATTCCGAGCATGGCGAACTCGCACCATAGCGTGGTACGCAATAGCTTCTTACCCGCGCCCAGCGTGCGCCAGACCACCAGTTCCTGATGACGCTGACGCATTCCGACCTGGACCTGCGCCAATAGCAGCAACATACCGCAAGCGGTAACCAGCACCACCATCACCTCCAGTGCCCGGCTCACCTGCTCCAGCACCTGGCTCACCTGTTTGAGGATTGCGCAAATATCCAGCAGGCTGATAGTCGGGAATTCGCGGTTAAGCTGCGTCAGCATGCCGTTGCCGTTCTCCCAGCGAAAGCTGGTTAACCAGCTTTGCGGCTGAGCGTCCAGCGCGCCGGAGGGAAAGATAAAGAAGAAGTTGGGGCGCAGGCTTTCCCAGTCCACTTTGCGCAGACTGCTAACCGTGGCGCTGAAATCCTGGGTATCGCCCATAAAGGTCACCCGATCGCCAAGTTTGACGTTCAGCCGTTTCGCCAGCCCCTCTTCCATCGAGACTTCGCCCGCTTTTGGCGGCCAGCTTCCGGCAACGATCGGGTTATGATCCGGTCGGGTATCCTGCCAGGTCAGATTAAGCTCACGGTTCAGCGCCTCATCGTGATTGCCTTCGGTCGGCTTCTCATTGATCGCCGTCAGACGCGCCCGCACAATCGGATAGAACGATTCCGGGATCACCTGATGCTCAGCCAGGAAAGCCTTGAGTGGAACCACCTGTTCGGTGGCAATGTTGATGAGAAAATAGTTCGGGCTTTCCGGCGGCATTTGCTGCTGCCAGCGGTCGAGCAGGTCACCACGCAGTACCAGCAGCAGCGCCAGCAACATAAAGGAAAGCGAAAATGCCGACAGCTGACTGAGCGTTGACCACGGCTGGCGCAACAGCCGACTGACAGCTAAACGCAGCGGCAGCGAGGTGAGCGTCAGGCCACGCAGCACGTTGAGCAGCATCCAGCCGAGCACCCCGCACAAAAGCGCCAGCACTACCGCTCCGGCCAGCACGGCCCACAGCAGCGGACTTCCGCCCATCAGTCCGGCGAGCAGGGCAATCACGACTATCAATACCACCGGCAAATAAAACTTCAGCGGCCAGACGTTTGCCACCACGTCACGGCGCAGTACCCGCAGTGGCTGAGTCGCCAGCAGCAAACGGTAAGGGCGTAACCCCACCAGCAGAGAAATGACCGTCATAGTGCCTAATGCCCATAGCCACGGCCAGGGACTGGCAGGCGGCAGTTCGCCGGGCAGTACCGGCTTAAGTAATACCACCAGCACACGTTCAAACAACAGCCCGAATAACCCTCCGGTCACGCCAGACAGCGCCAGCACCATCAGCCATTGACCAACAATTAGCCTGCGCAACTGTGCTCTGCCCGCGCCAAGGGTTTTCAGAATAGCCACCAGATCGTAACGACTGCGGCAGTAATGGCTCATCGCCACGGCAACCGCAGCGACCGCCAGCAGCAGCGTTAGCAGCGCCGACAGCAGCAGGAACTGTTGCGAACGCTCCAGTGATTTCCCCAGCGCCCCTTCATCCTGCTCCAGCCCATACCAGCGCTGTTCAGGCTTTAACTGCGGGAGCAGCCATTTTTCATAGGCTTCCAGTTGCTGCGGTGTCCCGCCAAATTTATAGCGCCAGGTCACCCGGCTCCCCGGCTGGACCGCCGCCGTTTTTTCGACATCCGCCATGTTCATCATCAGGCGCGGCGCTATCTGAAACGGATTGAAACCGGCGTCCGGCTCCTGCACCACTTCCCCGGCGATGCGCAGCGTGGCATCACCCACGTCGATGGAATCACCGATTTTTAAGTTCAGCAACGCCATCAGACGCGGAGCCAGCAGCACCGAGCCTGGCTGAGGTTTCAGTCCCGGCGGATTGGTTTGCAACGTGCCATACATCGGATACACATCATCCACCGCTTTGACGTTCGCCAACTGCGGCGTATCCCGGGCAAAGGTCATAGTGGCAAAGGTCAGCTGTTCGCCCACTTTCAGGCCACGCTGTCGCGCCTCGTCAATCCACGCTTTCGGCACGGTACGCGAACTTTGCAGCGACCGATCTCCCGCCATAAACTCACGGCTTTGCTGGCTCAGCCCTTTTTCCATACGATCGCTGATATTGCCCAGCGCCAGCACGCAGGCCACGGCCAGACTCAGCGCCAGCCAGACAATCAGTAATGAAGGCGAGCGCCATTCGCGCCAGAACCAGCGTGCAATCATGCCTCCTCCTGCAACTGTCCGTTCACCAGACGTAAACGCCGATCGCAACGCGCCGCCAGTTGAGAATCATGGGTCACCAGAATCAGGGTGGTGCCATGTTCCCGGTTCAGAGAAAACAGCAGGTCGGCGATTTTGTCTCCGGTCTGGCGGTCCAGATTGCCCGTCGGTTCATCGGCAAACAGTACGTCAGGACGACCGTTAAACGCCCGCGCCAGCGCTACGCGCTGCTGCTCCCCGCCGGAAAGCTGGGCCGGAAGATGATCAAGACGTTTTCCCAGCCCCAGTTGCTCCAGCAACGTTTTTGCCCCGTCGCGACTTTTTCCGCTGTTTTCGCCGCGCAACAACGCGGGCAACTCGACGTTTTCCAGCGCGTTTAGGGTCGGAATTAACATGAATGACTGGAAGACAAAACCCACGTGTCGCGCCCGCAGCTGTGCCCGGGCTTCTTCATCCATGGTGTGCAGCGCCTGCCCCACCAGGCTGACTTCACCGCTGGTGCCATCGTCCAGCCCGGCGAGGATCGCCAGCAGTGTGGATTTTCCTGAACCCGACTCGCCAATCAGCGCAATGGTCTCGGCGCGTTTGACAACCAGTTCAACTCCGGTAAGGATGGATAGCTCATGATCACCCTGACCGACGGATTTCTTAAGATGATGAACTTCAACAATGTTTTCCGCTGGCATTGGCCTTTCCTGTTCCTGGTCCTGTTAACTTTCCGCGCCGCCGCAGCGGACACGTTATTAATTCTGGGTGACAGCCTGAGCGCCGGATACCGTATGTCCGCCAGCGCCGCATGGCCTGCGCTACTTAATGATAAATGGCAAACCAAAACGCCGGTGGTGAATGCCAGTATTAGCGGCGACACCTCGCAGCAGGGTCTGGCCCGTCTGCCTGCATTACTGAAGCAGCACCAGCCGCGCTGGGTGCTGGTCGAACTTGGCGGCAACGACGGTCTGCGCGGTTTTGCGCCTGCGCAAACCGAACAAACCCTGCGCACGATTCTGCAGGATGTGAAAGCAGCAAATGCCGAACCGCTGCTGATGCAAATTCGTCTGCCGGCAAACTACGGTCGCCGTTATAATGAAAGCTTTAGCGCGATTTATCCAAAACTCGCCAAAGAGTTTGATATACCTCTGCTGCCCTTTTTTATGGAAGAGGTTTATCTGAAACCCCAGTGGATGCAGGATGATGGTATTCATCCTAACCGTGACGCCCAGCCGTTTATTGCCGACTGGATGGCGCAACATCTCACTCCTCTAGTAAATCACGACTCGTAAAACAACGGAGATCCTGACAGGTAAAGTTATGCAAAAATCGGTCTTAATAACAGGATGTTCCAGCGGAATCGGTCTGGAAAGCGCGCTTGAGCTAAAGCGCCAGGGTTTTCAAATTCTGGCAGGCTGTCGCAAACCTGACGATGTGGCGCGTATGAACAGCATGGGATTCACCGGCATATTGCTGGATCTGGATTCACCCGAGAGCATAGATCGCGCGGCTGATGAGGTGATCGCCCTGACCGATAATCGTTTGTATGGGATCTTTAACAACGCCGGATACGGCGTCTATGGCCCACTGCCCACCATCAGCCGCGAGCAGATGGAACAGCAGTTTTCCGCCAACTTCTTTGGCGCACATCAGCTTACCATGCGCCTGTTACCTGCCATGCTACCCCACGGCGAAGGACGAATTGTGATGACCTCGTCGGTAATGGGATTGATCTCAACGCCGGGGCGCGGGGCCTATGCCGCCAGCAAATATGCGCTGGAAGCCTGGTCCGACGCGCTGCGTATGGAGCTGCGCCACAGCGGGATTAAGGTCAGCCTGATTGAGCCTGGCCCTATTCGCACCCGCTTTACCGAAAACGTCAACCAGACCCAGAGCGATGCTCCCGTGGAAAACCCCGGAATTGCCGCGCGTTTTACGCTGGGGCCACAAGCGGTTGTCGCCAAAGTGCGTCATGCGTTTGAGAGCGACAAACCAAAGCTGCGTTATCCGGTTACGCTGGTGACCTGGGCAGTTATGCTACTGAAGCGCCTGTTGCCAGGCCGCATAATGGACAAAATTTTACACGGTTGAGTTGAAGCACGCGCGTCAGCCCCCATGTAACAAGAAATCGACAAAAGAGAGTAACTCCATGTCCACACAGAATATTGTTAACATTAACGAATCGAACCTCCAGCAGACCCTTGAACAGTCGATGACCACGCCGGTCCTGTTCTATTTTTGGTCTGAGCGCAGCCAGCATTGTCTGCAATTAACGCCGGTACTGGAGAGCCTTGTTGCTCAGTACAACGGTCAGTTTATTCTCGCCAAGTTAGACTGCGACGCCGAGCAGATGATCGCCTCCCAGTTTGGTCTGCGCGCGATCCCCACGGTTTATCTGTTCCAGAACGGTCAGCCGGTAGATGGATTCCAGGGCCCGCAGCCGGAAGAAGTTATTCGCGCGCTGCTGGAGAAAGTGTTACCGAGCGAAGAAGAGTTGAAAGCGCGCCAGGCGATCGAGTTCATCGAAGCCGGCAATCACGCTGATGCGCTGCCGCTGCTGAAAGAAGCCTGGCAGATCTCCAATCAGAGCAGCGAAATTGGCCTGCTGCTGGCGGAAACGCAAATCGCCCTGAACCGTCCAGACGAAGCCGAAGCGGTGCTGAAAACTATCCCGTTGCAGGATCAGGACACCCGTTATCAGGGCCTGGTGGCACAGATCGAACTGCTGAAGCAGGCGGCTGATACGCCTGAAATCCAACAGTTGCAGCAGCAGGTCGCCAGCAATCCACAGGATGCGGCGCTGGCAACTCAACTGGCCATTCAGTTACACCAGGTTGGACGTAACGAGGAATCGCTGGAATTGCTGTTCAGTCACCTGAAGAAAGATCTCACTGCAGCCGACGGTCAGGCGCGTAAAACCTTCCAGGAGATCCTTGCCGCACTGGGCACCGGCGATGCGCTGGCCTCGAAATACCGCCGCCAGCTGTACGCGCTGTTGTACTAATCCGCTGCATTTGCCTGATGGCGCTTGTGCTAATCGGGCCTACAATCTCCCCGTAGGCCCGCGCCATCCGGTACTCCATTAGTTTTTTTTCAAATGCGTCACCACCAGTTGGTGACGTGAATTATAGAACTTCCGATAGGTCAGGTAGCAGGCGATAATGGTTGACAGACTGGCGGTCGAAAGCAGCATAAACGTCACCATAATCTGATACTTAATCGCTTTTACCGGATCAATACCTGCAAAGATCAACCCGGACATCATCCCCGGTAAACTCACCAGTCCCACGGTCTTCGCTGAATCGATCGTCGGGATCAGCGAAGCGCGAATACTGTCGCGAATCAGCGGCGCGGAGGCCACTTTCGGCGTCGCACCGAGGCTGAGTTTTTCCTGAATTTGCTGCTGTTCGCTGTTAAACCGCTGCCCCAGATTGTTGTAACACAGCCCTACCGCAACCATCGCATTGCCTGCAATCATGCCGGAAATTGGGATCACCTGCATTGGGGTAAACTCGATAGAGCCTGACAGAACCAGCACCGCCAGCGTTAACCCCGCCCCCGCCGTGATGGCGATAAATGACGAGAGAAAAGCTTTATCAATATATTTACTGCGCTTTTGCGCGTTATAGGCCGCGTTGAAACAGATAAACAGCACCATCAATAAGGTCAGAATGCTGTGGTTAACGCCGAAAATATATTTCAGAACATAACCAACGATAATAAGCTGAACCACCGCCCGGCAAACGCTCCAGAGAATATCTTTTTCCAGCGCCAGTTTTTCTTTGTTGCTGATCAGTATCGCGACCACCACCAGCATCATCGCTAACGCCAGTGATTCATTGGTAATATTATGCTCGTTCATTGCTTACTTCCTGCATTTCCCCGGCGTGCGGTTGAAGGGTTATGACATTATCCGCATGATTAATTTCATCTTTGTCGTGCGTCACCCACAGCACAGCAATATTCTTATCGCGGACATAGTGGTGAATTAATTCGTTCACATTCCGTTTATTGGCTTCATCCAGCGCGCTGGTAATTTCATCAAGCAGCAGGATTTTTGGCAGAAACTGTAAATTACGAATTAATGAGACGCGTTGCTTTTCGCCGCCAGACAGCTCATTGATGTTTTTTTTGAGGATCGTTTCGGGTAGCTCAAAACGGGCCAGATCGGCAAGAAACACATCCGGATCCGGACGTTTATCGCGGATTTGCCAGGGGAAAATGAGGTTGTCGTAAACGGTGTCACCAAACAACGCGGGCGTTTGCGCACAATAAGAAACCTGCTGGCGATATGTTTCAGGCTTAAGAGTGTTTATCTCCTTGCCCTCAAAGAGAATTTCACCGGCAGTCGGGCTAATTAATGACGCCACTATCTTGAGTAACGTACTTTTACCGCAACCAGACTGGCCGGTAATCAGCTTAAATTCTCCGGCCCGGAGATTAAAACAGATGTTATTGAGAACCTGCGTCGCCCCTGCCTGCCATGCGACATTTTTTAACTGAAGCAGAATGCTGCTTTCTTCCATTACCAATCCCTTTTTTACCTCTTTCGTGCAGACAGTCTATCCCTGTAATTTATTATAGGGGAGCCCACCCTGATAAATCGGGTATAATTTGACTAATGAGGCAGTAAAGGACAACACAACAGGAGGTTTCATCAATGCTCATTTTTATTCCTATTCTCATTTTTGTCGCGCTGGTCATCGTCGGTGCTGGCGTCAAAATCGTCCCGCAGGGATATCAGTGGACGGTCGAGCGTTTTGGCCGTTACACCAAAACCCTGCAACCGGGTTTAAACCTTGTTGTACCGTTCATGGACCGCATCGGTCGTAAGATCAACATGATGGAACAGGTGCTTGATATCCCCTCTCAGGAAGTCATCTCCAAAGACAACGCCAACGTCGCGATCGATGCCGTCTGCTTTATTCAGGTGATCGACGCGCCAAAAGCGGCTTATGAGGTCAGCAACCTGGAACTGGCGATCATTAACCTGACCATGACCAACATTCGTACCGTTCTCGGCTCGATGGAACTCGATGAAATGCTCTCCCAGCGCGACAACATCAACACGCGCCTGCTGCATATCGTTGATGAGGCCACGAATCCCTGGGGCATCAAAATCACCCGTATTGAAATCCGCGATGTGCGTCCGCCGGCGGAACTTATCGACGCCATGAACGCGCAGATGAAAGCCGAACGTACCAAGCGCGCCTATATTCTTGAAGCGGAAGGGATCCGTCAGGCAGAAATCGTCAAGGCCGAAGGTGAGAAACAGTCGAAAATCCTCAAAGCGGAAGGTGAACGCCAGTCGGCATTTTTACAGGCTGAAGCGCGTGAACGTTCCGCAGAAGCCGAGGCCCGCGCGACGCAGATGGTTTCGGAGGCCATTGCCGCCGGGGATATTCAGGCCGTGAACTACTTCGTGGCGCAGAAATACACCGAAGCGCTGCAGCACATCGGTTCGTCGAATAACAGCAAAGTGGTGATGATGCCGCTGGATGCCAGCAGCCTGATGGGGTCCATTGCCGGGATAGCCGAACTGGTGAAAGACAGCGCCAGCGAACGGAAAAAATCATGATAGCGATGATTCTGGTGCACCCGCACATCTTCTGGCTCAGCCTCGGCGGTCTGCTACTCGCCGCCGAGATGCTGGGCGGTAACGGCTATCTGCTGTGGAGCGGCGTGGCGGCGGTGATTACCGGCCTGGTGGTGTGGCTCATCCCGCTTGACTGGGCGTGGCAGGGGGCGATGTTCGCCGTACTCACCCTGCTGGCGGCCTGGCTGTGGTGGAAGTGGCTGGCAAGGCGTGTACAAGATCAGAAACCCGCCGACAGCCATCTTAACCAGCGCGGGCAGCAGTTGGTTGGCCGTCGATTTATTCTGGAAACCGCCCTGGTCAATGGCCGCGGACACATGCGCGTCGGCGACAGCTCATGGCCCGTCAGCGCCCGCGACGATTTGAGCGCCGGAACGCAGGTTGAAGTTATTGCCGTTGAGGGAATTACCCTGATTATTACAGCGGTATCACACTAAAAAGACAGGAAATAAGACTATGGTCAGGAAGACACCCCTTGCCTTTGCCCTTTGCTCATTATTGGTCGCCGCCCCGCAGGTATTCGCCTCTTTCGATATGGAAGACTGCAAATGGAGCGACGACAGCTGCCTGCTGAAAGGCACGCCCACCTTCAACCCGGAAAACGACAGCCGCGATAACCTGCTGCGGCTGCTGAGCCAGGAGAAATCATTTGCTCTGCCGGTGCAGTCGATGCCGGCAGACATCACCCGCTCCCGCGATTTCTATTTTGCGTATCATCCGCAGTGGGATGACATTGCCCCGCAGCCAGCCGCAGCGCAGGTATCTGCCGAAGACAGCCCCCTGTCCCGACAGATAGCCGAACTGAACATTAGCGCAGACGAAATAAACGTCAACGACGCTGAGCTTGAGAACCGTCATGTTTCGAACAATACCGCGAGCGTCAGCGCGTTTTTTGCCGCACTGCTGGCCGACTCAACGTTAACGGCAAATCAGCGTCAGGCCCTGGCCCAGGCGCGCACAGGACTGTTATCCGGGGCAACCCGCGAGCAGATTGAGTCATCGCTTGCCACTCTCCCGGCAGATTCTCCAGCTCAGTCCTACAAAAGCTATCTGGCAGCGGCCGCCAGTTTTTATGCCGGTGATTATGCCAGCGCCGAACAGGATTTCGCTCAGCTAGCCAAAAGCGATCGTCCGTGGCTGGCTGAGACCGCGCAATACATGCTGATACGTGCGGCGTTGAACAAAAGCAGCCAGAACAGCGTGGGCGAGTACGGCGATTTTGATATCGCAAAAATTAACCGCGAGGACGCTTCTCAGGCTCAGACGCTGGCGCAAGCCTATCTGCAACACTACCCACAAGGCCTGTACGCCGCTTCCTCGCACGGTATGCTGCGTCGTATCAACTGGTATTTACAGGCGTGGCCGCAATTGGCGGGGTTGTATGAGCAGACGCTTCAGCAATCGGCTGACGCACAGCAACTGCGTGAGATCGTCATCGAATACGATAATGTCTACGGCATGGCGTTCTACGAACAGTCCGTGGTGGAGGCTTTCCCCGATGCGCCGCTTGTCAGCTATATCGAACTGCTGCGCGCGTTGCGCCTGAATAACAACAACAAACCAACGCTGACGCAGGCCCAGCTTGACGCCAGCAAACCGGTGTTTGAGCAGAGCCAAAAACTGCCGCTATGGCGCGATCTGCAGCTGAATCTGTGGCTGGCAATGGGCAACTACGCGGCGATTATTTCGGCAGTTACCCCAGCGCAGAAACTTCCGGCCCACGATACGCTGGCCTTCAGCGAACAGGTGCTGTACGGCGAAGCGCTGATGGGCCAGCAGAAATGGACCACGGCACGTGATTTCTGGCAGACATTGCTGAAGCTCAGCCAGGACAATGAACAGCAGCAGTATGTGCAGGCTAAGCTAGCCGCGACGCTGGTTTATAGCGGCGACGTGGCGGCAATTTTCGCCCCAGAAAGCGCAGTAACTAACCTGCGCTTTCGCTCGCAGGTGCTGAAAACCCAGGCCACGCCTGAACTACTGCGACAGCAAGCCGTCCAGGGTCCTAATAACGAAGAGCGTACCATCGCCCTGCATACGCTGCTGGTGCGGGATCTTACTGAGCATCGCTTTGACGACTGGCTGAATGACAGAAAACTGGCCAACGCCATTACGCCGCCGGTCATTGGCGAAGCGTTTGATGACGTTAATCTGAGTATTTTCGACTGGAACGGAGACTCTGCCGAGAGCGGTTATACCTGTCGCAGCCTCAATGAAACGGTAACAGTTCTGAGCAAACAAGCGCATGATGCCCACGCCCTGAACTGCTTAGGCGAATTTTTCCGCACTACGCAAACCCACGTTGATTTATGGAAAAACAGTTCCGGCAACGATGTGCTTGAATCAGCAATCTCGCGCAAGAAACCGTTCGGCCAGTTCGACAGGCAAAGCTACTACCAGCAGGTGATCACATCGCCAAAAGCAGAGGTTGAAGATAAGAGCTTTGCGCTGTATCGCGCCATCATGTGCTATGCGCCGTCAGGCTCTAACGAGTGCGGCGGTGAGGAAGTGGATAAACTACAGCGTAAAGGCTGGTTCACCCAACTGAAAACGCAGTATCCGGGAAGTCCGTGGGCGCAAAAACTCAAATACTACTGGTAACTGCGCTGCTACTCGGCCAGGCACAGGCGGCGGAAATCGTCGCCGCCCGTGAACATCCGGCCTTCTGGCTATGGTCCGGAGTGAAGGCCAGTGACGAGCTGAAAAACGCACAAACAGTCTATCTGCATCAGGGCGAAGTCCTGGTTCGTTCAGGTAACGTGGTGTTCCAGCGTCTAGGACTGCCGGTTAATCGCCTGACTTTCCCCTCTATCTGGTTGACCGTGCGCTTTACCACACTCGACGTACCGGAGGAGATCCCGGCGCGCATCATACGCTTGATGCAACGCTGGCAGGCGGCCGGAAATCACGTCATCGGCCTGCAGGTTGATTTTGACGCGGCGACCCATCAGCTTGCCGATTACGCCCACTTTCTGCAGCAGTTACGCCAACGGCTACCGACCGAGTTTGCACTTGGCGTAACCGGACTACTGGATTGGGCAAAAACGGGCGACGTCGCCACGCTGAACGCGCTGGCGGTCGATGAACTGGTGGTCCAGAGCTATCAGGGACGTCACACGGTACCGAATTATCAGGCGTATCTGCCCGCCCTCAGTCGTCTGCGCATTCCATTTAAGCTGGGGCTGGTACAAAACGGTAGCCGGGACCCGCAGGCTGAAGCGCAGCTTGAGAAATCACCGTGGTACCGCGGCACTGTGGTGTTTATGCTTAATCCGCCACCCCGTTAAGCCTTCGCTTTATGGTGGCAGCAGCCGGAGAGATTATCAATAATCGGGCATTCAGCGCTGTCATCGCCAGGGCAACTCTCCGCCAGCGCCAACAAATGCAAGCGCATAGCCTGCAGCTCGCTGATATGGCGCTCAATGTCCGCCACCTTTTCTAACGTACGCTTTTTCACATCTGCGCTGTGACGCGCCGGATCGTTAAACAGGTTCACCAACTCGCCGCACTCTTCCAGGTTAAAACCAACCTGTCGTGCCTGTCGTAACAGCGTAAGCTCATTCAGATGCTGTTGGTTGTATGTGCGATAGCCATTTTCGCTACGCAGCGGCGGCGTCACTAACCCCTTTTCTTCATAAAAGCGTATCGCTTTGCTGGTTAAACCGGTTTTTTTCGCAACATCGCTAATATTCACATTTCCCCCCGCTGATCTTGTTGGTACTGAGCCACATTATAGCCCACATTGCCGTAATCCTTTACCCAAGAACCCCGCGCATCTTCCACCATCACAGCGATGCACAAATCCTTTTAATTCACATTGTTATATCCGATTCAGATCACATTTCAGCATTTATTGACCACGCAAAATTGACTCAAATCAAAAGATGTATCGGTTCTGCACCTTTCATCTTGAACAAAGGGAAACAATTTTATATACAAACGCGAATGATAATGATGATCATTTACATTCAATAAAGGTTCTCTTATGTTGCCACGGATTAACCAAAGGCCATTTATTCTTTCAGCCCTGACATTATGCATGTCCGGCGCTACTTTTGCAGCGACCTCTCCAACACACGGTTCAACGTCCGACGAAGATACGGTGATCGTTACGGCTAACCGCACAGAAAGTAGTCTCTGGGATAGCCCGGCAACCATTCAGGTTATCGATCGCCAGACGCTACAAAACTCCACCAGCGTTTCTCTTGCTGATGATTTACAAGATATCCCCGGCGTCGAAGTTACCGATAACGCTCTCGCAGGTCGGAAACAAATTCGTATCCGTGGCGAAGCTTCTTCGCGGGTGCTGATTTTGATAGACGGCCAGGTCGTCAGCTACCAACGTGCCGGACAAAACTACGGAGCCGGTTTACTGATTGACGAATCCGCGCTGGAACGTATTGAAGTGGTCAAAGGCCCTTATTCTGTCCTCTACGGTTCGCAGGCAATTGGCGGCGTCGTGAACTTTATAACCAAAAAAGGCGGCGATAAGCCTCTGGGTGGTAGCGTTAAGGCTGTTTATAACTCCGCAACGGCAGGATGGGAAGAGTCAGCGGCAGCCTGGGGAAGCATCGGTAACTTTGACTACCGCATCAATGGCAGCTATTCCGACCAGGGGGATCGCGATACACCTGACGGAAGATTGCCCGACACCAACTTCCGTAATAACGGTCAGGGAGTGTGGCTTGGCTACAACCTCGATCGCCACAAAATTGGACTCTCACTCGACCGTTATAAGCTTTCCACTCAAACCTGGTTTGACGATCCCGAAGGTCAGTTCGACGACTTTAGCGTCAAAATTCCTAAGCTGGAACGCGAAAAAATCGGTCTTTTCTACGACTACGCGGCCGACGGGGATTACCTGAGGAACATCCATTTTGACGCATACACCCAGACAATAGAGCGCAAATTTGAAAACCGGGTCAAAACGACCCAGATTATCCCCAGCCCGATGATTAAAGCGCTGACGGTAAGCAATCAAACCAATACCAACGACAAACAATATACCCAGGGTGTAACGCTGCAGGGCAATATCTCCCTTCCGGCTAACAACACGCTGGTGATTGGCACCCAGTATCAGCATGACAAAATAAAACAGGACACGGACGGCAGTACACGCCAGACCGCGGCTACCGGCTTCTTCGATACGCAAACCCGTACCCTGTCATATAACGAAGCGGAACAAAGCAACACCTCACTGTTCGCGCAAAACGACTGGCGCTTTGCCGATGACTGGACGTGGACCGTGGGCGCACGCCAGTACTGGCTGTCTTCGAAACTCAATCGCAACGATACGCAAACCATCCAAAGCAGCGGCACCACCTGGCAATCCACCGGGGGAAATTCCGTTCACGATGATGAACTGGTGACCTCGACCAGCCTGCGCTATTCCGGCTTTGAAGATCTTGAACTTCGGGCTGCATACGCCCAGGGCTACGTCTTCCCCACGCTTACTCAGTTGTTCATGCAGACATCCGCCGGCGGCAGCGTTACCTACGGCAACCCAAACCTGAAGGCGGAACACTCAAATAACTATGAGTTGGGCGCGCGGTATAAAGGGAATATGTGGCTGATTGACGGCGCTATTTATTACTCCGAAGCCAAAGACTATATCGCCAGTCTGGCCTGTTCAGGCCAACCCGTTTGCAACGGCAACACCACCTCTTCCCGCGGCGGCTATTACTACTACGACAACATCGATCGTGCCAAAACCTGGGGCATGGAATTAACTGCAGAATACAACGGCTGGGCGGTTTCACCCTACCTGAGCGGTAATCTCATTCGCCGTCAATACGAAGGCAACACCATAAAAACCTGGGATACCGGCGAACCCACGCTGACCGGGCGCGTTGGCCTGAAACATACCTGGTTGATGAATGCCGCTAACGTGACGTCCGATGTCTTTATTCGCGCGGCGTCCCGCGCCAAAGATAATACCGGCACCACGGAAATAAACTATCCAGGCTGGGCCACGCTTAACCTCGCATTCAACACCGAGTTTGGTCCGCAGGACCAGTATCAGGTCAACCTCGCGCTCAACAACCTGACCGACAAGCGTTACAGAACCGCGCATGAATCTATCCCAGACGCTGGTTTCAATGCCGCTGTTGGCTTTGCGTGGAATTTCTGACGATGAAAAAACTCATGATTGGCTTACTGAGCCTCGCCTGTGTTTTCAGCGCCCAGTCCGCTGACCGCCTGGTGGTGGCGGGCGGTTCGCTTAGCGAACTGATTTACGCCATGGGCGTCGGCAACCGGGTGGTTGGCGTCGATGAAACCACCTCGTACCCACCTGAAACTGCCGCACTCCCGCATATCGGCTACTGGAAGCAGTTAAGCAGCGAGGGCATTTTATCGCTGCACCCAGACAGCTTTATCACCTGGCAGGATGCAGGCCCTCAAATCGTTTTGGATCAGCTCCGGGCGCAGAAAGTTAACGTCGTTACATTGCCGCGCGTACCGGCCACCGTCGAGCAGATGTACGCCAACATTCGGGAGTTGGCTCAAACGCTGCGCATTCCTGAACAAGGTGAAGCGCTGGTCAATCGCCTGCATCAACGTCTGGATCGTGTTCAGCACAGCGTGGCGGCGAAAAATGCGCCGGTCAAAGCCATGTTCATTCTCTCCGCTGGCGGCAGCGCGCCGCAGGTCGCCGGCAAGGGCAGCGTTGCCGATGCCATTATGACCCTTGCAGGCGCACAAAATGTCGCCACCCACGTGCAGTATAAAAGTTACAGCGCGGAGTCGCTGATCGCCGCCAACCCGGAGGTGATCGTGGTGACGTCGCAAATGGTGGATGGCGATCTGGCTCGTCTGAGCGCGATTGCCGGTATTACCCACACTGCGGCCTGGAAAAACCAGCGCATTGTGGCGGTAGACCAGGCGCTGATTCTGGGAATGGGGCCTCGCGTCGCCGATGCGGTTGAAGCCCTGCACCAGCAATTCTGGCCTCACTAACTGGATTTATAAAAAAGAATGAAAACTGAACACTCCCTGGATCTCACCGCGCATTTTGCGCTTGAGGGAAGTCAGCCCTTTAAGGATCGCCGCGCCACAATGCCATGGCGCGGGGCGATCCCGATTGCCAAAGAGCTATTGTCACAAACCTGGCAGGATGTTATCAGCCAGCCTACCCCGCCGCGTAAACGGCTGGTGTACTTGCATATCCCTTTTTGTGCAACGCATTGTACTTTCTGCGGTTTTTATCAAAACCGGTTCGAAGAAGATCACTGCGCCCGCTACACCAACGCGCTGTTGCGCGAAATCGAGATGGAAGCCGATAGCGCATTACATCAGTCAGCCCCAATTCACGCCGTCTATTTTGGCGGCGGTACGCCTTCAGCGCTGTCAGCACGGGATCTGGGCAGAATCATCACCGCGCTGCGTGAAAAGTTACCGCTGGCACCGGACTGCGAAATTACCATTGAGGGACGAGTGCTCAATTTTGACGATGCGCGAATTGATGCCTGCCTTGACGCTGGTGCCAATCGGTTTTCGATCGGTATTCAATCTTTTAACAGCCGGATCCGCAAGAAAATGGCGCGCACCTCGGACGGCCCAACCGCAATTGCCTTTATGCAGGGGCTGGTAAAACGGGATCGTGCCGCCGTGGTATGCGATCTGTTGTTTGGTCTGCCAGGACAAGATGCAAAACTGTGGGGCGACGATCTGGCGATTGCCCGTGACATCGGCCTCGACGGCGTAGATCTTTATGCGCTGAACCTGATCCCCAATACACCGCTTGGCAAAGCAGTTGAAACCGGGCGCACAACCGTTCCCTCTCCCGCCGAACGTCGCGATCTCTATCTTCAGGGTTGCGATTTCATGGACAGCGCTGGCTGGCGCTGCATCAGCAACAGCCACTGGGCGCGTACCACGCGTGAACGCAATCTGTACAACCTGCTGATTAAACAGGGAGCGGACTGTCTGGCATTCGGCTCAGGCGCCGGGGGATCAGTCAATGGCTATTCCTGGATGGTCGAGCGCAATCTGACAACATGGCATGAATCTATCGCCGCCGGGAAAAAACCGCTAATGATGATGATGCGTACCGCCGAGCGTGGTTTCCAGTGGCGACACACTCTCCAGGCGGGCATTGAAACGGCCCGCGTTCCGCTGGATGAACTGACGCCTCATGCACAAAAACTGACCCCGCTACTGACCCAATGGCATCACGCAGGACTGACGCGAGATGCCAGCACCTGTGTGCGCCTGACCAATGAAGGGCGTTTTTGGGCGAGCAATATTTTGCAGTCTCTTGATGAACTTATTCAGGCACTTAACGCGCCGCGCATTGCGGTAGAACAACCATACCAGGAGTGAATTATGAGCCATGTTTCTTTACAGGATTTTTTGAAAACTGAACCGGACGGTACGCTGGAAGCTATCGCTGCCCAGTACAACACCACGCTGCTGGAGGTGGTGAAAAACCTCCCCTCCCCGACGCTGGTTTCCGGCGATCAATTTGATACCGTCTGGGAAACCGTCAGCGAATGGGGCAAAGTCACCACCCTGGTCCATACTGCTGATGTCATTCTGGAATTCACCGGTGAATTACCTTCCGGATTCCACCGTCATGGCTACTTCAACCTGCGCGGCAAAAAAGGCATGACCGGTCATATCAAGGCAGAAAACTGTACGCATATTGCCCTGATTGAACGCAAATTTATGGGAATGGACACCGCGTCCATTCTCTTCTTTAACCAGGCGGGTAGCGCGATGTTCAAAATTTTCCTCGGTCGGGATGAGCATCGACAGTTACTGGCCGAACAGGTCAGCGCCTTTCACGCGTTGTCTTCATCTTTAAAGGAACATGCCTGATGGCTCCATGGCTCATTTTTGGTGCGGGTGGTAGCGGCGTCGGTGCGAAAACGCTTGAACTCGCACTGGCGGAACAACGTCCGGTAATTGCCGTCGTTCGCAACGCACAGGTCGCTGCTGGGTTGCAGGAAAAAGGTGTACAGGTCTTCATCGGCGACGCCTGCGATAGTCAGATCACCGCCTGTGCCTGTCGCGCAGCGGGTCAACATGCCACGGTGATCTCCTCCATGGGCGGCGCCCAAGATTATCTGGCGCACAGAACCGTCATTGATGAAGCAGAAAAAGCGGAGATCAAGCGCATGATTCTGGTGACCTCACTCGGCTGCGGTGACAGTTGGCCTTTTCTTTCTTCACGCGCAAAGGCCGCATTTGGTCAGGCTGTACGGGAAAAATCGCTGGCTGAAAGCTGGCTACAAACCAGTCGACTGGACTACGCCATTCTCCGCCCCGGCGGTTTGCTGAACGGTGCAGCCACCGGCCAGGCGCAACGAATACAGGCTCAGGAGTGTCACGGCTTTGTGATGCGTGCAGATGTTGCGAAGCATATTCACGAACTGGCCACTGCGCCAGCACTTAATAACCAGATTTACAGTTTGGTTGAGCCGGGACTGAAACCCGCGTAAACCCCTCACGGCGCGGGAACTCCGCGCCGCAAAGACGTTATGGAGCGTTACGTGCTTAAGGACTCGCTTTCTTCCGTCAGCATCCTGACGGGTCTTTCTCTTTTGCTGGTTGCTCTGATGCTCTTCGGTGCCAGCCAGGGGGCGCTAAACATTAGCTTCAGCGCTCTGTTCAACGACGAATATCGTGATATCTGGTTAAACATCCGCCTGCCTCGCGTGCTGCTGGCCGTTTTGGTCGGTGCTGCGCTGGCGACGGCAGGGGTCATCATGCAGGGACTTTTTCGCAATCCGATGGCCGATCCTGGCCTGCTTGGCGTCAGCAGCGGCTCCGCGCTGATGGTCGGCATCGCGATAGTTATCCCATTTTCGTTCCCCGTAGTGCTGGTGCTGTATGAGCAGATGATTTTTGCCGTCGTAGGCAGCATGGTGGTCTGCACGATTATTTTCCTGATAAGCCAGCGTCATAACCACGGTGGAATGATGCAACTGCTGTTAGCCGGTATCGCTATCAATGCCCTGTGCGGTTCGGCTATTGGCGTACTGAGCTATGTGGGCGACGAGCAGCAGCTACGTCAACTTACATTGTGGATGATGGGAAATCTCGGCCAGGCCCAGTGGCCAACGCTGTTGGTTGCCAGCACGTTTGTTCTTCCAGCCATTGTTGTAACCGTCTGCATGGCGGGAACGCTTAATTTACTGCAGTTGGGTGATGAAGAGGCGCATTACCTCGGCGTAAACGTCAAACGTAAGCGTCAGCAGTTACTGTTACTCAGTTCGCTCCTGGTTGGCGCTGCGGTTTCCGTCAGCGGCGTAATTGGTTTTATTGGCCTGGTGATCCCACATCTGATCAGAATGACGACCGGTGCCGATCATCGCTGGTTGATTCCCTGCTCTACGCTGGCCGGTGCCTGTTTACTCCTGATTGCCGACACGTTGGCCCGCACACTTGTTCAGCCAGCCGAAATGCCCGTTGGCCTGTTAACCAGCCTGATCGGTGGACCGTATTTCCTGTGGTTAATACTGCGTAGCCGGAGGGTGTCATGATCGTCGCTGAAAATCTGGTCTACCACATTCAGGGAAGACGACTGACCGACGACGTTTCCCTGACGCTACCTGATGGAGAGATCATCGCGATTCTTGGCCCGAACGGAGCCGGGAAATCGACGCTGCTACGCCAGCTTACGGGATATCTGCAGCCCCACAGTGGGCGTTGTAGCATGTTTGGCAAGCCGCTGGACAAGTGGTCAATCACCGAGCTGGCAAAAACCCGTGCCGTGATGCGCCAGAATAGTCATATGGCCTTCCCGTTTAGCGTTCAGGAGGTCATTCGCATGGGCAGACATCCGTATCGTACGCGCAACACGGGCGATGAAACGGAGTACATCATGGCATTGTGTGATTGCCAGGCGCTGGCCGCACGCGATTACCGGCATCTCTCGGGAGGAGAACAACAACGGGTACAGCTGGCGCGCCTGCTGGTTCAGCTTTGGGAGCCCGAGCCTGGGCCGAAATGGCTGTTTCTTGATGAACCCACCTCCGCGCTGGATATTCACCACCAGCAGCACCTTTTTCGTCTGCTACGTCGTCTGGTGCGTGAACGGCAGTTTAACGTCTGCTGCGTCCTGCACGATCTCAACCTCGCGGCGCGCTATGCCGACCGCGTGGTATTGATGGAGCGCGGCAGGATAGTTGATAACGGATATCCGCAGGATGTCCTGAAGCAACGGTCGCTGAACGCGCTGTACGGTGCCGATCTCACGGTCATAAATGAACCGGAGCATCGAACGCCGATTATCGTCCTCAATCAATAACAGACCGGGAACCCCTGGCGTGGCGTTCCCGTTTTTCTCCCTTTACACCCTTTTTTCACCTTTTCTAAAAACGCCCTTGACCTTCCCCTTGCTGGAAGGTTTAACCTTTATCACAGTCAGTTAATCCTGCAAAAAAGGAGTTGGTTATGTCTCAAACAATCGATCTAACCCTGGACGGCCTGTCCTGTGGTCACTGCGTAAAACGCGTTAAAGAAAGTCTGGAACAACGTCCGGACGTTGAGCAAGCGGATGTCACCGTGACAGAAGCGCATGTTACCGGGAGCGCCAGCGCAGAAGCGCTGATTGAAACCATTAAACAAGCCGGTTACGGCGCGGAGTTAAGCCACCCAAAGGCTAAACCGCTGACGGAGTCATCAATCCCGTCGGAAGCACTGGCAGCGGTCCCTTCCGAGCTTCCGGCAGCTACGGCTGATGATGACAGCCAACAGTTGCTGTTAAACGGCATGAGCTGCGCCAGTTGTGTGACCCGCGTACAAAATGCATTGCAAAGTGTACCGGGCGTCACGCAGGCACGGGTAAACCTGGCGGAACGCACTGCGCTGGTAATGGGCAGTGCCTCCGCCGCAGACTTAGTACAGGCGGTTGAAAAAGCGGGCTACGGCGCAGAAGCGATTGAAGATGATGCTAAGCGTCGCGAACGTCAGCAAGAAACCGCCGTGGCAACCATGAAACGTTTTCGCTGGCAGGCAGCCGTCGCGCTGCTCCTGGGTATCCCGGTCATGGTATGGGGCATGATTGGCGACAACATGATGGTGAGCGACGACAACCGCAGCCTGTGGCTGATGATTGGTCTGGCAACGCTTGCCGTGATGGTTTTCGCGGGCGGTCACTTTTACCGCAATGCGTGGAAAAGCCTGATGAACGGCACCGCGACCATGGATACGCTGGTGGCGCTGGGTACGGGGGTGGCATGGCTCTATTCCATGAGCGTCAACCTCTGGCCACAATGGTTCCCGATGGAAGCGCGACACCTCTATTATGAAGCCAGTGCCATGATTATCGGTCTGATTAACCTCGGACACATGCTGGAAGCGCGGGCTCGCCAACGCTCGTCTAAAGCACTGGAAAAACTGCTCGATCTGACACCGCCGACCGCACGCGTCGTCACTGACGAAGGTGAAAAGAACGTGCCGCTGGCAGAGGTGCAGGCTGGAATGTTGCTGCGCCTGACCACCGGTGACCGCGTTCCGGTTGATGGCGAAATCACTCAGGGTGAAGCCTGGCTGGATGAGGCCATGCTGACCGGGGAGCCGATTCCACAGCAAAAAGGTGCAGGCGATAGCGTCCACGCCGGTACGGTCGTACAGGACGGTAGCGTGCTGTTCCGCGCCAGCGCTGTTGGCAGTCACACCACGCTGTCGCGCATTATTCGTATGGTGCGCCAGGCGCAAAGCAGCAAACCGGAAATTGGCAAACTGGCCGACCGCATCTCGTCGGTGTTCGTTCCGGTCGTGGTCGCCATTGCGCTGGTCAGTGCGGCTATCTGGTATTTCTTTGGACCGGCGCCGCAGATTGTCTATACGCTGGTAATCGCCACCACCGTCCTGATTATTGCCTGCCCTTGTGCACTGGGTCTGGCAACGCCGATGTCGATTATTTCCGGCGTCGGGCGTGCCGCTGAATTTGGGGTGCTGGTACGTGATGCCGATGCGCTGCAGCGCGCCAGCACGCTCGATACCATCGTGTTTGATAAAACCGGGACGCTAACTGAAGGCAAACCACAGGTTGTCGCCATCAAAACGTTTGGCAATACCGACGAAGCGCTGGCAATTCGTCTGGCAGCGGCCCTTGAACAGGGTTCCAGCCACCCGTTAGCCAGGGCGATTCTGGACAAAGCAGGTGATGTCACGCTGCCGCAGGTCAACGGTTTCCGTACGCTGCGCGGTTTAGGCGTCAGTGGCGAAACGGAAGGTCATTCGCTGCTGCTGGGAAACCAGGCGCTGCTCAATGAACAGCAGGTAGATACCACTGAAATGGAGGCTGAAATCACCGCTCAGGCTTCCCAAGGCTCAACCCCGGTACTGTTAGCGATTGACGGTAAAGCAGCAGCGCTGTTAGCGGTACGTGATCCTCTGCGTAGCGACAGCGTGGCAGCGCTCCAGCGTCTGCACCGCGCCGGGTATCGTCTGGTGATGCTCACCGGCGACAACCCAACGACCGCCAACGCCATTGCCAAAGAGGCGGGTATTGATGAGGTGATTGCTGGCGTTCTGCCGGACGGTAAAGCCGAGGCAATTAAACGTCTGCAGAGCCAGGGGCGTCAGGTTGCCATGGTCGGTGACGGTATCAACGATGCGCCTGCGCTGGCTCAGGCTGACGTAGGGATTGCCATGGGTGGCGGCAGCGATGTGGCGATTGAAACCGCCGCGATTACGCTGATGCGCCATAGCCTGATGGGCGTTGCAGATGCGCTGTCTATCTCCCGGGCAACGCTGCGCAATATGAAGCAGAACCTGCTCGGCGCGTTTATCTATAACAGCATCGGTATCCCCGTTGCCGCCGGGATTTTGTGGCCGTTCACCGGAACACTGCTCAACCCGGTCGTTGCCGGGGCGGCGATGGCGCTCTCCTCCATTACCGTGGTGAGCAACGCTAATCGACTGCTGCGCTTCAAACCTAAAGAGTAAGCCTTTACCGGATGGCGCTCTGAACGGAGCCCCAAATCATTCGCGTTGCCTCAAGGCGGCAAGTATAAAAACCCCAGGAGCATAGCCAACTATGTGACTGGGGTTTTTGCTCGCTGCCAATAAAGAGGCTGAGCGAATGATGAAGTGTATTTGCACCTTCCAGGACCACGCGCTAGCATGGAAGTCTACTTAGGGAGGCCGTATGGATCTGTTGTACCGGGTAAAATCATTTTTCACCGCGCTACGCGGCAACCACTATACCTGGCCTGCCATCGACATCTCCTTGCCCGGAAACCGCCATTTTCATCTGATTGGCAGTATTCACATGGGCAGCCGCGATATGGCGCCTCTGCCTGCCAAATTACTCAAAAAGCTCCAGCGTGCCGATGCGCTCATTGTCGAAGCCGATGTTTCCGGCGACGACGCGCCGTTTGCCAACCTTCCGACCTTTGCCGCACTGGAAGAGCGCATCAGCCCAGAGCTGCTAGATAATCTGCACAAAGTCACCGACGAGCTGGGTATTTCCTCTTCCCTGCTGTCTACCCAGCCGCTGTGGCAAATCGCCATGGTCTTGCAGGCAACGCAGGCGCAGCAGTTGGGGTTGCGGGCAGAATACGGCATTGATTACCAACTTCTGAATGCGGCAAAACAGGTGCATAAACCCATAATCGAGCTGGAAGGCGCATCCAGCCAAATCGAGCTGTTGTGTCAGTTACCCGATAACGGACTGGCTCTACTGGACGATACCCTGACGCACTGGCATACCAATGCCAGACTGCTACAACAGATGATGGGCTGGTGGCTTAAAACGCCGCCACGCAATAGCGAACTCACTCTACCCAATACTTTTAGCCAGTCGCTGTATGACGTTTTGATGCATCAGCGTAATGTGGCCTGGCGCGATCGACTCAGGGCGATGCCTGCCGGGCACTATGTCGTGGCCGTTGGCGCGCTGCATTTGTATGGAGAAGGAAATTTGCCGGAGATGTTACGGTAAAAAAATGGCCAATATTGCTATTGGCCCGTCAAAGAGGAATTTCATCATTATTATGATCCCGACGCTTAAAGCATCGGTGTAGTTCGATTGTCGCTCAAAGTCATCATCCTGCCAACACTATTGCGCAAGATGGTACTATTTTTTAGACAGACATCAGGCGTATGCTTGTGTCGTATTTTGTCTGGGCCAGGAAAATTGCTATGACACCCGCCGTTAAATTACTCGAAAAAAACAAAATTTCTTTCCAGATCCACACCTACGATCACGATCCGTCCGAGACGAACTTTGGTGACGAAGTGGTACGCAAGTTAGGTCTGAATGCGGACCAGGTCTACAAAACGCTACTGGTTGCCGTGAATGGCGATATGAAGCACCTGGCGGTTGCCGTTACGCCGGTAGCCGGTCAACTGGATCTCAAAAAAGTCGCCAGGGCGTTGGGAGCCAAAAAGGTCGATATGGCCGATCCGATGATCGCGCAGCGAACCACCGGGTATCTGGTAGGCGGCATCAGCCCGCTGGGGCAGAAAAAAAGATTGCCGACGCTCATCGACGCTCCCGCCCAGACGTTTGACACCATTTATGTGTCCGGCGGCAAACGCGGGCTGGATATTGAACTGGCAGCGGGCGATTTGGCGAAAATTCTGGATGCGAAATTCGCCGATATCGCACGCCGTAATTAATTGTCTTTTGCCCGGTGATACGGCGATTGAGCCTACTGCGATTACAGGGTGTGATTGGTGAAGACAGTTTGGACTCGGCCAGCGTGCAGGAACCGGAGCATAGAGGTAATAAGTAGGATTATTGGGCCGCCATGAAGGGCGGCCCGGAGGAGCGGATAAAATGATGCCCCAAATTGCCCTGTTACTGCCAGCTTACCTCACCCTTCGGCTCATACGCACCGGCATCGAGCGGTGAGTTCTTCTGCACGTACTCTTTCAGCACCTCCGCATCAATAAACCCGGTATTCACATAGCCAGGCTTGTTATCAATTCGCGGATAGCCATCGCCGCCGGTGGCATTGAAGCTCAGCGTTGCCATGCGATAGGTTTTGGCTGGATCAACGGGTTCGCCTTTAATTTTCAAATCGTTAAGCTTGCCGTCTTTCGCCACGAAGCTGACGTTGGCAAACTGCGGATAGGCCCCGGAATCCGGCTTCATTTGTGCCACGGCGGTCAGATAGTCAATCACCTCTTTCCCGCTCATGTCGGCGTACACCACGATGTTACCGAACGGCTGCACTTTCAGCACGCTCTTATAGGTGATATCACCGCCTTCGATGGAGTCACGGATACCGCCGCCGCTCATCACGCCAAAATCAGCGCTGGTTCGCGCCATTTGCGCAGCCAGCAGTAAATGCCCCATGTTGGTCTGTACGAAACGGACTTTGCTACGGTCGCCTTCGAGGCGCGCATTGACGCTACCAATTTTCACGTCGAGCTGCGCTTTACCTTTATTCTGGAACGGCGTCAGCAGAGAAAGCATTTGCTGATTTTCTGCAATTTCCGGGGTGTAGAGTACGCGCTCACTTTTACCGTTGTCCCAGGTCACTTTTTTCTTAAGGTTGACGGGGATGAGCTGGTAGTTAACCATTTTCATTTCGCCATTGCGGAACTCAAAGTCCGCCCGCCCCACGTATTTCCCCCACTCATGCGCCTGCACAATCCAGATCCCGTTTTGCTTGTCTGGCGCACACGGCGTACCCGGTACGTAATCAACCTGCTTCTTGTTTTCCGCGGCCATACATACCGGATCCTGCGAGTGACCACCCACAATCATTGCCAGCGATCCCGCCGGCAGGCTGCGCGCCATTTCTACGTCGCCAGGCGCGTTCGAGCCGTGATTGCCATTGTCATAATGTCCCATATGGGTGGTCGCAATAATGATGTCCGGCTTTTCCCCCATATTCAGTTCCTGGATAACCAATTTGGCTTCATCAGCAGGTTTACGGAACTCAATATCGGTAAAGAACTTTGGGTTGCCAATTTTCGCCGTATCGTCAGTGGTTAAACCGAGTACGGCAATTTTTAAATCCTGGCGCTTAAAGATGGCCCACGGCTTAAACAAACGCTCGCCGGTGCTTTTCTGATAGATATTGGCCGAGAGAAACGGGAATTTGGACCATTTTTCCTGCTGGCGCAATACGCTAAGCGGATTATCAAACTCGTGGTTTCCGACCGCCATCGCATCATAGCCAATCAGGTTCATTCCGCGAAAATCAGGTTCAGCATCCTGCAGATCGGACTCCGGTACGCCGGTATTAATGTCGCCACCGGAAAGCAGCAGTACACTGCCTCCTTCCTCAGCCACCTCTTTACGAATACCGTCCACCAGCGTTTTTTGTGCCGCCAGCCCGTATTCACCGTATTCGCTGCGCCAGAAGTGACCGTGATGATCGTTGGTATGCAGAATGGTAATTTTGTAGGTTTTATCTTTTTCGTACGCCTGTGCAGGTTGACCTGCCAGCGCAAATGCGGCTAATAACGCCAGCGCCACGCCCCGTTTTAAAAACTTCATATTTCACTCCCTGACTCAATATCAACCGCCATACCCGTTATCCTTCAAATTACATGTGCGTTGGCTGCGCTCACTTCCCCCTGTCGCTTATGCAGTAAGCTCCTGGGACTCTCGCGTTTGCCGCCTACCTGTAAGTCGAATTAGTTCGGGCATAAAATTACAGCTACTGAAAATAATAGCCGAAAATGTTTTCAGAAATGAGACTTCCTTCAAACACCTTCCGCAGGTATGTTAGTCAGGTAATAATAACAAATTAGATTACCCTCATAATCGCAACCCAAACAGAAGTGACTTTCTATGGCAATAAGTGAACCAACCCAGCCAGTGGCTGGCGCGTCAGCGTCGGTTGCTAAAGCACGCACCTCATTTGGCATTTTAGGGGCAATCAGCCTCTCCCATCTGCTAAACGATATGATCCAGTCGCTGATCCTGGCGATTTATCCGCTATTGCAGTCAGAGTTCTCGCTGACGTTTATGCAGATAGGGATGATTACCCTAACCTTCCAGCTTGCTTCCTCACTGCTGCAACCGGTTGTGGGTTACTGGACGGATAAATACCCAATGCCGTGGTCGCTGCCCATTGGGATGTGCTTCACGCTGAGTGGGCTTGTTTTGCTGGCCATGGCCGGCAGTTTCCATATGGTCCTGCTCGCCGCAGCGCTGGTTGGTACCGGCTCTTCGGTATTTCACCCGGAATCATCCCGCGTGGCGCGAATGGCCTCCGGCGGTCGTCACGGTCTTGCCCAGTCAATTTTCCAGGTTGGCGGCAACTTTGGTAGCTCTCTGGGACCATTACTGGCGGCTGTCATCATCGCGCCATATGGTAAGGGTAATGTGGCCTGGTTTGTGCTGGCTGCATTATTAGCGATTGTCGTTCTGGCGCAAATCAGCCGTTGGTATGCCGCGCAGCACCGGATGAGTAAAGGAAAACCGAAAGTCGCCATCGTGAATCCGTTACCACGGAATAAAGTGGTACTGGCGGTAAGCATCCTGCTGGTGCTGATTTTCTCCAAATACTTCTATATGGCGAGCATCAGCAGCTATTACACCTTTTATCTGATGCAAAAATTCGGATTATCGGTACAAAATGCCCAGTTTCACCTGTTTGCCTTCCTGTTTGCCGTCGCAGCCGGGACGGTGATTGGTGGACCATTGGGCGATAAAATTGGCAGAAAATATGTTATTTGGGGCTCTATCCTCGGCGTAGCACCCTTTACCCTCTTTTTACCCTACGCAACGCTGGAATGGACCGGGATTTTAACCGTGATCATTGGTTTTATCCTCGCATCGGCGTTTTCTGCCATTCTGGTCTACGCGCAGGAGCTGCTTCCTGGCCGTATCGGCATGGTTTCTGGGCTATTTTTCGGTTTTGCCTTCGGCATGGGCGGCTTGGGAGCCGCGGTGTTAGGGCTGATTGCCGACCATACCAGCATCGATTTGGTCTACAAAATATGTGCTTTCCTGCCACTACTGGGGATACTGACCATATTCTTACCTGATAACCGACATAAAGCGTGATTTCCTGACGGCCAAAAGTAAATTTTGGCCGTCAGACTTACAGTAGCCATCAGCCTTTGCCTCTCACATACCGCTGTACTTTTCCGATCCGTGCTTTTTTACGTCTAAAATCCTATTTTCATCAAAATTCAATAATTATTCACAAACAAAAACATCAAAATTGTCATAAACTATTACTCGTCGTTTGAGTTTTCAGGATTATCACAGCAACCAAAGGAGACGGAATGCATCACGCCACCCCGCTTATCACCACCATTGTCGGCGGCCTTGTGCTCGCTTTTATATTAGGCATGATTGCCAATAAACTACGTATTTCTCCTCTGGTGGGATATCTGTTAGCGGGCGTTCTGGCCGGTCCATTTACACCTGGTTTTGTTGCTGATACCAAGTTAGCGCCTGAACTGGCCGAGCTTGGCGTAATCCTGCTGATGTTCGGCGTGGGGCTGCACTTTTCGCTGAAGGATTTGATGGCGGTAAAGTCTATCGCCATTCCCGGCGCGATTGCCCAGATAGCGGTGGCAACGCTGCTGGGCATGGCGCTTTCAGCGGTGATGGGCTGGTCGCTGATGGTTGGGATCGTGTTTGGTCTGTGTCTTTCAACCGCCAGTACCGTGGTGCTATTGCGTGCACTTGAAGAAAGGCAGCTCATTGACAGTCAGCGCGGGCAAATCGCCATTGGCTGGCTGATTGTCGAAGACCTGATGATGGTGCTGACGCTGGTTCTCCTGCCAGCCGTCGCTGGAATGCTGGAAAAAGAAGATGTCGGCTTTGCCTCGCTGGCCGTAGATATGGGCATTACCATCGGTAAGGTGGTGGCGTTTATCGCAATTATGATGCTGGTCGGTCGTCGCCTGGTACCGTGGATTATGGCCCGTAGCGCCGCAACCGGCTCACGCGAACTGTTTACCCTGTCAGTCCTCGCCCTCGCATTAGGTATCGCATTTGGCGCAGTGGAGCTGTTCGATGTCTCCTTTGCACTGGGGGCATTCTTCGCCGGCATGGTGCTGAACGAATCTGAACTGAGTCACCGTGCGGCGCATGACACCCTGCCGCTGCGCGATGCGTTCGCCGTACTGTTCTTCGTTTCCGTCGGGATGCTCTTTGATCCCATGATTCTGATTCAGCAGCCGCTGGCGGTACTGGGCACGCTGGCGATTATCATCTTTGGTAAATCCCTTGCCGCCTATTTCCTGGTGCGCCTGTTTGGTCACTCCCAACGCACAGCGCTCACCATTGCCACCAGCCTGGCGCAGATTGGTGAATTTGCCTTTATCCTGGCGGGTCTGGGCATGGCGTTAAACCTGCTGCCGCAGGCCGGACAGAATCTGGTGCTGGCGGGGGCGATCCTGTCCATCATGCTTAACCCGGTGCTGTTCGCGGTGTTAGAAAAATATCTCGCCAAAACAGAAACGCTGGAAGAACAGACGCTGGAAGAGGCTATTGAAGAAGAGAAGCAAATTCCGGTGGATATCTGCAATCACGCCCTGCTGGTTGGCTTTGGGCGCGTCGGTAGCCTGCTGGGCGAGAAATTGATGGCTGCGGGGATCCCGCTGGTAGTTATCGAAACCTCACGCACCCGAGTGGATGAACTGCGCGAGCGCGGGATCCGCGCGGTGCTGGGGAATGCCGCCAACGAAGAAATTATGAATCTGGCGCATCTGGATTGCGCACGCTGGCTGCTGCTGACTATTCCCAATGGCTATGAAGCGGGTGAAATTGTCGCTTCAGCACGCGAGAAGTGCCCGTCGATTGAAATTATCGCCCGCGCGCATTATGACGACGAGGTGGAATACATTACCGAACGCGGCGCCAATCAGGTCGTCATGGGTGAGCGTGAAATCGCCCGTACCATGCTGGAACTGATTGAAACGCCGCCTGCTGGTGAGGTGGTCGTTACAGGCTGATGTCGTTGCCGGATGACGCTATCGCTTATCCGGCATGTGCATGATTTAACGATCCCAGTACGACTCTTCGAGGCTATCTTCGCGTTCCGGCAAACCGCGCGTCAGGCGCGGGGAATGCTGGTTCAGCACCTGATAACTCACGCGATTCGCATATTTACACACCTGGGCTAACGACGAATAGGTCAGCCAGGTGAACTTGTGCTTGCTGGAGTTAGGCACGTTGCTGCGGTGATAGCTGTTAGCGGTAATATCATGCAGCAATGCCGCCAGCGCGCCGTCGCCAGCGCCGTTGGTATTCATGATCTTCTCTGGACCGCCCATATACGGTGCGATGTGCGAATACACACGCAGCGGATTGGTACAATCTTTATGGCGCATGGCGCGGCTAAACTCGTACTGGTTGAATTCGGCAATGGCCCCAGGCAGCAGCGGATGCTGGGTTTTACGTTTGACTTCTTCTTCCGTAAAGCCCGCCATATAAAGACCCGCCGGACCCGCTGTGCACAGCACCAGATCCACCCAATCCAGCGCCTTGTCGGACGCCAGCAGCGGATCGTTTTCGCCGGTCAGCGCTTCGGCCTCTTCTTCATTCATCGCCAGAATTGAGACATGCTCTTTCAGGAATGCCTGCCACCACTGCGGATTATCGGCAATGACAAATTTGGTGCCCAGCGTCAGTACCACCGGTACATTGTGTTTTTTAGCAAATTCGATCGCCTTCATGGTCGCTTCCGGCATTGGCTCGCCCGGCTCGCAGCGCACCAGATAGGACGTCAGCACCAGCGCGGACGCTCCGGCAATCACCGATTCAGGGATGCTATCCGCCCGCAGCTTGTTCATATGCCCTGGGCTGATTGCAAAGGTACGCTCACCGGACTCGCCAATCAGCGTAAAGCAGCGACCAATCGGTCCATCTACGCCCTGCAGGTAGTTCAGATCGGTACGACTGGAGGTATTGCATAAATAGCGGTACGCATAGCTGCCAATCTCGATATTGCTGCACATCACACCCAGCAGCACCGAGCGGTCATCCGCCAGCACGGAGTAGTTGTGCATCGTATTACCGATAGTACCGCCCGCAAACTGATGGGTGATCAAATTTTCACGTACCAGTTCCTGGTAGAGCGCTTCAGCGACATCATCTGCAATCACCAGAGAGTGCCCGGCGCTTAATCCATAACGTTTTACAAAGTTATCATCAACTTTGGCTTCAATATCCACCAGCGTCTGGTCAATACCCACCACCCAGGCTGCGCTGGTTTCATTTTCTGGCTGAATTTGTTGCAGCAACGGATCGCGCGCGCTGACGGGGAAATAGTGTTTGGATTTACGTTTACCGGGAAATTTCATGGTCGATTTTACGGGTGGTTAGCTGAGCGATGCATGGTAGCACATTCCCCGCTGCGCATGCGATGCGGCGCTGAGTTTCAATATCGGACGGTGAGATCGCAGTTTATCCGGGATGAATTTCTACAATAACTCACCTTCACAAGGAGCGCTTTATGAAGCCGGAAAACAAGATCCCCGTACTCGACAACATTTCGGATGAAATGAAAAGTGTGGTGAATTTTCATCGCGAAGATTTGCCACCGTGGCCCGCTGCCGATGACTTTGTGGCCCAGCGTAAACACTACATTCATGAACGGCAGTTGTGGAATGCTGATGCCCCACAGATGAATACCCGAGAATGCGTTATTTCCACCGCATGCGGCCCCGTTGCCACACGAATTTACGCTCCGCTGCCCCATAGCCAGGCGACGCTATATTACCTGCACGGCGGCGGTTTTATTCTCGGTAATCTGGATACCCACGATCGCATTATGCGTTTACTGGCGCGCTATACGCAGTGCACGATAATTGGCATCGACTATTCGCTTGCGCCAGAGGCCCGCTACCCGCAAGCCATCGAAGAGATTGTCGCCGTCTGTCAGTACTTTTATCAGCACGCTGGCGATTATTCCCTTAATGTGAATCATATTGGTTTTGCGGGCGATTCCGCCGGGGCCATGCTGGCGCTTGCCAGCGCGTTGTGGTTGCGGGATAAACAAATTGCCTGCGGCAAGGTGGCTGGCGTGCTGTTGTGGTATGGGCTTTACGGCCTGCAGGATTCACTGAGCCGACGGCTAATGGGCGGCGCCTGGGATGGTTTAACCCGCGAGGATCTGCAGATGTACGAAAAGGCGTACCTGCGTAGCGCCGACGATCGTGAATCACCATACTATTGCCTGTTTAATAACGACCTGACGCGCGACGTGCCGCCGTGCTTTATCGCCGGTGCGGAGTTTGATCCGCTGATTGACGACAGCCGCTTATTGTTCCAGACGCTACAGGCGCATCAGCAGCCCTGCCAGTACAAAATGTACCCCGGTACGTTGCACGCCTTCCTGCACTATTCGCGGATGATGAAAACCGCCGACGATGCGTTGCGGGAGGGCGCGCGTTACTTCAGAGCGCAGCTTTAACGGTAGGCTGCGGTCAGTTTAACCATCATTTCGATATGTTCCGGTGTGGCATTCAGCGCCGGAATATACTCATATTGCTTACCGCCTGCCTCAAGGAAAATCTCCCGGTTTTGCACCGCTATCTCTTCCAGCGTTTCGAGACAATCAGCCGCGAAGCCCGGACACATGACCTGGATATGTCGGGTCCCTTTCTCCGCCAGCATTTTTAACGTTTCATCGGTATATGGCGTCAACCACGGTTCACGGCCAAAACGAGACTGGAAGGTCATCATCACTTTTTCCGGCGGCAAGCCAAGCGCTGAAACCAGCTCACGAGTCGTATCGCGACAACGCTGCGGGTAGTCATCGCCTTCATCGGCGTAGCGCTGCGGAATGCCGTGATAGGAAAGCAGCAGCAAATCGGGTTCACCATGTTGAGCAAACGAATCACGGGCGCTCTTGGCCAGCGCATCAATGTAGCTGCTGTCATCAGCGTAATCACGAATAAATGAGATACCAGGAATACTGCGTTTACGCGCTAAGATTCGCGCCAGTTCATCCCAGACTGCCGCCACGGTAGAACAGGAATATTGCGGGTACAGCGGTAACACCACCATGTGTTCAACTCCGCTTGCCAGCAGTTCATCGACCGCGCTTTCAAGCGACGGTGAACCGTAGCTCATCCCCAGCGCGACAGGCGTATTTGGCAGACGTTGTGCCAGCGCCTGCTGTTGCGCCTTGCTGTAGACCATCAGCGGGGAACCGTCTTCCATCCAGATTGACTGGTACAGCTTCGCCACGCGTGGCGCACGCAGCGGCAAAATCACACCACGCAGCAGCGGCCACCACAGCGCAGGTGACGTATCGACTACGCGTTGATCGCTTAAAAACTGGCGCAGGTAGCGCTTAACGGCTTCGGGGGTTGGGGCATCGGGAGTGCCGAGGTTTGCCAGCAGGATACCGGTTTTCGTCTGACGCATTACCGCCTCTTATCGATTCAAATTGTTGATAATTGTAGCGGAAAAGCGATAAAGAAGAACTAATTGCTGTGAAAGGTAAGACGAGAATTTGCCTGATGGCGCTGCGCTTATCAGGCCTACATAAAATCGTAGGCCGGATAAGGTGTTTACACCGCCATCCGGCATTGACTGCGCTAAAACTTAACCGAGGATTTTTTCCAGCGCTGCGCGAACGTCAGCCACAGCCTGGGTGCCGTCAACTTTCGCGTATTTGGTGTTACCCGCCTGCGCTTCTTTAGAGTAGTAGCCGATCAGCGGAGCGGTCATCTGATGGTATTCCACCAGGCGCTTACGTACGGTCTCTTCCTGATCGTCTTTACGGGTGGTCAGCTCTTCGCCGGTCACGTCGTCTTTGCCTTCAACCTTAGGCGGGTTGAATTTGATGTGGTAAACGCGGCCAGAAGCAGCGTGTACGCGACGACCCACGATACGGTCAACGATCAGCTCGTCCGGAACGTCGAATTCAAGAACGTAGTCCACGTTGATACCTGCTTCTTTCATGGCATCAGCCTGCGGAATAGTACGCGGGAAGCCATCAAGCAGGAAACCATTACGGCAGTCTTCCTGAGCAATACGCTCTTTTACCAGCGCGATCACCAGCTCATCAGTCACCAGCTTACCGGCGTCCATGATGTCTTTCGCTTGTTTGCCCAGCTCGGAGCCAGATTTCACGGCAGCACGCAGCATATCACCGGTGGAGATTTGCGGAATACCATACTTCTCCATGATGAACTGAGCCTGAGTTCCTTTACCCGCGCCCGGAGCGCCAAGCAGAATGATACGCATTACGAAAATCCCCTTAAAGGTTGTCGATATTTTTTAAAAAGCGCTAAACGATACCACCATCACGCAATTGGCTCAAGGAAGACGCCCGACGCTGAAACGGTTAACGATGGGAAAATTAAAAATGAGGAGAGAAAATGCCGGATCGCGGTGTAAACACCGTATCCGGCCAGGGATCGACGAGATGGTGTAAGCCGGACACGCGTTAGCATCATCCGGCATTACCTTACGGCTATCAGGACACCAGCAACTGGTTCATACGACGAATGAACTGGTTTGGATCTTCCAGCGTGCCGCGTTCAGCAAACAGCGCCTGATCCAGCAGCAGTTCAACCCACTCTTTGAACTGCGCTTCGTCCTGGGTATCCGCTGTGCGTTTGACCAGCACGTGGTCCGGGTTGAGTTCAAAGATATATTTCACTTCCGGTACGGCCTGGCCAGCAGCTGCGAACAGTTTCGCCATCTGGGTGCTCATTTCGTCCGCATCGGTGGTAACGATGGCCGGCGTGTCGGTCAGACGGTGAGTCAGACGCACTTCTTTTACGCGATCGCCCAGCAGGATTTTCACGCGCTCAACGAACGGCGTCAGCGCTTTTTCCGCTTCTTTTGCCGATTCGTCAACGTCATCCGCCAGCTTGTCGATGGACTCGTCAGCTTTGGCTACGGACTGGAATGCCTTACCGTCGAACTCGGTCAGGTAGTTCATCATCCACTCATCGATACGGTCAGAAAGCAGCAGCACTTCGATGCCTTTCTTACGCAACAGTTCCAGGTGCGGGCTGCTCTTCGCCGCCGCATAGCTGTCTGCGGTGATGTAGTAGATTTTCTCCTGCCCTTCTTTCATACGCGACACGTAGTCTTCCAGCGACACGGTTTGTGCGGAGGAGTCAGTGTGCGTGGACGCGAAGCGCATCAGCTTAGCGATCGTTTCCTGGTTAGCGTTGTCTTCCGCCGGGCCTTCTTTCAGCACCAGGCCGAACTGTTTCCAGAAGGTCTGGTATTTTTCCGCGTCGTCTTTCGCCAGTTTTTCCAGCATCTGCAGTACGCGTTTGGTCAGCGCGCTACGCAGGTTACGGGTGACGGTGCTGTCCTGCAGGATCTCACGAGAAACGTTCAGCGGCAGATCGTTAGAATCTATCAGGCCACGCACAAAGCGCAGGTAATTCGGCATGAACTGCTCGGCGTCGTCCATAATGAACACGCGCTGAACGTACAGTTTCAGACCATGCTTGTGATCGCGGTTCCACATATCCCACGGAGCCTGAGACGGGATGTACAGCAGGCTGGTGTACTCCTGCTTACCTTCCACACGGTTATGACTCCAGGTCAGCGGATCAGTGAAGTCGTGCGCGATATGTTTGTAGAATTCGTTGTACTCGTCGTCTTTGATTTCCGACTTGTTACGGGTCCACAGCGCCTGCGCCTTGTTGATCTTTTCCCAGGAAACTACGGTCTCGCCGTCTTTCTCTTCGGATTTTTCGATCTCTACCGGCAGCGCGATATGGTCGGAATATTTGCTGATGATGGAACGTACGCGCCAGTCATCAAGGAACTCGTCTTCGCCTTCGCGCAGATGCAGCGTGATTTCGGTGCCGCGATCGTCTTTGGTGATGTCGGCAACGGTGTACTCACCTTCACCCGCAGATTCCCAGAACACGCCGTTTTCCGGTTTATCGCCCGCTGCGCGGGTACGCACGGTGACTTTATCCGCCACGATGAACGCAGAGTAGAAGCCAACCCCGAACTGGCCGATCAACTGGCTGTCTTTTGCCTGATCGGATCCCATGGATTCAAGGAAAGATTTAGTACCGGATTTCGCAATGGTCCCCAGATGATCGATAACGTCATCACGGTTCATCCCCACGCCGTTATCGGCAATGGTCAACGTACGCTTATCTTTATCGAAGGAAACACGCACACGCAGCTCACCGTCACCTTCATACAGGTCCGGGTTAGACAGTGCGCGAAAACGCAGCTTGTCTGCCGCATCCGAGGCGTTAGAGATAAGCTCACGCAGGAAGATTTCTTTATTGGAATACAGAGAATGGATCATCAGGTGCAGAAGCTGTTTTACTTCTGACTGAAAACCACGAGTTTCTTGTCCTTTCATGTAGGTCTACCTCAACAATGCCATTTTCAATGGTAAAAACAGGTTGAGGGTGAAATGGGGACAAGCGGAAAGGATTTCAAGCGGAAGCCGCCGTCGCGGCCTCCGTTTGTTCAGAATTTAATCTTGTGTCGTCCTGCCAGAGAGTGCGACAGCGTGGTGCCATCGACCATTTCCAGCTCGCCACCAACCGGAACGCCATGGGCGATACGGCTGGCCTCAACGTCATATTGCATGCAAAGCTCAGCAATATAGTTGGCGGTCGCCTCTCCTTCGACCGTGGGATTGGTCGCCAGGATCAGTTCGCTGATTTGCTCAGATGCCAGCCGCTGCTCAAGACGATCCAGCCCGATATCATCAGGACCAATACCGTCCAGCGGCGACAGGTGTCCCATCAGCACGAAGTAACGTCCGGAAAATTGCCCGGTTTGCTCAATGGCGTAGATGTCCGCCGGACTCTCCACCACGCAAATCTGACCGTTTTCCTGGCGACACGGGTTCGAGCAGATGTTGCAGACGTCCTGTTCTGTGAATGTGCGGCAATCGGCACAGTGGCCGATTTCCGACATCGCCTTCGTTAACGCCTGCGCCAGACGCATCCCGCCGCTGCGATCGCGCTGAAGCAGCGTGAACGCCATGCGCTGCGCAGACTTCGGGCCAACGCCCGGCAGACAGCGCAGCGCTTCCATAAGCTGAGTTAACAGCGGGCTGGTTTGCATCAGAACGGCATCTTAAAGCCAGGCGGCAGCTGCATTCCGGAGGAAACAGAGGCCATCTTCTCTTTCTGCGTCTCTTCAATACGGCGCGCGGCGTCGTTGAATGCCGCAGCAACCAAGTCTTCCAGCATCTCTTTGTCGTCTTCCAGCAGGCTTGGATCGATCTCCACACGACGGCAGTTATGCGCGCCGTTGATGGTTACTTTTACCAGACCCGCGCCAGATTCGCCGGTCACTTCCAGCTTGGCGACTTCTTCCTGCATCTGCTGCATTTTTTCTTGCATCTGCTGGGCCTGTTTCATCAGGTTACCCAGACCGCCTTTACCAAACATAGGCTTCTCTCTCAATCACGTTAAGGGATGACGACCGTCAAACCGTAATGGCTGACGATCAAATGGGGCGAATACTCTCTTCGTCCAGGTCCGCATCGAAAAAACGACGCAGCGTCTGAATGTTATTATCCGCAATAATCGACTCACGCGCCTGCGCGAGTTTCTCTTCATAAATGGCCTGACGCCACTCCAGCGGCGTGCGCACCGCTGGATTATCATCTTCAACGATGGTCAATTCAACCGTTGACCCCGTTAAGGAACTCAATGCTTCGGCCAGTTTTTGCTGCGCGCCGCTGGAGTTAAGGTGTCGCTGCGTGGAACGCAGGTGCAGGCAAACCACGTTGCCATTCTCTTCTTTCCAGGCATTAAGCGCCACCTGCTCCACCAGTTTAGGCAGCGAGAGCTGGCTTACCTGTGCAGCCCACGGGTCGCGTTCGATGGCCTCAGCCGCCAGCTTTGCCGCCAGTTCTGGCGTTTTTTCATGCTCAAGCGCTTTTTTCAGCGCTTTCGGCGTAGCGACGACCTCTTTGACTTCTGCAACAGGATTGGTCGCTTTCCAGCGATACGCTTCTTTCTTCGCTGGCGCTTTTTCCAGCGCAGAGACCGCTGGACGCGCCTGAACACGTTCCGACACCGAAGCCAGTCTTTCCAGCGCAGCATTATTCACCGGCCGCGCGCGGGAAGCGGCTGCCGGTTCACTCTTTTTTGGTTTGGTTGCTCCCTGAGCGCGTTGCAGCTGGCTGCGTGCCGCCAGCACCTGGCTGGTAGCATCGGAGAGCGGTACATTCTGTTGCTGTTGCGCTGCCGCAGGCTGCTGCGGCACCTGCGTCGGGTTCATCACCGCAGTGGGGGCGACCGGGGCAAAAGACTGTCGCGGGGCTTCAGGTTCCGGGAGCGGCATGCGCGGATGAAAAGCCAGCGCACGTAGCAGCGTCATTTCAACGCCCATTCGCCTGTCCGGCGCATACGGCAGTTCTTTGCGCCCGATTAACAGGGTCTGGTAGTAAAGCTGCACATCGGTTGGCGGGACGATTCGCGCCAGTTCGCGCATACGCTGTTCAATGGCGGCCATATCGCTGCCGAGCGCGGCAGGTGAAAGCTGAACCATGGCAATACGATGCAGCAGAGCCGACATCTCAACCAGTAGCGCTTCCCATTCAATACCGCGCGCGGCGGCATCGTTCACCAGCGTCATAACGCGTTCGCCGTCCGCAGCCACAACCGCTTCAACCAGCGAAAGCGCCTGGTCGTCGTCCAGCGTACCAAGCATGGTGCTGACCGCGTCGGTCGAGACCTGACCATCGCCGCTGGCGATCGCTTGATCGGTCAGGCTCAGCGCATCGCGCAGGCTGCCGTCCGCGGCGCGAGCCAGCAGTTGCAACGCACGTGGCTCATGGGCGATATGCTCTTCTTTGAGGATATGCTCAAGCTGATGGCGAATCTGTTCGACATCCAACGCTTTAAGATGGAATTGCAGACAGCGCGACAGGATAGTCACCGGCAGCTTCTGCGGATCGGTGGTCGCCAGCAGGAACTTAACGTGTGCGGGCGGCTCTTCGAGCGTTTTCAGCAAGGCGTTAAAACTGTGGCGCGACAGCATGTGCACTTCGTCAATCAAATAGACCTTAAAGCGACCGCGCGCTGGCGCGTACTGGACGTTATCCAGCAGGTCACGGGTGTCTTCGACTTTGGTGCGTGAGGCGGCGTCGATTTCAATCAAATCGACAAAGCGCCCCTGCTCGATTTCACGGCAGTTATCACACACGCCGCACGGCGTAGCGGTGATGCCGGTTTCACAGTTTAATCCCTTCGCCAGCAAACGGGCGATTGACGTTTTCCCGACGCCACGGGTGCCGGAAAACAAATAAGCATGATGAATACGCCCTAACGACAAGCCGTTCGCCAGTGCCGTCAGCACATGTTCCTGGCCGACGACGTCAGCAAAGGTTTGTGGGCGCCATTTTCGGGCTAAGACCTGATAACTCATTGGCAGGCTCTGAAAGGCTGGAGGGTGGATTCACAGGGGGATAATGCTAACACAACCTCGCAGCGACGGCGAGGTTGTGTGTCTCGGTATTAATCTGCCGAGATAAGATATCCCGAAATTAGTGGCCCGGGAATGGAACCAGGCTATAACAGGTCAGTCCCTGCTTTTCCAGACGCTGCTCGCCACCCAGATCAAACAGGTTAATGATAAATGCAGCATCGGTCACTTCGCCACCCAGACGGCGGATCAGTTTCACGGTCGCTTCAATCGTGCCGCCGGTTGCCAGCAGGTCGTCCACAACCAGGACTTTATCGCCAGGTTTGATGGCATCAACGTGGATTTCCAGTTGATCGGTGCCGTATTCCAGCTCATAGCTCTCAGCAATAACTTCACGCGGAAGCTTACGGGGTTTACGTACCGGAACAAAACCAACGCCCAGACCCAACGCTACCGGCGCGCCAAACAGGAAGCCACGCGCTTCGGTACCAACCACTTTAGTGATACCCGCATTTTTGTAGCGTTCAACCAGCAATTCAATACTGAGGGCGTAGGCTTTCGGGTCTTCCAGTAAACTGGTGACATCACGAAAAAGAATGCCCGGTTTTGGGTAATCGTGGATGCTTTTGATGCTATTTTTGAGAAACTCAAGCTGCTGTGCAGTCGCGGTCATAAGTTTGTGCCTGATTAATACAGTATTACTTCACGGCGCACTATACACTTCATCCTCGACGTATCTTGAATGATTTTGTGTCTGTATAAGAGCCAAGGTTATATTTGCTTAACCTTTGACCACCTGCGCCTGTGCTCGAAAACGGTCGAATTTACTGGCTGTGAGAGACAATTGCAACAGCGTTTATTGCGCTTTACTGCTTTTGTTGTTTTTCATCAATCACCGGGATCCGCCACATAAAAATCAGTAAACAGGCGAGAATAACCAGCAGCAGGCCGCGTACCCACATCATATTGACCAGCCACAGTGAAATACTAAACGTTACCAGGATCAACAAAATAGCGCGCGGCTTTGCTCCCGGCGGCATCGCGCGGTGTTTTTGCCAGTGGCGCAGATACCCGCCGAACCACGAACGGTACAGCAACCAGTCGTGAAAACGCGGCGACGAGCGAGCAAAACACCAGGCGGCCAGCAAGATAAACGGCGTTGTCGGCAACAGAGGCAATACAACGCCCAGCGTTCCTAACACTACCGCTATCCAGCCTATGATGATTAGAATAATGCGTTGCATAATATGAATACTTAACACAGAGAATCGCTACTTTATCATAACAGTTCTCATTTTCATCGGAGTGTTGTCGTGAAAACCGTCATGCTGCTTCAGACGCTCGAAAACCAGCTTAACCGCTTGCGGCAGCGTTGTGCCCCACTGGCACACCATGCCACGCTTAGCGCCCGCTTTGACAGGCATCTGTTTCACACCCGCAGCACGTTGCTACAGGCCTGTCTGGATGAAGCTGATGATAATCTCACTGCTCTACGTCGCGCAGTTGAACAGCAACAACTACCACAAATTACCTGGCTTACGGAACACCTTGCCTCACAGTTAGAGGCGATTTCACGTGAAACCGCCAGTTGGTCGCTCCGGGAGTGGGACTGCGCCTCTCCTGGTCTGGCGCGCTGGCAGCGTAAGCGAGTTCAACACCAGGAGTTTGAGCGCCGCCTGGTTGAAATGACGCGTGAACGTAAAGAACGCCTGGCACAGGTTACGGGCTTTGAAGAACAGCAAAAACTGCATCGCGAAGTAGAGGCATTCGAAGCACGACTGGCACGCTGTCGTCATGCACTGGCAAGAATAGATAACATGCTGGCGCGTTTAACCCGCTAATCCCCGGAGAATTTATGTCATTAGAGAACGCCCCAGATGAAGTCAAACTGGCCGTCGATTTGATTGTCCTGCTTGAAGAGAATCAGATGGAGCCTGAAACAGTTCTGAAAGCACTGGAGATTGTGAAGCAGGATTACGAGAAGAAACTGCTCTCTTTATCTAAAAAAGAGCGGTAACTGAAAACCTGATGGCGTTGCACTTATCAGGCCTACGAATGAATCGAAGCTCGCAGGCCTGATGATTATTTCTGTTAACCTACCGAAGGCGTCGGATCATCACCTTTAATGATGTCACGCTTAACCTCGGTCACGGTGTCACCTTTCGCGTTATGCAGATGAACTTCGAGCTGGTTAAAGGCGATATCAATGTCATTTTCACGGCACAAACGATCGACCGCCCGGTTAAGTTCATCAACCGTGTGGCTACGATCGCGCAATTCACGCACGTATAAACGCAGCTCATGATCCAGCGTGCTGGCGCCGAAGGCGGTAAAGAACACTGCAGGCTCCGGATCGTGCATCACTTTCGGGTGTTCTGTCGCCGCCTGCAACAGCACCTTCTTCACTTTGTCCAGATCCGAACCATAGGCCACGCCAATGCGGATCACCAGACGCGTGGTGGTATCGGAGAGCGACCAGTTGATCAAACGCTCCGTCACGAATGCTTTGTTCGGGATGATCACCTCTTTACGATCGAAGTCAGTAATGGTGGTGGCACGGATACGGATCTTGCTGACCGTTCCGGAGAACGTACCGATGGTCACGGTATCGCCGATGCGTACCGGGCGTTCAAACAGAATAATCAGACCGGAAACAAAGTTACCGAAAATTTCCTGCAAGCCGAAACCAAGACCAACCGAGAGAGCAGCGGCCAGCCACTGTAGCTTATCCCACGAAAGGCCGAGCGATCCGAAGACCGTCATCGCACCGATGGCGATGATGGCGTAATTCAGGATCGTGGTGATCGCATAAGAAGCCCCCTGGCGCATCTTCAGTCGCGAGAGCACCAGCACTTCCAGCAGGCCGGGTAAGTTGCGGATCAGCGCCCACGCGACCATTGACGCAATAATCGCAAACAACAGGCTGCCCATGGTGACGTCTTTCACCACTGCCGCACCCGCTTCGGTGCCGTTGTAATGCCAGAGCGTTATGCTGTCGAGATAGCTGAACACGGTGATCAAATCAGACCAAATGGCCCAGAACAGAACACCAAACAGGGCAACCATCACCAGCATGGTTATACGCAGCGTTTGCTGGTTAACCTGCTCCAGCGCAATAGTCGGTTCTTCCTGCGGCTCTGCGCCTTCGGCCCCTTCTTTCACCAGGTTTTGACGACGCGCTAACGCACGACGCCAGGCGATACGACGAGCCGCTACGCTCAACCCTCGCAGCACCGTCTGGTACAGCAGATTCCAGAGGATAACCAGATAAACCGTTTCAATCCAGCGGCCCGCCAGGCGCAGCGTGGTGTAGAAATACCCTGTCGCCGTCAGCACCATTAATGCAATCGGAATAATAGACAACACGGTAATAGTGACCAGACGCAGACCATGCGACTCTTTGTCACGCCAGCTTTCGCGGCACATTGGCCATACCAAGAAGGCGATCAGCAGCAGGTTGAGGAAAATGACCACCTGGCCAAGCACATCGTCCATCAAATTAAGCGGCGACAGCTCAGCAATGACCGACCAGAAGTTAAGCGGCAACAGCGCAAGGCTAATACGCACAATCTGGCGACGCCAGTGGCTGGTCTGCTTCGCTGGCATGCCAAAATGACGTATCGCCACGCCATCTTTTTCCAGCACCTTCCAGCACAGACCAAACACCAGCCAGAAGATGGTCATCTTCTTACTGAACGCCCACAGCAGGTCGCTAATATTCAGTTGCATAGTCAGCAGAATCAGACCCACCGCGAGGATAATCAGACACGCCGGCAAGGCTCTGATGAGATCGATCAGAATCGCTTTTGGCGTATTAAGCTGACTGTCATTGCGCAGGTTCCCCACCGCGGCGGCTAATGTTGCCTGATAATCCTTCAGCCACTTCAAACGCCAGCGGATTAACCCGGCGATAAGCAGCAGCGGCAGCCCTGCCAGGAACGCAATAAATACGGCGGGCCAGGCTTTTTCCCAGTTCACCGTGATTTTCATCGACTTAAACTGGTCTTTTAGGGTTTGCGGGAAGGCTTTGATCCAGTCCCAGTCCATCGGACGGTTACTGTTAACCCAGAAGATTTGCTGCGTGAGGATCTCTTTCAGGTTTTTCGACACGCTCATTAACTGCTGCTGGTTGATTTGCAGATTAATCGCCATCATCAACTGGTTGCCCAGTTGCTTATTTAGCTGATCCAACAGTTCACGACGCATATCCACGACCTGCAGCAGGGCATCATGGACTTCAGGGTTAACGTCGTTGCTGTGCCCTTCTTCCAGTTTGGCGACAAACGCATCATTCTGGAACAACGTATCGCGCTGCTGGTTAACTTCGAACTGCTCCAGACGCAAATCGGCGATCCGGTTGGTCATATCGGCAAGCTCATCCGCCGACGGCAGCGTTTGTTGTTGCTGATATAAAATGCGCGACAGCAGCAGACTGCCTTTCAGAACGGCGATCTGCTCTTTAATGTTGCGTTCGGATTGCAGCGCGCGGTCAAGCCAGTTTTTGACCTTGATATTTTGCTGCATCAGGCTGTTGCCGTTTTCAGTCGCGGCAATCAGGCGCTGGCTGAGCTGATGGTTAACATCAAGCTCCTGCTTCACTAACGGATTGGACTGAATACGCTCGGCTTCGTCCGGCGTTACCGCTTCCTGTGCCGTCTTTTCGGTTAACGTCAGTCGTTTGCTGTTCACCGCCTCTTGCAGGAGCTGGAGCTGGTGTTCAAGGCGGTTACTGTGCGCCGTCACATAATCGCGTTGTTTTTGCAGGGTATCCTGCAAAACGGTATTCCCTTCGAGGCTCTTACGCTGCTGGTCGATCTGCGCGTTCAGCAACGCTTGCTGCGCCTGCAGCAGCACCTGCTGGCTGGGGCGTAAAGCCGCCTCTCCCACAGTGGTGCCATCGAGTCGATTGCGGATTTGCTGCATCTGTTGCGACGCGGTGTACATCGCATTTTGTACGCGCTCTGGCTGTGTCTGCAGCGATACCAGTTGGCTGTTGTAAGCGGCCAGATCGTTTTGCGAGCTTTGCAGGTCATCCAGGACCTGCGACACGCGCGACTCAAGCTGTCGTAAGGAGAGCGTACTCAGCGTTTTTCGCGTTTCATCGTCATTATCGACATCGCTAAGCGAATTTAGCGCATCCGTCGCCTGACGCATTTTCTCCGGCGCCTGGGCAACTTTTTGCCGAAGCTGTACGGTTTCATCCTTCACACGATCGATTTTATCCAGCGTGGCAATGGTATCGATGAGATCCTGTTGAACCAGCTTATCCTGTGCGGAGAGATCTTTTTGTTTATTCAGCGTGTCTAACTGGCTCTGAATATCCGCTTTCGTCGGCAGTTCACCACTCTGTTGCGCCCGCGCAAATGCAGATGACTGGCAGGATAGCAATAGAATGAAGAAAAGAATGGTAATAGCAATAAGATGCTGTGAACGTTTATAGAGCTGCAACATAGTCATGAGAATGAAGGTTTCTGAACCGGAAAAGTGACCGAAAATAGTCAAGCGGCAAGAATATCACGGCTGTGACCGGCAGAATAGCAGGAGGCAAAATGACCAGGAGAATTCCTGGTACAGACCCAGAGAGTTAACAGGTTTCCGCTACGTTAACCCGCAAGGTTGGGCAGAGAAGACACATCTCAAGCAGCACGGCGACGTATTCCCGAGCCTCTTTTTTCAGATCAAAAGATTCAGGGGCAAATAACCAGTTCTCGATAATTCCGGTAACATAACTACGCAGCAGCACCGCCACGCGACGCGTGTTCAGATTTTCCGGCAGCATGTTGGCGTTCATGCAGTGCCGCAATGTTTGTTCGATACGGTCGTAATTTTCAATACACAGACTGCGTTGAGCTAGCTGAACTGAGGCCATTTCCCCGACAAATTCGCATTTGTGGAATATAATTTCCAACAATAAACGTCGGCGTTCTTCTGTCACGGTAGCTTCAAGAACGTAAATTAAAATTTCTCTTAATACTGATAGTGGATCGTCGGGGAATTTTGCCTGATACTCAGTCTCTAACTCATCAATGTTAGGTTTTGCTAGCTCCCAGATTTCACTGAATAAATCCGATTTGTTTTTGAAATGCCAATAGATCGCGCCGCGCGTGACACCAGCGGCTGCTGCGATCTCCGCAAGCGAGGTGGATGATACCCCTTGTTGCGAAAACAAACGCAGAGCGACATCGAGAATGTGCTGTCGAGTTTCCTGTGCTTGTTGTTTGGTTTTTCGTGCCATAGGTCAGTGAATTTACAGGCGTTAGATTTACATACATTTGTGAATGTATGTACCATAGCACGACGATAATATAAACGCAGCAATGGGTTTATGGGCTTTCAGCCATTGATCAATTTGAAATCGGACACTCGAGGTTTACATATGAACAAAAACAGAGGGTTAACGCCTCTGGCAGTCGTTCTGATGCTCTCAGGCAGCTTAGCGCTAACAGGATGTGACGACAAACAGGCCCAACAAGGGGGCCAGCAGATGCCAGAGGTTGGAGTTGTTACGCTCAAAACTGAACCTCTACAGATAACAACCGAACTCCCGGGTCGCACCAGTGCGTATCGCATTGCAGAAGTTCGTCCTCAGGTTAGCGGTATTATCCTGAAGCGTAATTTCACGGAAGGTGGTGACATCGAAGCGGGTGTATCTCTCTATCAGATTGATCCTGCTACTTACCAGGCCGCTTATGAAAGCGCAAAAGGCGATCTGGCAAAAGCACAAGCCGCAGCAAATATCGCTCAACTGACGGTCAAACGTTATCAGAAACTGTTGGGTACTAAGTACATCAGTCAACAGGATTACGATAGTGCACTGGCAGACGCACAACAGGCGAACGCCTCCGTTGTCGCCGCGAAAGCCGCGGTAGAAACTGCACGCATCAATCTGGCTTATACCAAAGTGACGTCGCCGATCAGCGGCCGCATTGGTAAATCATCCGTTACTGAAGGCGCTCTGGTGCAAAACGGTCAGGCAACCGCACTGGCAACCGTTCAGCAGTTGGATCCCATCTATGTGGACGTGACGCAGTCAAGCAACGATTTCCTGCGCCTGAAACAAGAGTTGGCCAACGGCACGCTGAAGCAGGAAAACGGTAAAGCGAAAGTCGAACTGGTGACCAATGACGGCATTAAATTCCCGCAGTCCGGTACGCTGGAATTTTCTGATGTCACGGTAGATCAAACCACCGGGTCGATTACGTTACGCGCAATCTTCCCTAACCCGGATCACACCTTACTGCCGGGTATGTTCGTCCGTGCTCGTCTGGAAGAAGGGACTAACCCAACTGCATTACTGGTTCCACAGCAAGGCGTTACCCGCACACCGCGTGGCGATGCCAGTGCATTGGTTATCGGTGCAGACAACAAAGTTGAAACCCGTCAAATTGTCGCCGCACAAGCGATTGGCGACAAATGGTTAGTCACTGATGGACTTAAACCGGGCGACCGCGTGATTGTCACTGGGCTGCAAAAAGTACGTCCTGGCGCGCAGGTAAAAGCGCAGGAAATCACCGCTGATAACAACCAGCAAGCTGCAAGCGGTAGCCAGCCTGAACAGTCCAAGTCTTAACTTAAACAGGAGCCGTTAAGACATGCCTAATTTCTTTATCGATCGCCCAATATTTGCGTGGGTGATCGCCATTATCATCATGTTGGCAGGGGGGCTCGCGATCCTCAAATTGCCGGTAGCGCAATATCCGACTATTGCACCGCCAGCAGTGACGATCTCCGCGACCTACCCTGGCGCTGATGCCAAAACAGTACAGGATACTGTTACGCAGGTTATCGAACAGAATATGAACGGTATCGATAACCTGATGTACATGTCCTCAAACAGTGACTCCACGGGTACCGTGCAGATCACGCTTACCTTTCAGTCTGGTACTGATGCGGATATCGCGCAGGTACAGGTGCAGAACAAACTGCAGCTGGCAATGCCGCTTCTGCCGCAGGAAGTACAACAACAGGGTGTGAGCGTTGAGAAATCATCCAGTAGCTTCCTGATGGTTGTCGGCGTAATCAACACCAACGGCACCATGACGCAGGAGGATATTTCCGACTACGTGGGCGCCAACATGAAGGATGCCATCAGCCGTACTTCAGGTGTGGGTGATGTTCAGCTGTTCGGTTCCCAGTACGCGATGCGCATCTGGATGGATCCGAACAAACTGAATAACTTCCAGCTGACGCCGGTTGATGTGATCAGCGCCATCAAAGCGCAGAACGCCCAGGTTGCAGCCGGTCAGTTAGGCGGTACGCCGCCGGTGAAAGGCCAGCAGCTTAACGCTTCGATCATCGCGCAAACCCGTCTAACCTCCGCCGATGAGTTCAGCAAAATTCTGCTGAAAGTGAATCAGGACGGTTCCCAGGTGCGTCTGCGTGACGTAGCGAAAGTAGAACTGGGTGGCGAGAACTACGACATCATTGCGAAGTTCAACGGTAAACCGGCATCCGGTCTGGGTATCAAGCTGGCGACAGGCGCTAACGCCCTAGACACTGCAAACGCTATCCGCGATGAACTGAAGAAGATGGAACCGTTCTTCCCGTCAGGTCTGAAGATCGTTTACCCGTATGACACCACGCCGTTCGTGAAAATCTCTATTCACGAAGTAGTGAAAACGCTGGCGGAAGCCATCATCCTCGTGTTCCTGGTAATGTATCTGTTCCTGCAGAACTTCCGCGCGACGCTGATTCCGACTATCGCCGTGCCGGTGGTGCTATTGGGTACGTTTGCCGTCCTTGCGATTTTCGGCTTCTCGATAAACACGCTGACGATGTTCGGGATGGTGCTCGCCATCGGCCTGTTGGTGGATGACGCCATCGTTGTGGTCGAGAACGTTGAACGTGTAATGGCTGAGGAAGGGCTACCGCCGAAGGAAGCAACGCGTAAATCGATGGGCCAGATTCAGGGCGCACTGGTTGGTATCGCTATGGTGCTGTCAGCGGTATTTATTCCGATGGCCTTCTTCGGGGGATCTACCGGTGCAATTTACCGTCAGTTCTCCATCACCATTGTTTCGGCGATGGCGTTATCAGTCCTGGTGGCATTGATTCTGACCCCTGCCCTGTGTGCGACCATGCTCAAACCGGTTGCTAAAGGCGATCACGGAGAAGGCAAAAAAGGTTTCTTCGGCTGGTTTAACCGCATGTTCGATAAGAGCACGCACCATTACACCGACAGCGTGGGCGGAATTCTGCGCAGCACCGGTCGTTATCTGGCGCTGTATCTGATCATCGTCGTGGGTATGGCCTATCTGTTTGTTCGTCTGCCAAGCTCGTTCCTGCCGGATGAAGACCAGGGGGTATTCCTGTCAATGGCTCAGCTGCCAGCGGGTGCAACGCAAGAGCGTACCCAGAAGGTGCTGGACGAAATGACGGATTACTATCTGACCAAAGAAAAAGCGAACGTTGAATCGGTGTTTGCCGTTAACGGCTTCGGTTTTGCAGGACGTGGTCAGAACACCGGTATCGCGTTCGTGTCTCTGAAAGACTGGAGTGAACGTCCAGGCGAGGAGAACAAGGTTGAGGCAATTACTCAACGTGCGATGGGCGCATTCTCGCAGATTAAAGACGCGATGGTCTTCGCTTTTAACCTGCCAGCGATTGCGGAATTAGGGACCGCGACCGGTTTCGACTTCCAGCTGATTGACCAGGCAGGTTTAGGTCATGAGAAGCTAACCCAGGCGCGTAACCAGCTGTTTGGTGAAGTTGCGAAACATCCTGATCTGTTAGTCGGCGTACATCCTAACGGTCTGGAAGATACGCCACAGTTCAAGATCGATATCGATCAGGAAAAAGCGCAGGCTCTGGGTGTATCCATTAGTGATATTAATACAACGCTGGGTGCAGCATGGGGCGGAAGCTACGTAAATGACTTCATCGACCGTGGTCGTGTGAAGAAAGTTTACATCATGTCTGAAGCGAAATACCGTATGTTGCCGGAAGATATTGGAAACTGGTATGTCCGCGGTAGCGATGGACAGATGGTACCGTTCTCCGCCTTCTCTACCTCACGTTGGGAATATGGTTCACCGCGTCTGGAACGCTATAACGGTCTGCCTTCCATGGAAATCTTAGGCCAGGCCGCACCGGGTAAAAGTACCGGTGAAGCCATGGCAATGATGGAGGAACTGGCCAGCAAACTGCCATCCGGTATCGGCTATGACTGGACCGGTATGTCCTACCAGGAACGACTGTCCGGCAACCAGGCCCCTGCTCTGTATGCCATTTCACTGATTGTCGTATTCCTGTGTCTGGCGGCATTGTACGAGAGCTGGTCAATTCCGTTCTCCGTCATGCTGGTGGTACCGTTAGGTGTTATCGGTGCATTGCTGGCGGCAACGTTCCGCGGCCTGACCAACGACGTTTACTTCCAGGTAGGCCTTCTCACAACCATTGGGTTGTCGGCGAAGAACGCGATACTTATCGTCGAATTCGCCAAAGACTTGATGGATAAAGAGGGTAAAGGTCTGATAGAGGCGACGCTGGATGCGGTCCGCATGCGTTTACGTCCGATCCTGATGACATCGCTGGCCTTTATTCTGGGCGTAATGCCGCTGGTTATCAGCTCCGGCGCAGGCTCCGGCGCGCAGAACGCCGTTGGTACTGGCGTAATGGGCGGGATGGTGACGGCAACCGTGTTGGCTATCTTCTTTGTTCCGGTGTTCTTTGTGGTGGTACGCCGCCGCTTTAGCCGCAAAAGTGAAGATCTTGAGCATAGCCACTCAGTAGACCATCATTGATAGATCTCTAAAGATAAGGCCGCGCAAGCGGCCTTTTTTCTGGAAAAATCATAAAAATCACTTATTGCTATTTCGTTTATTTTCTCCAGGGTAAATAAGCGATATAATCCCTGTAGCCTTAAAGGCTATTCTTAAAAATCATTGAGAGTTCTTATTTACTTTAATAAATATTAAGATTATTCCTGGTAAGCGGTTCACATTGTCGATTGTTACCTTTCGTTGCTAAACCTAATCAAGATAACTCGATGATTGCCCGAAGAATAAAGAAATTGTCCGATTCCGAATAACCGCATTTATCTGTTAAAATGTAAAAATGACCTGACATCATAAGTTTGCATAATTGTAATTTTTCGTGATATGACGATGAAATCTTTTTTAGACTAGATTATAGTTAAATCATCAGGAGTCGCGGGCAAGTTCCAGGTAGTCTGTTGTATCCATCCCGAAGGTGTTCGGTTAGTTTAAGCCACGAAGAAGGGGATGCGTTATGGATGAATACTCACCCAAAAGACATGATATCGCGCAGCTTAAATTTCTCTGCGAAACCCTGTATCATGACTGTCTTGCAAACCTTGAACAAAGTAACCATGGCTGGGTTAATGACCCTACCTCTGCCACCAGCTTGCAGCTCAATGAACTGATAGAGCATATTGCAACCTTCGCACTTAATTATAAAATTAAGTACAATGAGGACAATAAGCTGGTCGCGCAGATAGATGAATACCTGGATGACACTTTTATGTTGTTCAGCAGTTATGGTATTAATACGCAGGATCTGCAGAAATGGCGGAAGTCAGGTAATCGACTGTTTCGCTGTTTTGTCAATGCCACCAGGGCTAATCCTGTTAGTTTGTCTTGTTAAAAATTATTACAATCATAGGTAAGATTTATGTCCGATAAACCATTAACTAAAACTGATTATTTGATGCGCCTGCGACGTTGTCAGACAATTGACACACTTGAGCGCGTTATTGAAAAAAATAAATATGAATTGTCCGACAACGAACTGGCTGTATTTTACTCAGCAGCAGATCACCGCCTTGCTGAATTGACTATGAATAAGCTCTACGACAAGATTCCAACTTCTGTTTGGAAATTCATTCGCTAATTGCTCACGGGTTAAGTCAGGTATAGCGGTACATTTGTCTGGCTGACCATTTTCGTATTTACAATGGTTATTTAAATCAAATCACGTGACTACGATCACAACGAAGAAATGGGAACGTTCCCCTTGTTTGCATTGCGTTTTACTGTGTTGAAATGACCTCCAGTACACAGGAAATTCGTAATGAGTAATGAAAAGCAAAAAATGATCGCCGGTGAACTTTATCGCCCGGCGGATGAAACATTGCGCCACGACCGACTACGCGCTCGTCAGTTGACCCATCGCTACAATCTCACCGCTCCCGATGAAAAAAATGCGCGACAAGCCATCCTGCATGAGCTGTTGGGCCAGAGCGAAGGGGCTTACATTGAACCCTCTTTTCGTTGTGATTACGGCTATAACATCTATCTCGGTAAAGAATTTTACGCCAACTTCGACTGCGTTATGCTCGACGTCTGCCCAATCCATATTGGCGACAACTGCATGTTAGCCCCAGGAGTCCATATTTATACCGCCACCCACCCGCTGGATGCCACCGAGCGAAACAGTGGCATGGAGCTCGGCAAACCCGTGACTATTGGCCACAACGTCTGGATAGGTGGACGCGCAGTGATAAACCCTGGCGTAACGTTGGGTGATAACGTGGTTGTGGCCTCGGGCGCGGTGGTCACGAAAAGCGTTCCGGCAAACTGCGTGGTTGGGGGCAATCCCGCCAGGATTATCAAAACGCTGTGATCTTAAATGTAACTGTTATGCTAAATTGTGGTTAATCTGTTACTTTCTTCACAAGGTATCCCCTTTTAAAATAGGGCGATCGCATCTGAATATCGCAGACACCACAAAGGCAAGAGATGACAGAAATACAGCGCCTGCTTACCGAAACCATCGACGACTTAAATATTCGCGAAAAGCGCGACAACAAACCGCGCTTTAGCATCAGCTTTATTCGCAAACATCCCGGCTTGTTCATCGGCATGTATGTTGCGTGGTTTGCCACGCTGGCGGTGATGCTGCAGTCAGAAACGTTAGTCGATTCAGTATGGCTGCTGGTGGTTCTGTTCGTCATACTCAACGCGTTTTTCTTTTTCGACGTTGCGCCGCGATACCGCTTTGAAGATATCGACGTACTGGATTTCAGAGTTTGCTATAACGGGGAATGGTATAACACGCGCTTTGTCCCCCCTTCACTCATCGATACCATCCTGCACTCACCTTCCGTCGATAGCGAACATAAAGCGCAGCTGCAAAAGATGATATCGCGTAAGGGTGAACTCTCGTTTTACGATGTCTTTACGCTAACCCGCCCCCAGACCAGCCAGTAACCACATCTCAACGCAGATAAAAAAGTGCGTCCCGATGAAGGAAACGCACTTTAATCCCTGAAATGTTGGTAAAGAAACTAACGTCTTTTTTTACGACCCTGAACAGCTTTAAAGCGCGGATTCGTTTTGCAGATTACGTACAAACGCCCTTTGCGTTTCACTATCTGGCAGTCAGGATGACGCTGTTTTGCACTACGAAGTGAATTGAGTACCTGCATCTTAACCTCGCTTAGTGCCAATAAAATGACCAAAACGTTTCTGGAAACGTGCTGCACTGCCTTCATTATCAAAGGTTTTTTGTTTCCCGGTATAGTACGGATGCGATTTGGAAGAGATATCCAGGGTCACGTACGGGTAAAGTTTCCCCTCAAACTCAATCTCACGTTCCGTTTTAATGGTCGAGCCGACCTTAAAAAATTCATTGGCGCTGGTATCGTGAAACACCACAGTACGGTAAAAAGGATGAATATCCGGCTTCATGGTAACCTCAATTTGTTACGTTATAACATAACCATCAAAATACACCACTCTTGTATAAATCACAACCTGGTTTACGCGATTAAGAGTTAAACGGGATGATAAGTGGCCGTAAATATATGATGCCAATCGAATAGCTTTTTCGGCTTTCGGATATACTTTCCCTACGCTGTGTTAATAAGGATATCACTGTGATAACACGACATCTGATAAGCCTGGTGACTGGGGTGCTGTTTCTTTCCATCCTCGCGCCCGTAGGTTTAAGCCTGTGGCTGGCGCATCGTCAGGTCGAAACGAAATTTATCGATGAGCTCGATATGTTCTCAACCCGAGTCGCATTACGTACGGAACGCGTAGGTGAACAGGCCAAAAAAGCGTTGCGCCATATTGAAGCTTTTCAGGGTGAACCTTGTAGTGAAGAGCATCTGCTTGAAATGCGTCGTTTGTCATATAGCTATCGCTATATTCAGGAAGTGCTGTACCTCAAAGATAACGTTCCACAATGCTCATCCCTGGAAAAAAGAAGCCGGGCAGCCGCGTTTCCTCCTGCAATGAAAATCACGCCCGATGGCTACCACGCATGGTTGACCATGCAAAACGATTTGGGCATCAAGCGTTTTATGGCGGCATTAGGTAGCAAGCATTACGTCGTGATGATCGATCCCGGTTCTTTTATTGATGTCATCCCGTTTGGCTCATGGCCGATTGAAGTCGCTATCCTTGGTACCGCGCGTAACACGGTGGTAGCCAGTAGCACCGATCTGCCACCGGATGTTTTACAACATGTGCAACTAGAGCATTCGATTACCCATCTGCAGAAAGACGGCAGTATTTATAACGCCCGCCCCTTCCCCGAACTGGGCATTACGGTTGTAACCTGGGCATCCACTGTACCTTTGCAAAAAAGCTGGCACCGACAAGCGCTAATCTGGCTGCCGGCAGGGATCCTTCTCGGCTTACTCACCGCAGCCTTTATTCTGCGTATTTTGCGCCGTTTGCAGTCCCCTCATCACCAGTTGCAGGACGCTATCCAGCATCGGGATATCAAGGTCTACTACCAACCGATTATCTCGCTCAAAACGGGGAAAGTGGTCGGGGCAGAGGCGCTGGCTCGCTGGCCACAGGCCGACGGGAGCTATCTGTCGCCTGAGATTTTCGTCGCACTGGCGCAAGAGACCGGGCTTTCAGAGCCGCTCACCCGTTTGATTATTGAAAGCGTATTTGACGATTTAGGAAAATGGCTGCGTCAATATCCCCACCAGCATATATCCATTAACCTTGAGTCAGCCGATCTGACCTCCGAAACACTTCCTGCTCTGTTAAGCCAGAAGGTGAACCACTGGCAACTTAAGCCTGCACAAATCGCGCTGGAACTGACCGAACGCGAATTTGCCGACCCAAAAAATAGCGCGCCGTTTATTACTAAATACCGACAGGCAGGCCATTCGATCTATATTGATGACTTTGGTACCGGCTATTCAAGTCTTAGCTATTTGCAGGATCTGGATGTGGATATCTTGAAGATCGACAAATCGTTCGTCGATGCGCTGGAGTACAACAACGTCACGCCGCATATCATCGAGATCGCGAAAACGCTGAAGCTGGAGATGGTGGCAGAAGGTATTGAAACCGAGAATCAGGAAGCCTGGCTACGCCAGCACGGCGTGCAGTACGGTCAGGGCTGGCTCTACAGTAAAGCGCTGCCGAAAGCGGAATTTATTCTGTGGGCAGAAAAACGGCTTTAGCATGGCTGTTGATGGTGAGATGGCTGGCGGCACGCCGCACAGCCAGTCACATCACTCTTCCATAATGGGCGCAAATCCACCGTAGATCATTCTCTTGCCATCAAATGGCATAGATTCACCGAATTCCTTCATACGGGGATCGGACATCATCTTCTGATTCGCCGCATCGCGGACCTCTTTGGAAGGGTATTCAATCCAGCTGAATACCACTTCTTCATGATCCTGCGCTTTCACAGCCATGCGAAAATCGGTCAGTTTGCCGTCGGGGACATCATCTGCCCAGCACTCCACCACGCGCAATGCACCGAACTCCTTGAAAAGCGGAGCTGCTTTTGCCGCCATCGCAATGTACGCCTCCTTGTTTTCAGCGGGTACGGCAACCACAAAGCCATCAACATACTTCATGAGAAAAACCTCCGAAGTGTACTGCGCGGCAAGCCGATTCCGGCCGCGTCAGTCGAGGTTAAGTTTAGTCGCCAGCAGGCGATCGTGCCCCAGGCGCATTCCTGATGCGAATACGCGCCTGTGGCTGATGGCAAAACCATGGCAGGCAAATTTGAATCAGCGGCCCAATAGCCAGTGCATACAGCACCGTTCCAAACCCAACGGTTCCCCCCAGCAGCCAACCAATAAGCAACACGGACACTTCGATTGCGGTTCGAATTCGTCGTACTGGCCAACCGGTACGCGCGTGAATTCCAGTCATCAGACCGTCACGCGGGCCCGCGCCAAAACCGGCACCAATGTACAGAGCGGTTGCTAACGCATTCAGTATCACCGCTGACACCAGCAGCCCGCTGCGCGCCAGCAGGGATTCAAATCCCGGAATCACCAGCAGCGCGATATCTGCCGCCAGCCCAATCATAATCACGTTGCTCAACGTGCCAAACCCTGGGCGCTGGCGTAGCGGTATCCACGCCAGAAGCACCAACACACCCACGGCAATAATCACCACGCCGATATTCATCGACAGTAAATTTGCCACCCCCAGGTGAAACACGTTCCACGGATCGGCCCCTAAATCGGCACGGACAAACATCGCCGTCGACACACCGTACAGCGTCAGCCCAATAAACAGCTGAAGTAAACGACGCAGCATGTTCTTCCCCTCTTACTCTCAGATAACTTTCATCTTCACCGCAATTGGCACTATGATTAATGTCCAGTTTTCAAAAAGTGGACTGCTATGTCATCTCGCCGTTACGGAAGCCAGTCTTTGCAACGCCTGCTCGGACACTGGCAGGAAAGTCCCTCGCGAACGCCCATCTGGCGACAGTTGGCAGAAGCGTTACGTTTGCTGATCCTCGATGGACGACTGGCGCTGGATAGCCGCTTGCCCGGTGAGCGCGAGCTCGCTGCCGTTCTGCAAGTCAGCCGAACCACCGTCGCCAGCGCCATGGCACAACTGCGTGAGGAGGGATATCTGGAAAGCCGACATGGTAGCGGTTCACGGGTGATCCTGCCGGAACACATTCGCCATGTGCCTACGCGGACCAGCACTGGCACAGCGCTTGATTTGTCCACGGCAGCGCTGAGTGCCGGTCCTGAAATTCATCAGGCTTACCAGCAGGCACTGTTCGCAATGCCGCAGCATCTGCTGAGCTCCGGGTATCTACCGCAGGGACTGTCGGTTTTGCGTGAATCCATCGCCCGGCATTATTGCGAACGCGGACTCCCGACGCAGCCCGACGAAATAATGGTCGTGAACGGCGCGGTCAGCGGTCTGGCACTGATCCTGCGTTTACTCACCGGCCCCGGCGATCGCGTAGTGGTAGATCACCCCACTTATCCGCTGGCCATTGCAGCAATACAAGGGGCGTCATGTCGCCCCGTCGGCGTGTCGCTGCCCGAGCACGGTTGGGATACGGCGGGTCTGGTCGCCACCATCGCGCAAACTGCACCGAGAATGGCCTATCTGATGCCGGATTTTCACAACCCGACCGGGCGCTGTATGGACACCGCTACTCGCCAGGTCGTGGCGGATATTGCTGAAAGAACCCGCACGACGTTGGTGGTCGATGAGACCATGGTGAACCTGTGGTATGACGCCCCACCGCCACCGCCGCTTGCCGCATTCAATCGCGATGCCCCAATCATCCTGCTCGGTTCAGCAGGGAAAAGCTTTTGGGGCGGATTACGTCTGGGCTGGATTCGGGCGTCGGCGCGTACCATTGCCGCGCTGGTCCAAACCCGCGACACCTTCGATTTGGGCTCCCCGGTGCTTGAACAACTCGCCACCAGCTGGCTGCTGGATAACGCCGAGGACTTTCTTCCTGACAGAAGACGCCGACTCACATCACAGCGAGACCTGTGCTCGCGCCTGATGAACTCACATTTCCCGGAATGGCAGTTTACCCAGCCACAAGGAGGACTCTCTTTCTGGGTTGAACTGCCTGATACGCTGGCGACGCTCTTTGCCACGCGCGCCGAAAGTGCAGGCATTCAGTTGGGAACCGGTACGCGGTTCGGCCTTGATGGCGCATTCGACCGATTTTTGCGTATGCCCTTCACGTTGCCGGATGACACAGCGTGTGGCGCCTTCAGAGTGTTGCAACCCATTTGGGATAGCCTGCGCTTGCAGGCCAGCAGTGGGAAAATGCGTAAAATAATCTAAACGACGAGTTAAAGGACTCGCTCTTGAATGCCGTGATGGACGAGGAGGTCCAGGCAATACTACCGCTGAGGAGGAACCGGAAAACCCTTCAGGGAAATCACGAAATTCTCACCATCTTTCTTAATTTTTGCCCCAGCATCACACCAGTCGGAGGCAATACGGAAGAACTCATCGCTGCCGACATTCCAGCTCAGACGAACGTGTTTCACATAACCGGAGCGCAGCATTTCACAGGCTTCGCCATAATTACAGGCGGTTGAGAGCGATTGTTGTTTCATTTTTTCTTCTTCAGTAATCTTCGCAATGCTTTGATTTCTTTAGGAGTCAGTGCGTCAACTACGGATTCTTCCGTATGCTGGCTATCGATATCCTCAGCGGAGACTCCCACCTCTTCAATGGCGGAAAACGCGATTAGTAGCAGTTTTTCCGTGGCGATACTCAAATTTTCATTATGCACTTCAGCATAATGGCGAAGCTTTTCTTTTAGCGCCTCATCAACTTTGACATTCAATACAGCGGTCGACATCGTAGAAAATCCTTGTGGTCAGCCACAACACACCGGATGTAAGACCATGTCATTACACCCCAATGGCGGCGGCAAAAGCTCAAATAACATCCCCGAAACACAGTGACAGTATTTGATGACAATAAAATGACGATCCGATGACAAAGAAAAGAAGATAAACAGAAGAGAAATTGCCGAACGGCAGAATTGGGTGGGGGCCCTGCCAGCTACATCCCGGCACACACGTCATCTGCCTTGGCTGCTTCCTTCCGGACCTGACCTGGTAAACAGAGTAGTGTTGCGGGAGAACCAACAGAGCCCCCATTGAGAGCGTTGTTAACCAACGCGCAGGCGCATTATCACTGCTGCACCCTGTAATTGCAACCCATCCAGCATCGGATGCTGTTTTCTTGTGCAATGCGGCTTCACTCCTTCGCCATTCGGCATTATGCTGGAGGATTAGCGCAGGAATAAATGATGGATATACAGGACTCTTTCCCCCAACGTGTCTGGCAAATCGTCGCTTCAATCCCCGAAGGTTTCGTCACCACGTATGGCGATGTTGCCCGGCTTGCGGGATCGCCGCGCGCTGCGCGTCAGGTAGGCGGCGTGCTTAAGCGTCTCCCCGAAGGCAGCGCCCTGCCCTGGCATCGGGTGGTCAATCGCCATGGGGTCATTTCGCTGACAGGTCCCGACCTGCAACGACAACGTCAGGCGTTGCTCGCAGAAGGAATAGTGGTTTCAGGAAGCGGACAGATCGATTTACAGCGCTATCGCTGGGTGTACTAACCCTCTCCAGGCGGAGAGGGTTACAACGACCTTAGTACTGCGTGGGAGCCGGAACCGCAGATGATGGATTCACCTGGGTTGGTGAAGTAGACGGAACCGTGGTAGTAGCCCCACCGCTCGCCTGAACCGGTACTGCTGTTTGCTGTACCGGGACCAGTGTCAGGTCAGCTTTAGTCCCACCCTGATTGATGACCGTCTGAACGGTATCAGTAATAAAGACCAGTTTATCATTTACCGTAATAGCCGCACTCAGCAGAATACGGGCGTTAGGTTGAATATCTGCCGGGTTAAACGGTAATACAAAGCTGAATGGCGCTTGTTTACCTTCAGTACGAACCGCTTTTTGCGACAGCACTTTTGACGGTGCATCGGCCAGTGAAGCATCTGACAGCGTAACGGTTAGCACCGCATCTGGTGGCAAGGCCACTTTCTGACGGATCCATACTGTACCGGAGACATTTGGCTGCTGAATTTTAGACTGTGTGTCAGAAATTGACGTATTAGGGCTTGGCGCAGGTGTCTGAATATCAGCGCTTTTATCGGCACAGGCCGCCAGAGCGACTGCAACCGCTAAACCACTTACCATGTGCACGAGTTTCATTAAATTCTCCTTATCATCTATGCACCAGCGAGAACTTTCCTCGCCAGAAGAGTGGTTAACAAAAACATAACGTGACTAAGTGTGGCACAAGACAGCTATTTTTGCCTGTAATAGGCCAGTAATTCAGACAATTGCACCCATCGGACCACTTTTAAAATTGCGTTATACTCTGCCTACCTCGCTGCGACATCGATATCACCTGGAGAGCACGTATGAGTCTGGCACTGAAAAATTTGCTGACATTGTTAAATCTGGAAAAAATTGAAGAAGGACTCTTTCGGGGCCAAAGTGAAGACTTAGGGTTACGTCAGGTTTTTGGGGGACAGGTTGTCGGTCAGGCGCTATATGCCGCAAAAGAAACCGTACCGGAAGAGCGTCTGGTACACTCTTTTCACAGCTACTTTTTACGCCCCGGCGATAGCCAAAAGCCCATCATCTATGATGTGGAAGTCCTGCGTGATGGTAACAGCTTCAGCGCGCGCCGCGTTGCCGCGATCCAGAATGGTAAACCCATTTTTTACATGACTGCCTCTTTTCAGGCACCGGAAGACGGATTTGAACATCAGAAAACCATGCCAGATGCGCCGGGTCCCGATGAGCTGAAATCAGAAACGGAAATTGCCCGCTCAGTGGCGCATTTGCTGCCGCCGCTGTTGAAAGAAAAATTTATCAACGATCGTCCGTTGGAAGTACGCCCTGTCGAGTTTCATAACCCCCTAAAAGGTCACGTCGCACCTCCGACGCGCCAGGTATGGATCCGAGCTAACGGCGTGCTGCAGGACGATCTGCGCGTCCATCAGTATCTGCTGGGTTATGCCTCAGACCTGAACTTCCTGCCTGTTGCGCTGCAACCGTACGGGATTGGCTTCCTGGAAAAAGGGATTCAGATCGCCACCATTGACCATTCCATGTGGTTCCACCGTCCGTTTAATATCAATGAATGGCTGCTGTATAACGTCGAGAGTACTTCGGCATCCGGTGCCCGGGGCTTTGTACGCGGAGAGTTTTATACCCAGGATGGTGTGCTGGTCGCTTCTACCGTACAGGAAGGGGTAATGCGTAATCGCAATTGAGAATTACCGGATGGTGGCGCAAAAGCGTTGCCATCCGGCAAATTGAGAATCAGGCGTTGTAAGCGTTCTCGCCGTGACTGTTTACATCCAGACCTTCGCGCTCCTGCTCTTCCGGTACGCGCAAACCAACCGTCATATCCGCCAGCTTATAGCCAATGAAAGCCACCACGCCAGACCAGACGATGGTGATCGCTACGCTTTCCAGTTGCACCAGCAGCTGATGCCCCATGGTCACGCCCTCGGCAAAGCCCACGCCTCCCAAAGAGCTGGCAGCGAAAACTCCGGTCAGGATACAGCCGACAATGCCGCACACGCCGTGAACGCCAAACACGTCACACGGATCGTCCACACGCAGAAAACGCTTCAGCATGGTCACGCCCCACAGGCCTGCCAGACCCGCAACGACACCGATAATCAGCGCGCCGCCGACACCGATATAGCCACATGCAGGTGTTACGCCCACCAGACCCGCAATGGCACCAGAGCAGGCGCCCAGCAGAGACGGTTTACCACGCAGCGCCCATTCACCGAAGATCCATCCAAGGATGGCTGCAGCGGTGGCGACCACGGTATTAACGAAGGCCAGTGCGGCGATTTCATTTGCCGTACCCGCTGAACCAGCGTTAAAGCCAAACCAACCAATGTAGAGAATAGCGGTACCGGTGAAAACCATCGGCAGGTTATGCGGTTTAAAAGCTTCTTTGCCAAAACCGACACGTTTGCCAATCAGATACGCGCCTACCAGACCGGCAATCGCCGCGTTGATGTGCACAACCGTTCCGCCGGCAAAATCCAGCGCGCCGTGGGAAGCCAGCAAGCCGCCGCCCCAGACCATATGCGCAATGGGGATGTACGACAGCGTTAACCATACCACCACAAAAATCAGCACCGCGGAGAAGCGAATACGTTCAGCCAGCGCACCGACGATTAGCCCAACGGTGATGCAGGCGAACGAGCCCTGAAAAGCAACGTGAATGTACTGGTAGAAGCTCCCCGTTACCGCCGTCAGCGCAATATTCTTCAGCAATACCCAGTTGAAGTTGCCGAAGAAATTATTTCCTTCGCCAAAGGCCAGTGAGTAGCCATAAACCACCCATAAAATACAAACCAGAGCAAATGTCACCGTAACCTGAGTCAGCATCGACAGCACGTTCTTACCGCGAATCAAACCGCCGTAGAACAGCGCAATGCCAGGGATGGTCATAAACAACACCAGCGCGGTACAGATCATCATAAAAGCGTTATCCGCTTTATCCGCAACCGCCGGTGCCGCCATCGCCAGTCCCGGCAGCAGCGCCAGTGAAGCAATACCTGTTTTCATCGTTGCTATCTTCATTTTTTGGTTTCCTATCACTGTGTGCCAGACGTTACAGTGCGGCTTCGTCGGCTTCGCCGGTACGAATACGAATCACACGTTGCAGCTCGGCGACGAAGATTTTGCCGTCGCCAATTTTTCCGGTGTATGCCGCCTTACTGATGACATCAATCACGCCATCCAGTTGGTCGTCGGCAATCGCCACATCAATCTTCACCTTGGGCAGAAAATTGACGCTATATTCAGCCCCACGGTACAGCTCAGCATGACCTTTCTGTCGGCCAAACCCCTTCACTTCGGTGACGGTCAGCCCCTGAATACCAATAGACGACAATGCTTCACGGACGTCTTCCAGTTTGAACGGTTTGATTACCACGGTAACCAGCTTCATAGATCCCCTCCAGTCAGAATTCAGTAGTGGCTGCAGATACACGAGAGGAATATTGCAAGGGATGTGCCAGAAATGAAAAAGGCGGGATGATTCAGGTTCTCAGGGTACTTCCGGGAGAGAAAAAGAAAAAACGCACTATAACGGTGCATAGTGCGTTACATTTTTGCACCAGATTGTTGATTGCCGGATGGCAGCGTAAACGCCTTATCCGGCCTACGAGACCGTGCTGGCCCCAGACCGGATAAGCGCCGCGCCATCAGGCGATAACAGAATCGTCTTGCGTACTGGCGGCTAACTCTTCACCCGCCAGCTGCAACTGATACATCTGCCAGTAACGGCCTTGCGCCGCGAGTAATTGCTGGTGCGTACCACGCTCCACCGCCTGACCGCGATGCAGCACCAGAATGGTGTCCGCATCGACAATCGTCGATAACCGATGTGCAATCACCACCAGCGTGGTGTGTTCACGTACCGCCGCCAGAGCTTGCTGAATGGCCTGTTCAGTACCGGAGTCAATACTGGCCGTCGCTTCGTCGAGGATCAACACCTGTGGCGTTTCAACCAACACCCGCGCCAACGCCAGCAGCTGTTTTTGACCAACGGAGAGATTATTGCCCTGCTCGCCCAGCCGGGTATGAATCCCCTCGCTCAGACCTCGCGCCAGTTCAGCCAGTTGCACGGTCTCCAGCGCCTGCCATACCCGCTCTTCTGAGATATCGCGGCCCAGCGTGACGTTCGCCAGGAAGGTATCTGCCATCACCACCGGATCCTGCTGCACCATGGCGATGCCCTGACGTAACGCACCGTGGCTCAGTGAAGACAGCGGCCGTCCATCAAGGCGGATTTCCCCCTGCGTCAGCGGGTAGTAACCCATCAACAGGCTGGCGAGCGTGCTTTTACCACTGCCGGTGTGTCCGACCAAAGCCACAAAGCTGCGCGAAGGCACGGACAGACTGATATTTTGCAGCACCAGATTGTCGTCGCGATAGGCAAATGAAACGTTATCCACCTCAATGTCCCCGCTCTTTAGCGGTCGCTCATCTTCACCATAGCGCTGACGTGGCCCATCCATCAGTTCGAACACTCGCTCACCGGCGACAACCGCCTGCTGCAGCATTGATTGCTGAGTGGTCAACTCGATCAGCGGTTCGTTCAAACGGCCGAGGTAGCTGATAAACGCGTACAGCACGCCAACCTCGATCGAGCTGCCAGAGGTAAAACTGAACAGCATCAGCAATCCGCAGAGGATCGGCGCCGAGAAAAGGCTAAGCAGCGGGCGCAACAAAAAACCATCCAGTCGCAGGGTTTGCATACGCGCCATATAGTGCGAGCGGCTTGCTTCGCCCATTCTCTCGCCAAATCGCGCCTGCTGGCGGAACTGCTGGATAACACTCATGCCGTTGATGACTTCGTTAAAGCCATCGTTAATATCCGCCAGATAAGCGCGAACCCGGCGCACAATCGGGGTGCTGTAGCGTTGATAAATCACCATCACCACCAGCACGGCCGGGAAAATGGCCATCGCCACTAGCGCCATACGCCACTCAAGGCTGAACATCGCTACCAGCATGGCGCCAATTAATGCCGCGCTGCGCAGGACTGTTGCTACCACTGTCACGTACAGGTCGCGAATAACTTCAGTGTCGTTGGTCACGCGGGAGATTAGCTGCCCGACAGGTTGAGTATCAAAGGCGCTGAGCGGCTGGCGCAGCGCAGCGTCCATTACGTCGGTGCGCAACTGTTGTACTACGCCAACTGCTGCCTGGTTAAACAGCAATGACTGCGCGTAATGCAGGCCAGCCGCCAGCAGTTGCAGACCGATATATGCCGCAACCAGCCCGGCGACCATCGCCAGCGGCAGATTATTCTTCGCCACCATGTTATCAATAAAATAGCTAATCAGCAGCGGACCGCTGACTTCCGCCGCAGCCGCCACCCACAGCATGACTACCGCAATAGCCAGCTGTTTTCGCCATGGAGAGCCATACGCCAGCAATCTTTTCAGGGTCGGCCATAATTGCCCAAAACTACGCATTAGCCGCCTCCTCGTTTATCTCTGGTGCATCAGTCAGCGCCGCTTCCAGTTGCTGATAGCGGTACATATCGCGATACCAGCCAGGCTGCTGCACTAACGCATCATGCTCGCCGCGCTGGGCAATATGCCCATGCTGCATCACGATAATCTCACTGGCTTCCGTCAGGGCCGATAAACGGTGGGCGCTAATAATGACGGTTCTGCCTTCGCCCCACTGGCGCAGGTTATGCAGGATCTGATGCTCGGTACGACCATCTACCGCCGACAGCGCATCATCCAGAATCAGGATTTCAGCGTTCAGGAGTAGCGCTCGAGCGATAGAAATACGCTGTTTTTGCCCACCAGACAGCATCACCCCACGTTCGCCCACTTCGGTGTCGTAGCCCTGCGGAAGACGTAAAATATCCTCATGAACGCTGGCAAGGCGTGCCACATACTCGATCTCTTCCTGCGTGGCCTGAGGGCGTCCTAACGCGATGTTATTGCCAACGGTATCCGAAAACAGGAATGGCGTCTGGCTGACAACTGCCAGCCGGCTGCGCCAGCTATCCAGTTGTAATCGCGTTAAGGGGATATCATGAAAGCGCACATCGCCGTGGGTGATATCAAAATGACGCTGAATCAGCGACAGCACCGTACTTTTCCCCGCGCCGGTAGGCCCACAAATACCCAACATCTGCCCAGGTTTAAGCTGGAAGTTCACATTTTCCAGCGCCGGATGTGCCGTTTGCGGGTAGCAAAATTCACGAATCGCCACCGCCAGCTCTCCACGCCCTTCCGGTACCGGTTCAGTGCCGTCATCCACCACCGGCGCTTCAGACAGCATGGCGCGAATACGGCTGTACGCCGCGCTGCCACGTTCGACGATGTTAAACATCCATGCCAGCGCCAGCATCGGCCAAATCATCAAACCGAGATACATCATAAAGCTGGTGAGCTGGCCGAGCGTCAGCGAGCCGTGCACCACCATCCAGCTTCCCCCAGCAATCGCCAGTAGGTTAGCCATGCCAATGGCGATATAAATCGTGGGATCAAAGCGGGCGTCAATGCGCGCCACGCGCAGGTTTTTCTTACCGGTATCTTCGGCATCGGCGGCAAATAATGCCGATTGCCGATCCTCCAGACCGAAGGCCTTGATCATGCGAATACTGGTCAGGCTTTCCTGAGTACGGTCGTTGAGACTGGAAAACGCCGCCTGCGCCAGCTTAAAGCGATTATGGAGTCGATCGCCGTAACGTTTGATCATCAACGCCATCACCGGCATCGGCAGCAGCGCAATTAACGTCAGCTGCCAGCTTATCTGCGTTGACATCACGATCAGCACCGCACATCCCATTACCAGCGAATCTACCAGCGTCAGCACGCCTTCTCCGGCGGCAAATACGACCCGATCAACATCGTTGGTCGCACGCGCCATCAGATCGCCCGTGCGGTGACGCAGATAAAATTCTGGATGCTGGCGACTCAACTGACGGTAATAATCTTCCCGCAGCTCAACCGCTAGTTGGTAGGATGCGCCAAACAGCAGCACGCGCCAGACATAGCGCAGCAAATAAACCACCACTGCAATCAGGGCAATTGTTCCCACCCACATCAGCAGTCGCTCGGTGGTGAAGCGTTGAGTCGTCACGCCATCCACAATGATCCCGACCACTTTCGGCGGAATAAGCTGAAGGATAGCGATGATGATAAGCAGGGCCACCGCCCCGAGGTAGCGACGCCACTCCCGGCGGAAGTACCAGCTTAATTGAGCAAATAATCGCACGCGTTATATCCTGACAAGATTTCCGGCAATAAGCGCCGGGAGAGTTATTCAATAGGGAGCGCAGTTGTGTATTTAATCTGTTCCATCGCAAAGCTGGAGGTGACGTCAGACAGGCCCGGTACGCTGTTCACCAGGCGCTTATAAAATTCATCGTAGCTTTTCATATCGGCGACCTGCACTCGCATCAGGTAATCATATTCCCCTGCCATACGCCAGAACCCCAGAACCTCCGGCATACCGGTGACTTCGGTGATAAAGCGGCAATACCATTCACTGCTGTGATGCTGAGTCTTAATCAGCACAAACGCGGTCAGCCCCAGTCCCAGTTTTTCTGGATCCAACAGGGCGACTCTACCCAGCAGGATACCGTCATCCTCAAGCCGTTTGAGGCGTTTCCAGCAGGGGGTGGTAGTCAGATTAACGGCATCTGCTAACGCCTGCAAAGAAAGGGTGCAGTCCTGTTGCAGTAAGCTAAGCAGCTTACGGTCAATTTTGTCTAACATATCCACTCCACAGAGAAGAATTTTCTCCTTACATTCTATTTTAAAGGCTAAATGGCAACAATTTTTTCCGTGCTTTTCGCTATTCTTGGCACAAAATGACAAATGGATATCTATTAATGATGAATAGCTCCTGGGTTAAAAACGCCATCAATGAAATCAACGCGGATTATCAGCGTTCTGCGGATACGCATCTCATTCGTCTGTCGCTACCGGCGTTCCCGGGCATTCAGATCTATTTAAAAGATGAGAGCACGCATCCCACCGGGAGCCTGAAGCATCGTCTGGCGCGTTCACTGTTTCTGTACGGATTGTGCAATGGCTGGATTAAAGAAGGCACCACCATCATTGAATCATCGTCCGGTTCAACGGCGGTCTCCGAGGCTTATTTCGCCCGACTGTTAGGGCTGCCGTTTATTGCCGTCATGCCTTCCTGTACGGCGAAGCGTAAAATTGAACAGATTGAGTTTTACGGCGGTCGCTGTCATTTCGTGGAAAGCGCCTGTGAAATCTATGCGGCCTCTGAACAGCTGGCGCGTGAGCTGAACGGTCATTACATGGACCAGTTCACTTATGCTGAGCGCGCTACCGACTGGCGTGGCAATAACAATATTGCTGACAGCATCTTCCGCCAGATGCAGTGCGAGCCCAACCCCGTCCCCCGCCATATTGTGATGAGCGCCGGAACCGGCGGCACCTCTGCAACCATTGGCCGCTATATTCGTTGTCAGGGCTACGATACTCGCCTGATGGTGGTGGATCCGGAAAACTCAGTCTTTCTGCCCTTCTGGCAGGATCGCGATGCAACGTTACGCAGCCCGGTAGGAAGCAAAATCGAAGGCATCGGCCGCCCACGTGTCGAACCCTCCTTCATTCCTGACGTAGTCGATGAAATGCTGCGCGTGCCGGATGCCGCAAGCGTGGCCACCGCACACTGGCTGGAAACGCAGTTGGGCCGCAAAGTCGGCGCTTCAACTGGCACCAACATGTGGGGAACGCTGCAACTTGCCGCCCGTATGCGCGATGCAGGAGAAAGCGGTTCACTGGTCACGCTGCTGTGCGACAGCGGCGAACGCTATCTTGAAACCTACTACAACCCGCAGTGGCTCGACACGCACATCGGTGATTTAACGCAGTGGAAAGCGGAACTCACCCGGCTTCTGAACACCCATTAATGGGATAAAAAAAAGCCAGACGCGAAGTCTGGCTTGCTGGAAGGGATCTCTCATTCGGGGGAATAAGGTAGATGCGGATTGTCCAGCCAATGCGTCAAAAAGTGTGACACCGCCTGATTTCGGCAATGCCCAATCACCGGCAAATGCGGCAGTTCAGCAATCAGTTGTGGCATCGCGTTACCCATAATCAGGCCGCGCCCAACGCTACCTAACATTTCGCGATCGTTCATGGCATCGCCAAACGCCATACATTCGGCCATTGAATAACCTAAGTGGTCGCTTAGTACCGCCAGCGCCGATCCTTTGTTACAGCCCACCGGCAGCACCTCAAGGCAATCAACCGCGGAAAAACAGAGATTTGCCTGCTCACCCAGCGCCTCATTCAGTTGAATGCGTAATTGGATCAGGGAGTCATGATCCCCACAGAAACAGACTTTCGTTACCTGATGAGCCGGGATACGTTTCACATCGACGATCTGGTAGCGAAATCCGCTATACACATGCGCCTGTAGCAGCGATGGGATCTCTTGTCCGGTGAACCAACCGTTGTCATTAAAGACATGCATGCTGGCTGTAGTATCCCACTTCTGATGTAACACGATATCCGCCACAGTCGGATCCAGATCCTGACGGTGCAATACATCGCCCTCAACAGAGTGAATGCGCGTGCCGTTACCCGTGATCAAAAAGGCGTCCAGTGAGATAGAACCCAAAATATGGCGCATCTCCAGCACATGGCGGCCGGTGGCAAATGTCAGGGTGATCTCGCGTTCACGCAGGCGCGCCAGCGTTGAAAGCGTTTCGTCACCTAAATGGTGATTCGGCATCAAAAGGGTGCCATCCATATCAAATGCAGCCAGACGAGCCATTTCTTTCTCCACACTGTGACGCGGTTAACTTGTGATTCAGTATCACCTGAGATATACGGAAGTAATAGTGAATAGATAAAATGAATTGTTCCGGGTTTATTGCACAAAATCATTCAAGTTGCATCCAGGCGGCAAGTGAGTGAACGTCCAGGAGCATGCAGTGACTGGGATGAATTAACGCCGCCAACAAAGAGGCAGCTTGAAGGATGACGTGTATATGAGATTGTTGAATCGCCTGAATCAGTACCAACGCCTGTGGCAGCCGTCGGCGGGAGAACCGCAGTCGGTGACCGTCGGGGAGCTGGCAGAACGCTGTTTTTGCAGCGAGCGCCACGTGCGTACCCTGCTGAAGCAAGCGCAGGATGCTGGCTGGCTGGAGTGGCACGCCCAGTCGGGGCGTGGGAAACGCGGGCAGCTGCGCTTTTTGGTGACGCCAGATTCGCTACGCAGCATTATGATGGAACAAGCGCTGCAAAAGGGGGAGCAACTTAGCGTACTGGAGCTGGCTCAGTTGGCGCCGGGAGAATTAAGAACGCTGCTCCAGCCGTTTATGGGCGGGCAGTGGCAAAACGACACGCCAACCCTGCGCATCCCCTATTACCGCCAGCTCGACCCTTTGCACCCTGGATTTCTCCCTGGTCGCGCAGAACAACACCTCGCCGGACAAATATTCTCGGGCCTGACCCGGTTCGACAGTATTACGCAACGCCCCTGCGGAGATTTAGCCCACCACTGGAATATCTCCGCCGACGGCCAGCGCTGGGATTTCTATATTCGCTCCACCCTGTACTGGCATAACGGCGATGCGGTCAGCAGCACACAGCTACATCAACAGTTGCTGAAGCTGTTAGAGCTACCCGCGTTAAACAAGCTGTTTATCAGCGTAAAGCGCATTGAGGTAACGCATCCCCAGTGCCTAACCTTTATTTTGCATCGCCCCGACTTCTGGCTGGCGCATCGTCTGGCAAGCTACAGCAGTCACCTGGCACATCCCGAACTCCCGTTTGTTGGTACCGGTCCGTTCCGGTTGACGCTGTTTACCCCAGACCTGGTGCGCATCGAGAGTCACGATCACTACCACCTGAGTCATCCGCTACTAAAAGCCATTGAATACTGGATAACCCCGCAGCTTTTCTCCAAGGATTTGGGCACCAGCTGTCGCCATCCGGTTCAAATTGCAATTGGTAAACCCGAAGAGCTTCCCATGCTAAGCCAGGTAAGCAGCGGGATCAGCCTCGGTTTCTGCTATCTCACGCTCAGAAAAAGCGCGCGGCTGAATACGCAGCAGGCCCGTCGCCTGGTCAATATTATCCACCGCTCTTCCCTGCTACAAACGCTTGATGTGGATGAAAACCTGATCACGCCAAGCAATGCGCTGCTGCCGGGATGGACGATCCCCCAATGGGATGAACTGGACGACGTGCCGCTACCGGAAAAACTTACGCTGACCTATCACCTGCCGGTAGAATTGCACGCCATGGCTGAACAGCTTCGCCAGGCGCTGGCGCTACTCGGCTGTGAATTAACGCTTATTTTTCATAATGCTAAAAACTGGGATGGCGACCATCCTTTAGCCCAGGCCGACCTGATGATGGGCGACAGGCTGATTGGCGAAGCACCTGAATATACCCTCGAACAGTGGCTGCGCTGCGATCAACTCTGGTCACATGTATTGAGCTCGCCAGCATATACTCATCTGCAAACCACCCTGGATGCCCTGCAAATCCAGGCCGATGAGGACGATCGTCATGCGGCTTTACAACACGTTTTCGCCTCGCTGATGCATGACGCGACCCTGACACCGCTGTTCAATTATCACTATCGTATTAGCGCTCCGCCGGGCGTGAACGGCGTACGCCTGAATCCTCGCGGCTGGTTTGAATTTACCGAAGCCTGGCTACCGCCTCCGTCGGCGTGAAGAAGCTGGTCGGCGACACGCCCAGGCGCTACCATAAGGGTTTCGTTATTTGTCAGGAAAAACCATGAAACGTGCCGTTGTTGTATTCAGTGGGGGTCAGGACTCCACAACCTGTCTGGCGCAAGCGCTGCATCAGTATGATGAAGTGCACTGCGTGACCTTTGATTATGGTCAGCGCCATCGCGCTGAGATTGATGTCGCACGTGACCTGGCCTTAAAACTTGGCGCGCGTGCGCACAAGGTACTTGATGTAACGCTGCTCAGCGAACTGGCCGTCAGCAGCCTGACCCGCGATAACATTCCGGTACCCGATTACGAACCGGATGCGAACGGCATTCCCAATACCTTTGTGCCAGGACGCAATATTCTGTTTTTAACGCTGGCGGCGATTTACGCGTATCAGGTGCAGGCGGAGGCAGTCATTACCGGCGTTTGTGAAACGGATTTCTCTGGATATCCGGACTGCCGCGATGAGTTCGTCAAAGCCCTGAACCATGCCGTAAGCCTGGGAATGGCGAAAGATATCCGCTTTGAAACCCCGCTGATGTGGATCGATAAAGCCGAAACCTGGGCACTGGCCGATTACTGGGGCAAGCTGGACCTGGTACGCGAAGAAACGCTGACCTGTTATAACGGCATCAAAGGTGACGGTTGCGGTCACTGCGCGGCCTGTAATCTGCGCGCCAACGGCCTGAACCATTATCTGGCAGATAAACCGGCAGTGATGGCGGCAATGAAGCAGAAAACAGGACTAAAGTGATCGTTTTGCCGGATGGCGGTGCACGCACCTTATCCGGCTTTCGACATTCACCGTGGTCAATATCGCCCGTAAGCCTGATAAGCGAAGCGCCGTCAGGCTTCCTTCCATCACTTCACCATCTGCTCCAGTTTTTCGCGCAACTCCCCTTCCAGCGGTAGCGCCTTTTGCGTTTTCAAATCAATACAGACGAAGGTAATCAACGCGTCTGCCACCACCTGTCCTTCCGGCTCCAGGGTGATAGTCTGGTTCAACACACCGCTTTTGCCATTTAACTGTTGCACCTGACTGGTAATGGTCAGCAGGTCGCTCAGTACCGCAGGGCGGCGGTAGTTAATGTTAATATTCACGACCACAAAAGCGATGTTGTGTGCGGTCATCCACTGAAAGCTGTCGCTGTTTTCCAGGCCATCCCAGCGGGCTTCTTCCAGAAACTCAAGATAGCGAGCATTGTTAACGTGCTGATAGACATCAAGATGAAAACCACGAACTTTGATTTGTGTTTGCATAGCGCAGGAGCCTTACGTTGTTTTTATAGGAACACACTTCAGGGTAAGAGGTCATAACTGGTATGACCTCTACAGTCTGGCAAACTTTCAGCACTCTGCAAGTTATTAAAGTGTTAAAACTGCCAGATTGCGCTCTACCAGCGAACTCCCCATGCCCGGCACCTGCTTTAAGTCCTCCACCGTTTTAAACGGCCCGTACTCCTCACGATAGCTGACAATCGCCTGCGCTTTCTTCAGACCTACGCCATTCATGACTCGCGCTAAATCCTCCGCAGAAGCGCTGTTGATGCTAACCCTGGTGCCTTCATCATCGCTCGCTTTAGCCGGTTGCGTGGCTTTGCTTTGTGCTACTCCCGTAGCATCCGCTTTGGCTTGAGTCGCCTGGCTTTTGGCGACTGGCTCTGCAGCCAGTGCGCTTTGAGCCATACCGGCGCAGGTCAATGAAAGTGTAATAAGCAGGGCTTTGATTCCATGTTTCATACTGTTTTCTCCTTGTTTGTTAACAGTGGAATCACGATAGCGAGGTGCAGAACGGCAGACAAACGGCAAATATCAGAAATGGAAAAGGCCGCGAAAGCGGCCTTTGGTTGATACAACTTTTTGCAATTTTTTGCGAGTAGCCTCGGTTATTGCTGCTGTTCCAGCGCGTCACCGACTTTAATTTTTGCGGCTTTACGCAGGTTGCTCATCAGCGCTTCAAAGACAATCTGCGCATTGTTCTGGGTAATCCCCTGAACCATCGCTTTCTTCTGCTCTTCAGGCATAGAACCGGCTTTCACCTCGTCCAGCGCCAGCAGTACAACGTTACCCTGCATGTCGTTCGCCACGCCGTAGCTCGGTTTGTCTTTCGCCGGCAGGCTCAGGCCAAAGGCCGCCTGACTCAGCGGATCCTGACCCGTACGGCTCAGCGTTTTCGCTTCGCCAAAGCTCAGACCCGCCGCTTTCATGGCTTCATCGCCCTTACCAGCTTTCAGATCCGCCAGCAGTTTATCGGCATCAAGCTTCGCCTGCTGCTCTGCTTTATTGTGCTTAACAAGCGCAGTAACCTGATCTTTCACTTCAGCCAGTGGTTTAACGGCTTCAGCTTTGTGCTCTGCAATACGCAGTACAAACGCGCGATCGCCATCCACGGTGATGATGTCAGAGTTACTGCCAGGCGTACCGTTCTCACCAACCAAACCACCATTGAAAATGATGTCAGCGACCGGTTTGAAGTTCAGCTCTTCCGGCAGGCTGTCACGGCTAAACCAGCCCGTTTCAACCGCTTTCATACCCGCCGCCTGCTCCGCGCCCGCCAGGGATTCGTTATCGTTGCTGGCGGCATCGCTCACTTTCTGCTGCAGCGCATAGTAGGCATCCAGCGCTTTTTCCTGCTTCACTTTCGCCGCAATGTCGTCACGGGCTTCGCTCAGCGGTTTAACCTGCGCAGGCTGCACGTCGTCAAGACGCGCAACGAGGAAACCAACGGAAGACTTAATCACACCTGACAGTTGGCCTTTCTCTTTCAGACCGGCATTCTTCAGCTCATCCGGGGTGGTGGAATCTTCCAGCCATCCCATATCGCCGCCTTTACGGGCAGAGATGATGTCAGCAGATTTTTCTTTTGCCAGCGCAGCGAAATCACCGCCTTTGTTCAGCTCGTCCAGTACCGCTTTGGCTTCATCTTCCGTTTTGGTCTGAATGATGCTGTAGCGGTTACGCTGCGGCTGAGTGAACTGATCCTGATGCTGGTCATAATAAGCCTGAATATCAGCATCGCTGGCCGTCTCCTGCATAGCAGCAGCATCCAGCTTGATGTAGCTCACGCGGAACTGTTCCGGCGTCATAAAGTTGTTTTTATTCTGCTCGTAGTAGCTGGCAACTTCCTGCTCGGTAACAGACTGCTTCGCGGCCAGTGCGTTAACGTCAATTGTCGCCTCGCGAACGATACGCTGCTGTGCGACCAGCGCCGCCAGCTCGTCCGTTTCGCCTTTCAGCATGAAGTCCGTACCGGCAACGCCGTTAATCAGTTGCTGGGTAGTAAGCTGATTACGTAATGCCTGAGCGTACTGGTCTGCGGTCATTCCCATCTGATTAACAATCGCGTTGTAGCGATTGTTATCAAATTTACCGTCCACCTGGAACGCAGGCGTGGCGAAAATAGCCTGTTTAACCTGATCGTCGCTGATGTTGAGATTAAGCTCGCGGGAGTACTGATCCAGCAGCGCTTCGTCAATAAGACGATTCAGCACCTGCTGACGCAGCGTTTTCATGTAGCCTTCGTTCGCAGCCAGCTCGGAGTATTGATCGCCCAGCTGTTGCTGCATGCGGTTACGTTCGCTGTTGAACGCATTCTCGAACTGCCCGCGGCTAATCTCCTGGCCATTCACTTTGGCGGCGAAGTTATTGCCCCCGCCAATCAGGTAACCACTCACGCCGGTCAAAATGAACGACACGATAATGATACCGAAAATAATCTTGAGCACGAGACTGTTAGCAGCCGTGCGTAAGCTGTCCATCATGGTGTAACCACACTCCGCTGTAGATGACTATACGCGTTATCTCTCAAGCCGCCTGCGCGTTGTCACCACAGCGGCGGCAAGGATTTTGAGTATATATGCTTCACGCAGCATAGCGTTTCCTGAACGCTGCGTACAAAGGCCTATTGTGACAAGAAACAGGGGCAATTGTCAGCCCACAACGCGTAGAAAGTACCGGAATTACAAATAAAAAAGGCACATCAGTCGATGCGCCCTTGTACTTCGTCACATCCCCAAAGGGGAAATCACTTAGTTTACCGCGTCTTTCAGTGCTTTACCTGCACGGAAGCCCGGTACTTTAGCCGCGGCGATGGTGATCTCTTTACCTGTTTGCGGGTTGCGACCAGTACGGGCAGCACGCTCTTTAACGGCAAAAGTACCAAAACCTACCAGCGCTACGTCATCACCTTCTTTCAGAGATTCGGTAACAGAAGCAATAATTGCATCTAACGCACGTCCAGCCGCAGCTTTAGAGATATCAGCCCCTGCAGCAATTTTGTCGATCAGTTGAGATTTATTCACTCTTCTCTTCCTCTTTATAATTTATATCGCACCTGAATCCTTCAAAGTGCGAACGCGCAGCAGTTATATCAGGCCTGCCATGCCCTTACAACACCCGTTAATGATGGCAAGCCTAATCCGTCATCTAAATTAGCTATACAAAAAAAGGCTGGCAAGTCCGAAATGGCCTGCCAGCCCTGTTTTTATTAGTGCTCTTTGCGCGAGGTCACTATTTTGCGGTCACAACCTGCATTCCGGAGGGCTCATTTTGCAACGCGAGCGTCAGAACCTCCTCAATGCGTTTCACCGGATGGATGTCCAGATCGGCAATTACGTTGTCCGGAATCTCTTCCAGGTCACGTTTGTTTTCGTCTGGAATTAAGACCGTTTTAATACCACCACGGTGTGCCGCCAGCAGTTTTTCTTTCAACCCACCAATAGGCAGAACCTGGCCACGCAGGGTGATCTCGCCGGTCATCGCCACGTCGGCGCGAACCGGGTTACCGGTCAGACAAGAAACCAGCGCGGTACACATGGCAATACCCGCACTTGGACCGTCTTTCGGCGTCGCCCCTTCAGGTACGTGAACGTGGATGTCGCGTTTTTCGTAAAAGTCCGGATTAATGCCCAGTTTTTCCGCGCGCGCGCGCACCACGGTCAGCGCAGCCTGAATGGATTCCTGCATGACTTCACCCAGAGAACCGGTGTAGGTCAGCTTACCTTTACCCGGTACGCAAGCGGTTTCGATGGTCAGCAGATCGCCGCCCACTTCCGTCCATGCCAGACCGGTTACCTGACCAACGCGGTTTTCATTGTCCGCGCGGCCATAGTCAAAGCGCTGTACGCCCAGGTAGTCGTGCAGATTGTCGCCATTGATCTCAATATGTTTCAGCGACTTGTCGAGCAGCAGCTGTTTCACCGCTTTACGGCACAGTTTGGAAATTTCACGCTCCAGACTACGCACGCCAGCTTCACGGGTGTAATAACGAATAATGCCCACAATGGCGCTATCGTCGACCGTCAGCTCGCCTTTTTTCAGCGCGTTACGCTCAATCTGTTTCGGCAACAGATGACGTTTAGCAATGTTCAGCTTCTCGTCTTCGGTATACCCGGACAGACGGATCACTTCCATACGATCCAGCAACGGTGCGGGAATATTCATGGAGTTAGAGGTCGCAACGAACATCACGTCGCTGAGATCGTAGTCCACTTCCAGGTAATGATCGCTGAACGCCACGTTCTGCTCTGGATCCAGCACCTCAAGCAGTGCGGAAGCCGGATCGCCACGCATGTCGGAAGACATTTTGTCGATCTCATCAAGCAGGAACAGCGGGTTTTTAACGCCCACTTTAGCCATTTTCTGGATCAGTTTACCCGGCATCGAACCAATATAGGTCCGGCGGTGACCGCGAATTTCAGCTTCATCACGCACGCCACCCAGCGCCATACGGATGTATTTACGTCCGGTTGCTTTAGCGATGGACTGTCCCAGAGAAGTTTTACCTACCCCCGGCGGCCCAACCAGGCACAGGATCGGCCCCTTGATTTTATTCACACGGCTTTGAACCGCGAGATACTCAAGAATACGGTCTTTGACGCGTTCCAGACCGTAATGGTCAGTATCGAGGATTTCCTGAGCCTGACGCAGATCTTTTTTGACCTTGCTACGCGCATTCCACGGCACCTGAACCATCCAGTCGATGTAGCCACGGACTACGGTCGCTTCCGCTGACATCGGAGACATCATTTTCAGCTTCTGCAGTTCTGCTTCCGCTTTCTCTTTTGCCTCTTTCGGCATTTTCGCCGCGTCGATTTTACGCTTCAACGCTTCGTTTTCGTCCGGCGCATCGTCCATCTCGCCGAGCTCTTTCTGAATGGCTTTCATCTGCTCGTTCAGATAGTACTCACGCTGGGATTTTTCCATCTGCTTTTTCACGCGGTTGCGAATACGTTTCTCAACCTGCAGCAGATCGATTTCAGATTCCATCATCGCCATCAGATATTCCAGACGTTCGTTAACGTCGGACATCTCCAGTACGGACTGCTTGTCAGCAAGCTTCAGCGGCATGTGCGCAGCGATGGTGTCCGCCAGACGTGCAGGATCGTCAATGCTGTTCAGCGACGTCAGCACTTCGGGTGGGATTTTCTTGTTCAGCTTGATATAGCCTTCGAACTGGCTGATAGCGGTACGCACCAGCACTTCCTGTTCGCGCTCATCAATAGCAGGCGAGTCAAGGTACTCCGCTTTCGCAGAGAAGTGCTCACCGTTGTCAGACAGCGCTGAAATACGCGCGCGCTGTAACCCCTCGACCAGCACTTTTACGGTGCCGTCAGGCAGTTTCAGCATCTGCAAAATAGAGGCCACGGTCCCGACGGTGAAAAGATCGTTTACACCCGGCTCATCCGTTGACGCTTCTTTCTGAGCAACCAGCATGATTTTTTTATCATGGTCCATAGCCGCTTCCAGACAACGGATAGATTTTTCCCGCCCTACAAATAAGGGTATGACCATGTGCGGATAAACCACCACATCGCGCAACGGCAATACGGGGATTTCAATGCGTTCAGAACGCTCAGGATTCATAGAGCTCTCTCTTAGTTTAGTTTCCGCCAGGTAATCAGGTGGTACGACTGTGCTCCACACCACCTTTAACATGTATGTCAGTATATGGGGATGTTTCCCACACATTCAACGCCATGTTTACGGAAAAATAAAAGGGGAGATAAAATCCCCCCTTATTAATTAAATGTCTGTATGAATTGATGAATTATTCGCCAGATGCCTGCTGCGCTTCCGGCTTACCGTAAATCAGCAATGGCTTGCTCTGGCCGCCAATCACCGACTCATCGATCACCACTTTTTCGACGTCTTCCATAGAAGGCAGATCGTACATAGTGTCAAGCAGTGCGGCTTCGACGATAGAACGCAGACCACGAGCACCGGTTTTACGTGCCATCGCTTTTTTGGCGATCGCATCCAGCGCTTCCTCACGGAATTCCAGATCAACACCTTCAAGATTGAACAGCGCCTGGTACTGCTTGGTCAGGGCGTTTTTCGGCTCTTTCAGGATCTGGATCAGCGCTTCTTCACTCAGTTCGCTCAGCGTCGCTACAACCGGCAGACGCCCGATGAACTCAGGGATCAGACCAAATTTGATCAGATCTTCCGGCTCCACCTGCGACAGCAGTTCACCTTCACTGGCTTTATCAGACTGCGCTTTTACCGTTGCGCCAAAACCAATGCCGGAGCCCGTTTCAACACGGTTAGCAATGACTTTATCCAGACCGGCAAAGGCACCGCCGCAGATAAACAGGATCTTGGAGGTATCAACCTGCAGGAATTCCTGCTGAGGATGTTTACGCCCCCCCTGCGGTGGAACGGCAGCAACCGTACCTTCGATCAGTTTCAACAGCGCCTGCTGTACGCCTTCGCCGGAAACGTCACGGGTAATGGACGGGTTGTCAGACTTACGAGAAATCTTGTCGATTTCATCGATATAGACGATCCCGCGCTGTGCTTTCTGCACGTCGTAATCGCACTTCTGCAGCAGTTTCTGAATAATATTTTCAACATCTTCACCCACATAACCGGCTTCGGTCAGCGTGGTGGCATCGGCCATAGTGAACGGAACGTCCAGCAGGCGTGCCAGCGTTTCAGCCAGCAGCGTTTTACCGGAACCCGTCGGGCCAATCAGCAGGATGTTACTTTTGCCCAACTCGACGCCATTGCTGGTGTCGCCGTTGCGCAGACGTTTGTAATGGTTGTATACCGCGACCGCCAGCACTTTCTTCGCCTGCTCCTGACCGATAACGTAATCGTCCAGGTGGTTGCGAATTTCATGCGGCGTCGGCAGCGCACTGCGTTCACGGTGCGGTGCTACTTCCTTAATCTCTTCGCGAATGATGTCGTTACATAAATCAACACATTCGTCGCAGATATACACGGATGGTCCGGCAATCAGCTTACGCACTTCATGCTGGCTTTTGCCGCAAAAAGAGCAGTACAACAATTTGCCCGAGCCATCTTTGCGTTTATCTGTCATGGGTCAAAACCTCTTCTTTGTTCTTTGTGCCGCACACGACGACGCAAATGCCATTCTCAGGCGCAAGACGCTAGTCAGCGTTGTGCCGCTCCAGGTAATTATAGCGGTACACCTGCGCGCTGGGCATTAATTACGATGGGTCAAAATCGAGTCGACCAGACCGTACTCTACCGCTTCAGAAGCGGAGAGGAAGCGATCGCGCTCGGTATCACGTTCAATCTGCTCAAGAGATTGACCCGTATGATGCGCCATAAGTTCGTTCATGCGCCCTTTTACCTTCAGGATTTCACGGGCATGAATTTCAATATCCGTTGCCTGGCCCTGGTAACCGCCCAGAGGCTGGTGGATCATGACGCGAGAGTTAGGCAGGCAAAAACGTTTACCTTTCGCCCCGGCAGTCAGCAGGAACGCGCCCATTGAGGCCGCCTGACCCATACAAATGGTGCTGACGTCCGGCTTAATAAACTGCATGGTGTCATAGATAGACATCCCGGCAGTGATCACTCCACCAGGGGAGTTGATGTACAGGTAGATATCTTTTTCTGGGTTTTCTGCTTCCAGGAACAGCATCTGCGCCACGATCAGGTTAGCCATATGGTCTTCGACCTGGCCGGTCAGAAAAATGACGCGTTCCTTAAGTAGACGAGAATAGATATCAAAAGAGCGCTCACCACGTGAGGTCTGTTCAATGACCATCGGCACCAGCGCCATATGGGGTGCAAAGTTATCTCGTTCGCCGCTGTATGACATTTCCGTCTCCTGGATAAAATTTGAAAAAACCTGCTGTGCTGATTGTAACCTTATGGACGGATTATCAGCTAGTCCCTCTGTAATGGGTACGACATCGCCATAATTCAAGCATAACAATCTTTTGTTGTAACGCTAACACTGAAACGCTGTTTTCGCACTCTTCCCATGCAAAATCCGTGACAAAAAAAAACCCGCCACCAAAAGGTGACGGGCTTGCGTACGAAATTCGTGCTAAATAAGCGACGAATTACGCCTGCTGGTTCATCAGCTCGTTGAAGGAAGTGGCTTTTTCAGTCACTTTCGCTTTCGCCAGAACGGCTTCAACAGCCTGCTCTTCCAGAGCGACGTTACGCATGTTGTCCATCAGCTCTTTATTTTTGCTGTAGAACTCAACAACTTCTTTCGGATCTTCGTAAGCAGAAGCCATCTCTTCGATCAGGCCTTTAACGCGATCTTCGTCAGCTTTCAGCTCGTTGGTACGAATCACTTCGCCCAGCAGCAGACCTACAACTACGCGACGCTTAGCCTGTTCTTCGAACAGTTCACGCGGCAGTTCCAGAGCTTGTTTTTCGTTGCCGCCAAAACGCTGTGCAGCCTGACGACGCAGAACGTCGATTTCGCTGTCGATCAGAGCAGCCGGAACGTCGATGTCGTTAGCTTTTACCAGACCTTCGATCGCCTGAGACTTAACGCGGTTACGCACAGCGCCTTTCAGCTCGCGTTCCATGTTTTTACGTACTTCAGCGCGCAGACCCGCTACGGAACCATCTTCAACGCCGAAACGTTTGATGAATTCTTCAGTCAGTTCCGGCAGTTCGCGCTCTTCAACTTTCTTCAGGTTGATAACGAACTTAGCGGCTTTACCTTTCAGGTTTTCAGCGTGGTACTCTTCCGGGAAGGTCACATCGATAGTGAACTCTTCGCCAGCTTTGTGGCCTTTAACGCCTTCTTCAAAGCCTGGGATCATACGACCCTGGCCCATCGCCAGTACGAAGTCAGACGCTTTGCCGCCTTCGAACTCTTCGCCGTCTACAGAGCCGGTGAAGTCGATGGTTACACGGTCTTCTGCATCAGCAGCGCCGTCTTTGTCTTTCCAGGTAGCCTGCTGCTTACGCAGGGTGTCCAGCATCACGTCAACGTCAGCGTCGGTGACTTCAACAACCGGTTTTTCAACTTCGATTGCTTCCAGGCCAGTCAGCTCAACTTCCGGGTAAACTTCGAACTCTACCGCGTAAGTAAAATCTTCACCCAGTTTGTATTCGCCCGGAACGTAGTTCGGTGCGCCAGCCGGATTGATTTTTTCTTTGATGATCGCGTCAACGAAGTTGCGGCTCATCAGGTCGCCCAGAACGTCCTGGCGAACAGACGCGCCATAACGCTGAGCAACAACATTCATCGGTACTTTTCCTTTGCGGAAACCGTCAATACGCACTTTCTTCGCTACGTTGACCAGCTCGCTTTTCACAGCGGTCTCGATGCTGTCAGCAGCGATAGTAATCGTTACACGGCGGCCAAGGCCTTGAGTGGTTTCAACTGAAACTTGCATCTTGTTACCTCAAAAAATCACAGTGCTCGGTCAACTCTTCTCCGCAAGCACAGGTTGTTGGCTTCGCGGAACTGGGATGTTCTCATAAGCAATCACATTCCCTGTCGTCAGAATCATCCCGAAGACATTCCGAAAAATAAGACGCGCATTATAGCGGCATCACTTTTATGAGTCGAGAACGGTTATCGCGCGTTGCTGCGGCTTTTTTCACAATTCCCGGCTAATTTTTGTCTGAATACTGTACGACTGCCCCAGAATTCAGACAAAACAAAACGGCCCGCAGGCCGTTTTCACATAATCTGTAGCAACATACTGGAAAAGCGTCGGTTGTTGCAAATCCGTTTTTACGCGATGCTTCCCGCCCCACGACACGGAGGCGATGCAAAAATCGTATCCTGCAACGCTTCCCACTCCTTAATGGTGTAGGTATGCAGGGCAAGTGCATGAACGGTTGTGGAAAGCTCCACCGTTAAGGTGCTGTAAATCATCCGATGACGATTCAGAAAACGCTCACCTGTAAAGCGATCGCTAACCAGCACAACCTTAAAGTGGCTTTCAGAACCTGCCGGGACATTGTGACGATAGCTTTCATCCACAACTTCGAGGAACACGGGTTGGAACGCTGCCCTTAATTTTTCTTCTATTTGCTCACGAATCATCATGAAGTTTTTCCTCCGACAACGCTGAGATGTCACCCATCCCTTTAAATACTAGCCGCTTTTACCGCTTTCATTACACCTTAGCAACAAAAAATTAGCGTTTGTCTGATTTTCTCAGCCAAATGGATGAAGTTCACTAAATCCTCACTTCGATTTATTGCAAAAAGTCCGTTTATGGTCTCCACAAAGACATAAAACTGACAACACAATGAATTTACATGCGTTACCCACTTCCCCTCATCGTTGGCGATGTTATGATGGCGGGAATTTTCTCCAACCATACAATTTAGATTCGCTGAGAGCCCTGGCATGTTTAAAAAAATCCTCGTCCCGTTTGTCGCGCTGTTTATGTTAGCTGGATGCGCAACGCCGCCGACCACTATTGAAGTTTCCCCGAAAATTACCCTGCCACAGCAGGACCCGAGCCTGATGGGTGTGACCGTTAGCATCAACGGTGCCGACCAGCGTCAGGATCAGGCGCTGGCAAAAGTTACCCGTGACAACCAGCTTGTTACCCTGACCGCGTCCCGCGATCTGCGCTTCCTGCTGCAAGAAGTACTGGAAAAACAGATGACCGCACGCGGTTATATGATTGGGCCAAACGGTGCTGTTAACCTGCAAATCATTGTTAGCCAGCTGTATGCAGACGTGTCCCAGGGTAGCGTGCGCTATAACATCGCCACCAAGGCAGACATCGCCATCATTGCGACCGCTGCTAACGGCAACAAGATGACCAAAAACTACCGCGCAAGCTATTCTGTTGAAGGCGCACTGCAGGCCTCTAACAAAAATATCGCTGACGCCGTTAACAGCGTGCTGACCGATACCATCGCTGATATGTCTCAGGACACCAGCGTTCACGATTTCATCAAGCAGAACGCTCGTTAATTTCTGCCCATATGGCCCGGCGTTCGTCGGGCCTATAGAAGCCCATGTCCAGTCATTACTTACGTATTTTTCAGCAACCACGTTCAGCTATCCTGCTCGTACTGGGATTCGCCTCCGGTTTACCACTCGCACTGACCTCGGGTACGCTTCAGGCATGGATGACGGTCGAGAATATCGATCTTAAAACCATCGGTTTCTTTTCTCTGGTCGGCCAGGCCTACGTGTTTAAGTTCCTCTGGTCTCCGCTAATGGACCGCTACACGCCGCCGTTTTTAGGTCGACGCCGTGGTTGGTTGCTGGCAACTCAGGTGCTGTTACTGATTTCTATCGCCGCGATGGGCTTTCTGGAGCCTGGCACGCAGCTACGCTGGATGGCCGCGCTTGCGGTGGTGATCGCGTTTTGCTCGGCATCGCAGGATATCGTCTTTGACGCATGGAAAACCGACGTGCTACCCGCCGAAGAACGCGGTACCGGCGCGGCTATCAGCGTGCTGGGCTATCGTTTAGGGATGCTGGTTTCCGGTGGGCTGGCTCTGTGGATGGCCGACCGCTGGCTGGGCTGGCAAGGAATGTACTGGCTGATGGCGGCGCTGCTGATACCTTGCATCATCGCTACCCTGCTAGCGCCCGAACCGACTGATGCCATTCCGGTGCCCAAAACGCTGGAGCAAGCGGTTGTGGCCCCGCTGCGCGACTTCTTTGGTCGTAACAACGCCTGGCTAATTCTGCTGCTTATCGTTCTGTATAAGCTCGGGGATGCCTTTGCTATGAGCCTGACTACAACCTTTTTAATCCGCGGCGTCGGATTTGATGCGGGTGAAGTTGGCGTGGTGAATAAAACGCTTGGACTGCTGGCAACCATCGTTGGCGCGCTGTACGGCGGGATCCTGATGCAACGCCTTTCGCTGTTTCGCGCATTGCTGATTTTCGGCATCCTGCAGGGGGCGTCAAATGCGGGCTACTGGTTATTGTCCATCACTGACAAACACATGTTCAGTATGGCCGCCGCCGTCTTCTTTGAAAACCTGTGTGGTGGCATGGGTACGGCAGCGTTTGTCGCCTTATTAATGACGCTGTGCAATAAGTCCTTTTCAGCAACCCAGTTCGCTCTGCTCTCCGCGCTTTCCGCCGTTGGTCGCGTTTACGTTGGCCCGGTAGCAGGTTGGTTTGTTGAAGCGCACGGGTGGCCAACGTTTTATTTGTTCTCTGTGTTTGCCGCTATCCCCGGCCTCATACTGCTGCTGGTTTGTCGTCAGACTCTGGAACATAGCTGGCAAAATGAGAGCTTCATTCCGCGCACGGAATTTCGTAGCGCGTACAGCCTGGCATTAATGACGTTGGTTGCGGGCTGCTGTCTGCTGGTGGTTTGGCTGCTGCTATTAACCATGAACGCGCTGGATTACACCAACTTCTCCTTCCTGCCGGAACTGCTGGAAATCTCGGTAGTGGTCGCGGTCTGCGGGGTCGTTTTTGGTGGATTGCTGGATTATCTGGCACTGCGCAAAACCCGCCTGGCGTAAAAATCCACATTAATATCGCCGTTGTAATCACCCTGCGTAATTATAACGGCTAAATAAACAACAATTACTAAAAATATTATTTGTTATTTTGTGCGCCAAAGAATTTGGAAATTATTGACGCCTTTTATATATACTATTTCCCTTACTCGATTCAGCCACTACAGATTTATTTTTTGTTCTTCAATTGTCTTTTTATTGATAATCAATTGTTAAACAATTGTTTTATTTTCGTATTGGTTATACCAATTGCCCTCAGCACGTCTCCCGCTTGCCCGCTTTCGTTATAACGTGATGTTGCAACAGGTTCTTAAAGTCAAAACGACATATATTGCAACATATGTGACATGCCCGGCAGAACCCAGTAACACAGATCCAAGGATGTTTACAGTAATGTAACCTTCCCGTAAAATGCCCTCACACTTTAAACGCCACCCGGTCCCGTGGAATTGAGGTCGTTAAATGAGACTCAGGAAATACAATAAAAGTTTGGGATGGTTGTCATTAATTGCAGGCACTGCATTACTCAGTGGCTGTAATTCTGCGCTGCTTGACCCTAAAGGACAGATTGGACTGGAACAACGTTCACTGATACTGACGGCATTTGGCCTGATGTTGATTGTCGTTATTCCTGCCATCTTGATGGCTGTTGGTTTCGCCTGGAAGTATCGTGCAAGCAATAAAGATGCGAAGTACAGCCCGAACTGGTCACACTCCAATAAAGTGGAAGCTGTGGTCTGGACGGTGCCGATCTTAATCATCATTTTCCTTGCAGTACTGACCTGGAAAACTACTCACGCTCTTGAGCCAAGCAAACCGCTGGCGCATGACGAGAAGCCCATTACCATTGAAGTGGTTTCCATGGACTGGAAATGGTTCTTCATCTATCCGGAACAAGGTATCGCTACCGTGAATGAAATCGCCTTCCCGGCGAATACTCCGGTTGAGTTCAAAGTGACGTCCAACTCCGTGATGAACTCCTTCTTTATCCCGCGTCTGGGTAGCCAGATTTATGCCATGGCCGGTATGCAGACTCGACTGCATCTGATCGCCAACGAAGTCGGTACTTATGATGGTATCTCCGCAAGCTATAGCGGACCAGGCTTCTCCGGTATGAAGTTCAAGGCTATCGCAACAAAGGACCGCGCCGAATTCGACCAATGGGTTGCTAAAGCTAAACAGTCCACGAACACCATGAGCGACATGGCTGCGTTCGAAAAAGTGGCTGTGCCAAGCGAATACAACCAGGTGGAATACTTCTCCAACGTGAAACCAGATTTGTTTAAAGACGTTATTAACAAATTTATGGCTCACGGTAAGAGCATGGACATGACCCAACCCGAAGGTGAGCACAGCGCACACGAAGGAATGGAAGGCATGGACATGAGCCACGCGGAATCCGCTCACTAAGGGGCCGAGGAAGAATACGATGTTCGGAAAATTGACGCTGGATGCAGTGCCGTTCCATGAACCAATTGTCATGGTTACGATCGCTGCCATTATCATCGGTGGTGCGGCCTTACTGGGCCTAATCACTTACTTCGGTAAGTGGACCTACCTGTGGAAAGAGTGGCTAACTTCGGTTGACCACAAACGCCTTGGCATCATGTATGTCATTGTCGCAATCGTCATGTTGATTCGTGGCTTTGCCGACGCCATCATGATGCGTAGTCAGCAAGCGCTGGCTTCTGCAGGTGAAGCGGGCTTCCTGCCACCTCACCACTACGACCAGATCTTCACGGCTCACGGCGTGATTATGATCTTCTTCGTGGCAATGCCATTTGTTATCGGTCTGATGAACCTGGTGGTTCCGCTGCAGATCGGCGCACGTGACGTTGCATTCCCGTTCCTGAACAACCTGAGCTTCTGGTTCACCGTTGTCGGCGTAATCCTGGTTAACCTGTCTCTGGGCGTGGGTGAATTCGCACAGACCGGTTGGCTGGCGTACCCGCCACTCTCGGGAATAGAGTACAGTCCAAGCGTCGGGGTCGATTATTGGATATGGGCAGTCCAGTTGTCCGGTATTGGTACAACCCTAACCGGGATCAACTTCTTTGTGACCATCATTAAGATGCGTGCGCCAGGAATGACCATGTTCAAGATGCCGGTATTTAGCTGGGCATCGCTGTGTGCGAACATCCTGATTATCGCGTCTTTCCCAATCCTGACGGTTACCGTCGCGTTGCTGACCCTGGATCGCTATCTGGGCACCCATTTCTTTACCAACGATATGGGCGGCAACATGATGATGTACATCAACCTGATTTGGGCCTGGGGCCATCCGGAAGTGTACATTCTGGTTCTGCCGGTCTTCGGTGTGTTCTCCGAAATCGCTGCAACCTTCTCACGTAAACGTCTGTTTGGTTACACCTCACTGGTGTGGGCAACCGTCTGTATCACCGTTCTGTCGTTCGTTGTTTGGCTGCACCACTTCTTCACCATGGGTGCAGGCGCTAACGTAAACGCCTTCTTCGGTATTACCACCATGATTATCGCCATCCCGACCGGGGTGAAGATCTTCAACTGGCTGTTCACCATGTACCAGGGTCGTATCGTATTCCACTCAGCGATGCTGTGGACGATTGGCTTTATCGTTACCTTCTCAGTCGGCGGCATGACCGGCGTACTGCTGGCGGTTCCGGGTGCGGACTTCGTGCTGCACAACAGTCTGTTCCTGATTGCGCACTTCCATAACGTTATCATCGGCGGCGTCGTATTTGGATGCTTCGCAGGTATGACCTACTGGTGGCCAAAAGCGTTTGGCTTCACGCTGAACGAAACCTGGGGTAAACGCGCATTCTGGTTCTGGATCATCGGCTTCTTCGTGGCGTTTATGCCGCTGTATGTGCTGGGCTTTATGGGGATGACCCGTCGCCTCAGCCAGCAGATTGACCCGCAGTTCCATCCGATGCTGGTCGTTGCCGCCTGCGGTGCCGCGCTGATTGCATTGGGTATCCTGTGCCAGCTGATTCAGATCTTCGTTTCTATTCGCGACCGCGAGCAGAACCGCGACCTGACCGGTGACCCATGGGGTGGTCGTACGCTGGAGTGGGCAACCTCTTCCCCGCCTCCGTTCTACAACTTTGCCGTTGTGCCGCACGTTCATGAGCGTGATGCCTTCTGGGAAATGAAAGAAAAAGGTGAAGCGTACAAGCAGCCTGCGCACTATGAAGAAATTCATATGCCGAAAAACAGCGGTGCCGGTATCGTCATTACCGCCTTCGCAACACTGTTTGGTTTCGCCATGATCTGGCATATCTGGTGGCTGGCGATTGCAAGCTTCGCAGGCATGATCATCAGCTGGATTGTGAAAAGCTTTGATGAAGACGTGGATTACTACGTGCCGGTCCCGGAAGTCGAAAAACTGGAAAACCAGCATTTCGATGAGATTACTAAGGCAGGGCTGAAAAATGGCAACTGATACTTTAACGCACGCGACTGCCCACGCGCACGAACACGGGCACCACGATGCAGGCCAGACCAAGATCTTCGGATTCTGGGTCTACCTGATGAGCGACTGCATTCTGTTCTCTATTCTGTTTGCAACCTATGCCGTTCTGGTGAACGGCACAGCAGGTGGCCCAACAGGTAAGGACATTTTTGAACTGCCGTTCGTTCTGGTTGAAACATTCCTGCTGTTATTTAGCTCTATTACTTACGGCATGGCGGCGATCGCCATGTACAAGAACAACAAGAGCCAGGTTATCTCCTGGCTGGCGTTGACCTTCTTGTTCGGTGCCGGATTCATCGGGATGGAACTCTATGAATTCCATCACCTGATTGTTAACGGTATGGGCCCGGATCGCAGCGGCTTCCTGTCTGCGTTCTTCGCGCTGGTCGGCACGCACGGTCTGCACGTCACCTCCGGTCTTATCTGGATGGCGGTGCTGATGGTGCAAGTTGCTCGTCGCGGCCTGACCAGTACTAACCGTACCCGCATCATGTGCCTGAGCCTGTTCTGGCACTTCCTGGATGTGGTGTGGATCTGTGTGTTCACTGTTGTTTATCTGATGGGGGCGATGTAATGAGTCATTCTAACGAGAGCGGCGGCGCATCCCATGGCAGCGTAAAAACCTACATGACAGGTTTTATCCTGTCGATAATCCTGACGGTTATTCCGTTCTGGATGGTCATGACAGGTTCTGCCTCTCCTGCCGTCATTCTGGGAACTATTCTGGCAATGGCAGTGGTACAGATTCTGGTGCACCTGGTGTGCTTCCTGCACATGAATAGCAAATCTGATGAAGGTTGGAACATGACAGCCTTTGTCTTTACTGTGCTAATCATCGCCATCCTGGTTGTGGGCTCCATCTGGATTATGTGGAACCTTAACTACAACATGATGATGCACTAAGAGCGGCGATTATGATGTTTAAGCAATACCTGCAAGTAACAAAACCAGGCATCATCTTTGGCAACCTGATCTCGGTGATTGGGGGATTCCTGCTGGCCTCGAAAGGCAGCATTGATTATCCCCTGTTTATCTACACGTTGGTTGGGGTGTCACTGGTTGTGGCGTCGGGTTGTGTATTTAACAACTACATCGACAGGGATATCGACAGGAAGATGGAGAGGACCAAAAACCGTGTGCTGGTTAAAGGTCTGATTTCCCCTGCGGTCTCGCTGGTATACGCCACCCTGCTGGGTATTGCTGGCTTTATGCTGCTGTGGTTTGGCGCGAACCCTCTGGCCTGCTGGCTGGGGGTAATGGGCTTCGTGGTCTATGTGGGCGTCTATAGCCTGTACATGAAGCGCCATTCCGTTTATGGCACGCTGATTGGCTCACTCTCCGGCGCTGCGCCGCCGGTGATTGGCTACTGCGCCGTAACAGGTGAGTTCGATAGCGGTGCGCTGATTCTGCTGGCTATTTTCAGTCTGTGGCAGATGCCGCACTCTTACGCGATTGCGATTTTCCGCTTTAAGGATTATCAGGCAGCCAACATCCCGGTACTGCCGGTGGTGAAAGGTATTTCGGTCGCGAAGAACCATATCACGCTGTACATCGTGGCGTTTGCTATCGCCACGCTGATGCTAACCCTGGGCGGCTATGCTGGTTATAAATACCTGATTGTTGCTGCGGCGGTGAGCGTCTGGTGGTTGGGCATGGCGCTGCGCGGTTATAAAGTGGAAGATGACAGGGTCTGGGCGCGCAAGCTGTTCGGTTTCTCCATCATCGCCATTACCGCGCTTTCCGTGATGATGTCCGTTGACTTTATGGTGCCAAACTCGCAGAACCTGCTGACTTACGTCTGGTAAAGATCTGCTGATACGAAAAGGGTGCCTCCGGCACCCTTTTTTATTGGCAGGGATGTTATTCAGTCATAAAGCCATTTCCCCGCCTTTGCTGACTCTATAATCATCTCTACTGTCAAAGGCTTTAATTCAATTTCAGGAGGATCTTTTTTCCAGAAAGGGTATTCTTGTTCAATATAATTCCTTCCATCAAAGTTCGAATATTCAATATCAAAATGCTCAAATAAATCAGCTAAAAAATCATATGCATCTTCCGGAATAAACTGAAAATCATCCTCCAGGGTCCATTCTTTCGTGACCTGCTTAAGACCAGGCCTAAACCAACGTTCCCTGATTGGGTAATTCTTCATGATGTACTCAATAACTTCAGCTTCATAATTTCTCATCAGAAAGATGTCCAATGTATGCGATCTTTGGGTCGTGCGATGAGGTTGTATTTATCGCGGGTATGTTTTGTCACCGCGAACAAAAGCACGATTAACTGAGCATGCCCGACAAAAGGAACCCAACGGCCTATGTAAGTTGCTATTTGGTTTGTTGGAACCATCTTCAATTTGGAAAACTTCCCCATAGGAGCGTGTAGTCTTAAACCAAACGGGAACCGAGCCCCTTTCAGAAGTTTTCTACATAGAATTGATGCAATACTAGTGCCTGGAGTGTTCGTGGCTGCTGATAGTTTTCCTTTGACAGGAATAAATGGTTGACCGATCAAAACCAGCATAACAGCTTCCGTGGTGATACCTAATGAATCTGCCAACTGCTCAATGAATATCAAATCAAACAGTTCACCCGACGTTACGTTAGCGTGACCATGATACCAATAGGTTCCATTCGCCTCTTCAGTTGTGTCCATTCAATCCCCCATTATGCCGTCTGCCGGTCATTCCATGCGTCGGTATAGATAATGTTCCCGTCGCAATGCTTCCAGGTGATTTTTTCGTAGCGTAATTCTATGGTTTCAAGATGGTTATTATTCATGTCCTCTGGACCAGCCATCGAGGGAGAAACGGAGACAATCCGCACCCCTTCCAGAAACATATTGAAGTATTCAACTTCCTGACCGGCATCATTGATTTTGTACCAACGAATCTCTGCGGACTTAAGATTCTGACCAGAAGCGACAGCTTTGTATAAATACGGGCTAGAGTAGTCAAACTCTTTGACGATCATCATCGGTGAATGTTGGCGTGTGCCTGTTGGCTTGCCTGTACCGTTATCAGTGGGAATAGACAAATTGTGATGAAAGCCTTTAAATTCAATACTGTATTCTCTTCCCTTTACATCACACCCACCCTTAATCAGCGCACCACCATCGTCATAAATCCACATATTGCCCGGAATCGCCATTTTCCTTTTCCCTCTTTCCATTAGAAATAACCACAAAAAGACTACACCTGTAATTATCGCAAGTAAATTAGTCGCAGTTGTAATTATTTCAATTTTCCCACTACACAATTCCACATATCGTAGAGGTTTACCGCACTCCTTCCCCGCTTTACACTAGGCGCGAAATTAATACAGAGGTGGGAATGAACGATTACAAAATGACGCCCGGTGAGTTGCGCGCCACCTGGGGTTTAGGGACCGTATTCTCGTTGCGCATGCTTGGCATGTTTATGGTTCTGCCGGTTCTGACCACGTACGGTATGGCGCTACAGGGTGCCAGTGAAGCGCTAATTGGCCTTGCCATTGGCATTTATGGTCTGGCGCAAGCCGTTTTCCAGATCCCCTTTGGTCTGCTTTCTGACCGCATCGGTCGTAAGCCGCTTATCGTCGGCGGGCTGGCGGTGTTCGTTCTCGGCAGCGTGATTGCCGCCCTCTCCGATTCAATCTGGGGCATTATTCTCGGTCGCGCTTTGCAAGGCTCTGGCGCGATTGCCGCCGCCGTGATGGCGCTGCTTTCCGACTTAACCCGTGAGCAAAACCGTACCAAAGCGATGGCGTTTATCGGCGTCAGCTTTGGTATCACCTTCGCCATTGCGATGGTGCTAGGACCGATCGTTACCCATGCGCTGGGGCTACACGCGCTGTTCTGGATGATTGCAGCTCTTGCAACCACCGGCATCGTGCTAACCATTTGGGTCGTTCCCAATAGCACCAGCCACGTGCTGAACCGCGAATCTGGCATGGTAAAAGACAGCTTCAGCAAAGTGCTGGCGGAGCCCAAACTGCTCAAGCTCAACTTTGGCATCATGTGTCTGCACATTTTGTTGATGTCCACTTTCGTCGCCTTACCGGGCCAACTGGCGAAAGCCGGTTTCCCCGCCGCAGAGCACTGGAAAATTTATCTGGTGACGATGCTGCTGTCCTTTGTTTCCGTGGTGCCGTTCATCATCTACGCAGAAGTGAAGCGGCGGATGAAGCGCGTATTCCTCGCCTGCGTGTTACTGATCCTTATCGCAGAGATTGTATTGTGGAGCGCTAACGTGCGTTTTTGGGGGCTGATTGCGGGCGTTCAGATATTCTTCCTCGCCTTCAACCTGATGGAGGCCCTCCTCCCCTCGCTTATCAGCAAAGAGTCTCCGGCTGGCTATAAAGGCACGGCGATGGGCGTTTACTCCACCAGCCAGTTTCTTGGCGTGGCGATTGGCGGTTCGCTCGGCGGTTGGGTGGTCGAAATGTTTGATGGTCAGGCGGTATTCCTGGCCGGCGCGCTTCTGGCGGCAGTTTGGTTGTTGGTGGCAAGCACAATGAAAGAGCCGCCGTATGTCAGTAGCCTGCGAGTGGAAATCCCACCTGAGATTGCCGCAGATGACACCCTTAAGCAGCGTCTGCTGGCTAAAGAAGGGATAAGCGAAGTGTTAATTGTTGCGAAAGAGCATTCGGCTTACGTGAAAATCGACAGCAAAGTGACGAATCGATTTGAGGTTGAACAGGCCATCAGCCAGGCGTGAAGAGTGCCAGATGGCGACTATCGTTTGATCCAGCCTACAAATAGCGTGTGCAACCTGTAGGCCGGATAAGCGTAGCGCCATCAGGCATTACGACTTAATCGCGGAAGTTCTTAAACTGGAACGGCTGGCCGAGATCGCCGCCGCGAACCAGCGCCATAACGGATTGCAGATCGTCACGCGCCTTGCCGGTCACGCGGATTTCTTCGCCCTGAATTTGCGCCTGCACCTTCAGTTTGCTGTCTTTGATCAGCTTAACGATTTTCTTTTGCACCGCGCTTTCAATGCCCTGTTTCAGCTTAGCTTCAACAAACCAGGTTTTACCGCTATGCACGAAGGTTTCTGGTACGTCCAACGAAGTGCCTTCAATACCACGTTTCAGCAGCTTGGCACGTAAAATATCCAGCAGCTGATTGACCTGGAAATCAGACTCGCTTAGCACCTTAATCGTCTTATTCGACTCGTTCAGCTCAAAAGTCGCTTCAACGCCACGAAAATCAAAGCGTGACTCCACTTCACGGCTGGCGTTATCTACCGCGTTACGGGCTTCCTGAAGATCAACTTCAGAAACAATATCGAAAGATGGCATCTTTTCCTCTCCCTTCATTTTTGATGCGAAGCATAATACCTGCAAAGTTACACAACAGACAGCGCTATACTAGGCTGTATCCTTTAATTGTACGTGGTACTGATACCTGCGAACAATAATGGGGTACGGCCGATATGGATTAACACCTGGTGATGTTGCAGGTGAGGAGGAAGAATGAAAATTACCGTACTGGGATGTGGAGCGTTAGGACAGCTTTGGCTAACCACGCTGTGCAAACATGGACATGAGGTTCAGGGGTGGCTACGCGTACCGCAACCCTATTGCAGCGTTAACCTGATCGACACGGATGGGTCAGTATTCAATGAATCCCTGACGGCAAACGACCCCGATTTTTTGGCGAAAAGCGACCTGTTGCTTGTCACTCTGAAAGCCTGGCAGGTTTCTGATGCGGTCAAAGGCCTGGCCTCCATTCTGCCTGACACCACTCCCATTCTGCTGATTCACAACGGTATGGGGACGATTGAAGAGTTGCATAACATTAAGCAACCTCTATTGATGGGCACCACAACCCACGCGGCACGCCGTGACGGGAACGTGATCATTCATGTCGCTCAGGGAACAACGCGCATTGGTCCGGCGCGTGAACAAGACGGTGATTTCAGTTATCTGGCTGAAGTCCTGCAAGAGGTGCTGCCGGACGTCGCCTGGCACAACAATATTCGCGCTGAGTTGTGGCGCAAGCTGGCCGTCAACTGCGTCATTAACCCGCTGACCGCATTATGGGATTGCTCGAATGGAGAGTTACGCCATCATCCTGAAAAAATAGCACTCATCTGCGAGGAGGTGGCGGCGGTCATTGAACGCGAAGGCCACCACACATCAGCAGATGATTTACGCTATTATGTTGAGCAAGTGATTGACAGTACGGCGGAAAATATCTCATCAATGCTGCAAGACATACATGCCCTGCGCCATACTGAGATCGACTACATTACCGGTTATTTGTTAAAACGCGCCCGCGCGCACGGCATCGCCGTCCCGGAAAATGCCCGCCTGTTTGAAATGGTTAAGAGAAAGGAAAGTGAGTATGAGCGCTCAAGCACTGGTATGTCTCGCCCCTGGTAGTGAAGAGACCGAAGCGGTCACCACTATCGATCTGCTGGTTCGCGGCGGAATTAAGGTCACGACTGCAAGCGTTGCCAGCGATGGCAGCCTGACGATCGTGTGCTCACGCGGAGTAAAACTACTGGCGGATGCACCATTAGTGGAAGTTGCTGACGGGGATTTCGACATTATCGTGCTGCCCGGCGGTATTAAAGGCGCCGAGTGTTTTCGCGACAGCCCTCTGCTTGTCGAAACCGTGAAACAGTTTCATCGCTCCGGGCGCATTGTCGCGGCAATTTGCGCCGCTGCCGCCACAGTCCTCGTCCCACACGATATTTTTCCCATCGGTAACATGACCGGTTTTCCGGCGCTGAAAGACAATATTCCCACTGACCAGTGGCAGGATAAGCGCGTCGTATGGGATCCGCGCGTCAATCTGTTAACCAGCCAGGGACCGGGAACCTCAATCGATTTCGGTTTAAAAATCATTGATCTCCTGGTGAGTCGCGAAAAAGCTTACGAAGTGGCATCACAACTGGTGATGGCTGCAGGAATTTATAACTACTACGAGTAATCTTCAGGCCACTCGCATTCAAGGAATTATGATGAAAGGATATCTGAGCGGAGTGGCTTTACTGCTCCTTTCCGGCTACGCCAGTGCGACTCAACTTGAAATTGAGAGCCTTGAGTATCGCTATCCCGCAAGCACTGAGATGCAATATAGCGTGCCGTGGTTTACCTCAACGGATAACCCACAGGTTGCAAAACGCATTAACGATTATATTTTCACAAGCTTTATCAATCAGCTACCGGGAAATAATCCACGAGCGACCGTGAATCAGTTTGCGAAATCAGAGATGAATCCCACCGCAAACCTTGACTACACGGTTGAGTATCGCGACGCCAAAGTGTTGACCCTCAACATGTTTGTCGAAGGCTGCGGGGCGTATTGCGAGTCGTACAATGTACCGATCAGCTTCGATTTAGCCAACGGCGCGACAATTACCCTTAACGACCTCTTTTCCCGCTCCACGATGACCGAGTTGAACACCCGCATCAGAAAAGATATCCGTAGCCAAATTGATACCTTTGTTGCCGCACAGAAATCACAAAAGCCGGAGCAAATAAAAGAAGACGGTGGAGATTCTGGCTTTGCCGAATTCTACGCATCGTGTGCAACCTACACCGACGGTCTGTACTACATCGACAAATTCTCTCTGCAAAAAGACCATCTGGCTTTCCTGAACGGACGTTGTAGCAACCACGCCAATCGCGCGGGTGACGAACTGGGCGATTTCACCACGAAAATCCCGATCGTAGAACTGCATGATCAGCTCACGCCTTACGGCCAGTATCTGACTACCGCAAAGAGATCTACACCGGTTTCGCCAGCGCCCGGCATTGACGGCAAGGTGATGTACGGCACGTTGGGAAAAAGCATGCGTATTGTGTTGAAGGTCGACTGCAAATACGGTGATTTTTTTGAAGGGGCTTACTTTTACCAGAAATTTGGCGCACCGATTGAATTAAACGGTAAATGCGACACAGCCGACAATCAACATTATGTACTGAAGACCTCTGCCGCTGAACAATCGGAAGAGAAGATAACGCTGGAGTTAAAAGGCGGCGTCTATCAGGGTGTCTGGGAGTCGAACGGGAAAAAGCTCCCCATCCGTTTTGAATAATATTGTTATATTGCCGGATGGCAGCATAAACAATTTATCAGGCCTACAAAACATACCGCTTGCAGGCCTGATAAGCGCAGCACCCTCAGGCAAAAGTCACTACGGGCGATATACCTTCACGTTTTCAAAGCCCTGCTCGCGCAGATACAGCGCCTGCAGACGGCTCATCACTCCGCGTTCACACCACAGCAGCCAGGTTTTACTCTGGTCCAGATCGCCAAATTTGGTGCTCAGTTTGTAGAACGGCAGAGAAACGACGTCCACACCGTCAACCTTCAGCGGTTTGTCATCCTGTTCATCCACAGAGCGGATATCCAGAATCACATCGTTCGGGCCGAAGCCGCTCACGGTTTCCACTTCCACCACGGTCTGCTGCGTCTGCTGGGCGATATCACGAATATCGATATTGTTCGCTTCTTCAACCACTTTATCGAGGATAGAGAAATCGAAGTTTTCTTCTTCGGCCTCAATCTTCGCTTTAATCGCTTTCACCGTCGGGCTTTTTGAAATCACACCGCAGTATTCCGGCATGGTACGGGCAAAGTCCTCAGTACCAATTTCACGCGCCAGATTAATGATGTGCTCCTTATCATGGGAGATAAGCGGGCGCAGGATCAGAGTGTCAGAAACGTTATCGATCAGGCGCAGGTTGGTCAGCGTCTGGCTGGACACCTGGCCCAGCGCTTCACCGGTTACCAGCGCCTGTACGCCGTAGCGCTCAGCGACTTTCGACGCTGCACGAACCATCATACGTTTAAGGACCACGCCCATCTGACCGTCGTCGACTTTCTCCAGGATCTCGCCAACCACCGGCTCAAAGTTGATCGCGACAAAACGCACGCGATGCGAGCTACCAAAGCGGTTCCACAGATAATGCGCCACCTGACGAACGCCGATTTCATGCGCTGCGCCGCCGAGATTAAAGAAGCAGTAGTGCACACGGCAGCCGCGACGCATCAGCATATAGCTGGACACGCCGGAGTCGAAACCACCGGAAATCAGCGACAGTACATCTTCCTGCGTCCCGATCGGGAAACCGCCAATACCTTCATAGCGGCCTTTAACCAGCAGCAGACGGTCGTTTTCGATTTCAAGATTAACCGTCACGTCCGGCTTCGTCAGCTTCACGCGCGCGGATTCAATATGCTGGTTCAGTCCACCGCCAACATAGCGTTCCACCTCAATAGAGCTAAACTCATGCTTACCGCGACGCTTAACGCGTACGCAGAAGGTTTTGCCTTCCAGTTGATCGCGATACTGCACCAGCGCTTTCTCGAAAATATCGTGCATATCGGTAAACGGCACGTCTTCAACTTCGAGAATATGGTGGATCCCCGGAATACGGGTCAGCGCGTCGCGAATATCCAGGCGCTGGCTTTCATCTTTAGCGCGAACCTCAACGTGATCCCAGTGGCGGACAACGGCAAGGTCTTCATCATAGTGCTTTAAAACGTTACGAATGTTCCCTGTCAGAATTTTTATAAAGCGCAAACGCACAGATTGGCTTTTGATGGTGATTTCTGGGAACAATTTAATGATAAACTTCATGGCGGCAATGGTTCTTTGGCAAGTCTGAATGACTTGTAATGGAAAAAAATACAGCAGCCCATACCCTGCGGCTGCATCCAGGCGCGCAAGTATACCACCATCATGGTCATCCTGTGCACATCGCCTTACCATTGTGCGTTATTTGCTTATCAGTGCGAGTCCGTTACCATAGCCTTGTGCTGCCAATACAGAGAGTCAGACATTCATTATGCCGAAGAAAAATGAAGCGCCAGCCAGTTTTGAAACAGCGCTGAGCGACCTGGAACAGATTGTTACCCGTCTGGAAAGCGGCGACCTGCCGCTGGAAGAAGCGCTGAACGAATTTGAACGTGGCGTACAGTTAGCACGTCAGGGACAGGTCAAGTTGCAACAGGCTGAACAGCGCGTACAAATCCTGCTGTCAGATACTGAAGACGCCGCCCTTACGCCTTTCACACCGGATAATGAGTAAATGGATTTTACGCAGCAGCTACAGGCTTGCGTTGAGCAGGCCAACCAGGCACTGAGCCGTTTTATCGCGCCATTGCCCTTTCAGAACACTCCCGTGGTCGAAACCATGCAATATGGCGCATTATTAGGCGGTAAACGTCTGCGCCCGTTTCTGGTGTATGCGACCGGTCAGATGTTTGGCGTCAGCCTGAGTACGCTTGATGCTCCCGCTGCCGCCGTCGAGTGTATCCATGCCTATTCGCTGATGCACGATGACTTACCCGCGATGGACGACGATGACCTGCGCCGCGGTCTGCCGACCTGCCACGTAAAATTTGGCGAGGCTAATGCGATCCTGGCCGGAGATGCGCTACAGACGCTGGCGTTCTCCATTATCAGCGACGCCCCGATGCCGGAAGTTTCTGACCGTGACCGCATCGCGATGATCTCGGAACTGGCCCAGGCCAGCGGTATCGCCGGTATGTGCGGCGGTCAGGCGTTGGATCTGGACGCTGAAGGCCATCAGGTAGAATTGGATGCGCTGGAGCGTATTCACCGCCATAAAACCGGGGCATTGATTCGCGCTGCCGTGCGTCTGGGTGCGTTAAGCGCTGGCGATAAAGGGCGAGAATGCCTGGCAATACTCGACAAGTACGCTGAAAGCATCGGTCTGGCCTTCCAGGTTCAGGATGACATCCTGGATGTGGTAGGCGATACTGCAACATTGGGTAAACGTCAGGGTGCTGACCAGCAGCTTGGCAAAAGTACCTATCCTGCACTTCTGGGTCTTGAGCAAGCCCAGAATAAAGCCCGGGATTTAATTGAGGATGCCCGCCAGTCGCTAAGTTTGCTGGCCGCACAGTCACTCGATACCTCGGCACTGGAAGCGCTAGCGGACTACATAATCCAGCGTGATAAATAAACCAACATATCCCATGAGCTTGCGATGAGTTTTGATATAGCCAAATACCCGACCCTGGCGCTGGTCGACTCCACTCAGGAGTTACGCCTGCTGCCAAAAGAGAGCCTGCCAAAGCTTTGCGACGAACTGCGCCGCTATTTGCTCGACAGCGTAAGCCGTTCCAGCGGGCACTTCGCCTCTGGTCTGGGCACGGTGGAACTCACCGTAGCGCTGCACTACGTCTACAACACCCCGTTTGACCAGTTAATCTGGGATGTGGGACATCAGGCTTACCCGCACAAAATTCTGACCGGCCGCCGCGATAAAATCGGCACCATTCGGCAGAAAGGCGGTTTGCATCCATTCCCATGGCGCGGTGAGAGCGAATATGACGTACTGAGCGTTGGGCACTCCTCAACCTCCATCAGCGCAGGTATCGGTATTGCGGTTGCCGCCGAGAAAGAAGGTAAGGAACGCCGTACCGTTTGTGTGATTGGGGACGGTGCGATCACCGCAGGCATGGCGTTTGAAGCGATGAACCACGCGGGTGATATTAAACCCGACATGCTGGTTATCCTCAACGACAACGAAATGTCGATTTCAGAGAACGTCGGCGCGCTGAACAATCACCTGGCGCAACTGCTCTCTGGCAAACTCTACTCCTCGCTGCGCGAAGGCGGGAAGAAAGTGTTCTCCGGTGTACCACCGATTAAAGAACTGCTCAAACGTACCGAAGAGCACATCAAAGGCATGGTTGTACCGGGTACGCTGTTTGAAGAGCTGGGCTTTAACTATATTGGTCCGGTGGACGGACACGACGTGCTGGGGCTTATCACCACGCTTAAGAACATGCGCGATCTCAAAGGTCCACAGTTCCTGCACATCATGACCAAAAAAGGTCGTGGCTACGAGCCTGCGGAAAAAGATCCGATTACGTTCCACGCGGTACCCAAATTCGATCCATCCAGCGGATGCCTGCCGAAAAGCAGCGGCGGCCTGCCGAGCTATTCAAAGATCTTCGGTGACTGGCTGTGTGAGACCGCGGCGAAAGACAATAAGCTGATGGCGATCACCCCGGCGATGCGCGAAGGCTCCGGTATGGTTGAGTTCTCACGTAAGTTCCCGGACCGCTACTTCGATGTGGCGATTGCCGAGCAGCACGCGGTGACGTTTGCGGCCGGTCTGGCGATTGGCGGTTATAAGCCGGTCGTGGCTATTTACTCCACCTTCCTGCAACGCGCTTACGATCAGGTACTGCATGATGTCGCCATCCAGAAACTGCCGGTCCTGTTCGCCATCGACCGGGCAGGTATCGTTGGCGCAGATGGACAAACCCACCAAGGGGCGTTCGACCTCTCTTTCCTGCGCTGCATCCCGGAAATGGTCATTATGACCCCAAGCGATGAGAACGAATGTCGCCAGATGCTGTTCACCGGCTATCACTACAACGACGGTCCAACGGTCGTACGTTATCCGCGCGGTAACGCGGTGGGCGTTGAGCTGGCGCCGCTGGAACATCTGCCAATCGGCAAAGGCATCGTGAAGCGTCACGGTGCGAAAGTGGCGATTCTCAACTTCGGCACCCTAATGCCGGAAGCCGCTCAGGTCGCAGAGTCACTGAACGCCACGCTGGTTGATATGCGCTTTGTGAAACCGTTGGATGAAACGTTGATCCTCGAAATGGCAGCCCAACACGAGGTGCTGGTCACCCTCGAAGAGAATGCCATTATGGGCGGCGCTGGTAGCGGCGTAAACGAAGTGCTGATGGCCCATCGCAAGCCTGTTCCGGTGCTGAACATTGGCCTGCCTGACTTCTTCATCCCGCAGGGGACTCAGGACGAGGCTCGCGCCGAACTGGGACTTAATGCCGCCGGAATTGAGGCCAAAATCAAGGCCTGGCTGGCATAATCCCCTCCCCGCTCCTGCTATGCTTAACTCATCACGAGCATAGCAGGAGTGGATTAATGAAATATAACACCTTAGGAAAAACCGACCTACGGGTCTCCCGCCTTTGCCTGGGTTGCATGACGTTTGGCGAGCCCAATCGCGGCAATCACGCCTGGACGCTACCTGAAGAAAGCACCCGCCCGATAATCAAACACGCTCTTGAAGGCGGCATTAACTTTTTTGATACCGCCAACAGCTACTCCGCTGGCAGCAGCGAAGAGATTGTCGGCCGCGCGCTGCGTGATTTCGCCCGCCGCGAAGATGTCGTGGTCGCCACCAAGGTTTTTCACCAGGTTGATGATTTAGCGGAAGGATTATCCCGCGCACAAATCTTGCGCTCAATCGACGATAGCCTCAGACGCCTGGGTATGGACTATGTGGACATCCTGCAAATTCACCGCTGGGATTACAATACGCCTATCGAAGAAACGCTGGAAGCCCTTAACGACGTAGTGAAAGCCGGTAAAGCTCGCTATATTGGCGCCTCATCCATGCACGCATCTCAGTTTGCTCAGGCGCTGGCCTTACAGAAACAACACGGCTGGGCGCAGTTCGTTAGCATGCAGGATCACTACAACCTGATCTACCGTGAGGAAGAACGCGAAATGCTGCCGCTTTGCTATCAGGAAGGCGTCGCGGTGATCCCATGGAGTCCGCTAGCGCGTGGTCGCCTGACGCGCCCCTGGGGAGAAACGACCGCACGTCTGGTTTCTGATGAAGTCGGTAAAAATTTATACAGTGACAGCGATGAAAACGACGCGCAAATTGCCGCGCGGCTGACCGGTGTCAGTGAGGAATTAGGCGTAACGCGTGCGCAGGTTGCGCTGGCCTGGCTGCTGAGCAAACCGGGGGTGGCAGCGCCGATTATCGGCACTTCACGCGAGGAACAGTTGGATGAGTTACTTAATGCGGTGGATTTGACGCTGAAGCCAGAGCAGATTGCCGAGCTGGAAACGCCGTACAAACAGCATCCGGTGGTCGGATTTAAATAATCTGGCATTGCCCGATGGCGCTACGCTTATCGGGCCTACGAAACCGCCATCGTGTTTCCAGGCCAGATAAGGCGTTTACGCTGCCATCCGGCAAGCCCATTTAAATGATACCTACCGGCCAGTGATGGCCGATAAAATACAAAATTCCGGCGGAGAGTATTCCGGCCACAATATCATCAATCATGATCCCCGTACCGCCATGCACGTTGCGATCGAACCAACGGATCGGCCACGGCTTCCACATATCCAGAATACGGAAAATCACAAATCCGGCGGCGACCCACTGCCAATCGTGGGTCGGCAGCGCCATCAGGGTTATCCACATCCCGACAAACTCGTCCCAGACAATGCTACCGTGATCGTGCACGCCCATATCTTTCGCCGTTTGATGGCACAGATAAACGCCGATACAGATAGACAACATGACCACCAGTGAATACAGCTGCCACGGCAGAAACGTCATTAAATACCAAAAAGGGATCGCCGCCAGCGATCCCATCGTGCCTGGAACAATTGGGCTCAGCCCGCTGCCAAAACCGGTGGCCAACAGGTGCCACGGATTGCGCATACTCAGGCGGCTTTTGGCGACATCTTTTTTAAGGCGCGGCAAAATGGTCATATCCTTTCCAGTCGAACGTGACGGGTTTTCCGTCGCGCGTAAAGTGAATGCCTTCCACGTCCGCGCTCATCTGCCCAATGCAGGTAAACGATGCGCCGAGATTTCCCAGCGCCACGTCCAGTGCGCCACGGTTAATTTCCGGTACGGTAAAGCATAACTCATAATCTTCACCACCCGAGAGCGCCCAGCGCAGGGCTTGTTCCGGCTCAACGTGTTGGGCAAATGCCGTAGAGTATGGCAACGCATCGACGTTAACCCGCGCCCCACAGCCGCAGGCATTGACGATATGCCCCAGATCGGAAATCAGGCCGTCGGAAATATCGATAGCCGCACTGGCCAGATCGCGCAGGGCTTGTCCCTGCAAAATACGCGGCGTTGGACGCAGATGACGTTTAAGCAGATAGTCTGCGTCTTTTGCATCTGCCACCTGCAAGCGATCCTGCAAAATCGCCAGCCCGGCCGCGCTGTCGCCCGGCGTACCGGTCACATAAATCCAGTCCCCCGGTTTCGCACCGGAGCGTTTTAAGGCCCGTCCAACAGGGACGTAGCCGTGGATACCCAGCGTCATCGACAGTGGCCCACGCGTGGTGTCACCACCTATCAGCTGCATATCATAGTAATTGAGGAGTTCAAACAGGCTATCGCTGAAGGCTTCAAGCCAGGCTTCATCGACGTCAGGCAGTGTGAGCGCCAGCGTCAGCCACGCAGGATCGGCTCCCATCGCCGCCAGATCGCTCAAATTCACCGCCAGCGCTTTCCAGGCGAGATCGGTGGGATCAATGTCGGGGAGGAAGTGGTTGCCTGCCACCAGCGTATCGGTGCTGATCGCCAGCGTCTGTTTTTCAGGGATGTTCAGAAGTGCGCAATCGTCACCAATACCGGTTTCGACATCAAGACGAGACGTTCTTACGCGGTCAAAATAACGGGCAATCAGGGAAAATTCGCCGCATGCCATACGTTATGCCTCAGCAGAAAAAAAAGAAAAAGCCGGGGGCAGCGGAAACAAGTTCCACCATCCAGCCGGCCTCGGGATTACTTTTTGTTGGGGCGAATCACAGGTGCTGCTTTATCCAGTACGCCGTTCACGAATTTATGGCTGTCTTCAGCGCCGAAGGTTTTCGCCAGTTCAATCGCTTCGTTGATGGCCACTTTGTACGGCACATCACTACGTTTAGACAGTTCAAACAGCGCAATACGCAGCACGGCTTTTTCTACCTGACCCAGCTCTTCCAACAGACGAGACAGATAAGGCTTCATTAATCCATCCAGGTACGCGCTGTTAGTCGCCACCCCGGACAGCAGTTCACGGAAATACAGAACGTCGACATCTTTTACGTCCTGTTCCGCCAGGAACTGGTATTCAACATCAGCGATGTCGTTCTGGGACAACTGCCAGGAGTAGAGCGCCTGGACGGCACACTCACGGGCGCGGCGACGAGCAGCAGGTTTCACGGATTTCCCCTTACAAAAATCAGGCCTTGATGGCTTTCAATACATTAATCATTTCAAGTGCAGTCAGTGCAGCTTCTGCGCCTTTGTTGCCAGCTTTAGTGCCAGCACGTTCGATGGCTTGTTCAATACTTTCGGTGGTCAGAACACCGAAGGCTACCGGAATGCCACTGTCCTGAGCGACATGCGCCAGGCCATTGCTTGCACCGCCAGCCACATATTCGAAGTGCGCGGTACCACCACGAATCACCGTACCTAACGCAATCACCGCGTCGTATTTACCGGATTTTGCAAGTACTGAGGCTGCCAGCGGCAGCTCATACGCGCCCGGAACCCAAACGACGGTAATGTTTTCATCTTTAACCTGACCAATACGTTTCAGGGCGTCGATCGCACCTTCCAGCAGGCTGTCATTGATAAAGTTGTTGAAACGCGCAATGGTGATGGCGACGCGAGCGTCCGGGGTAGCAACGTTAGCTTCAATAATGTTCATATTCTTCCTTCGGATTCACTAGACCCCGCAGGGGGGCGGATTTTATCATAATAATCTGTGCGCTGCTTCCCTTTCGAACCGGGAGATCATGCGCCCACTAAATGCAGGCAAAGGTCCGGACCTACATGGCGTATTTCATTGAATTTGAAATGGGGGGCGTCAGCCAGTTTCTCAAGGCCTGGAAGCACACATAATCCTCGTGCATCGCTGCCTAACAGTTTAGGCGCAACATACACGATTAGCTCATCGACCAAACCGGCCTGTAATAACGCGCCCGCAAGCGTTGGACCTGCTTCAACCCAAATGCTGTTAATTTGCTGTTTGCCCAGTTGCATCATCAGCACCACCAGATCCAGATGCCCGTTATGTTCCGGCACCTTCAGGCTGCGCACCGTCTCCGGCCAACTACGAGGATCATCTTTTGTCCGGGCAATCCAGGTTTCTCCAGGCTGTTGCACAATACGGTGTTCCGGCGTGACCTGATTCTGGCTATCAACAACAATGCGGATAGGCTGGCGCAGATTTTCCTGCGGGTAACTCGCCTGGGTTGACTCCCCAAGTTCCGACCAACGCACGGTAAGCTGAGGGTCGTCAGCCAACACCGTAGCGCTGCTGGTTAAGATGGCATGGCTTTGCGCCCGTAATCGTTGCACATCGCGACGCGCCTGCGGCGAGGTTATCCACTGGCTTTCACCACTGGCCATCGCCGTACGCCCATCAAGCGACGCACCAAGTTTAAGCTGCACGTAGGGGAATCCCGTACGCATACGCTTGAGAAAGCCTTTATTAAGCTGCTCAACCTCGCTCATCATCAGCCCGTGACTGACGTCAATGCCCGCCTGCTGCAAACGGTAGAGACCACGACCTGCTACCTGCGGATTGGGATCCTGCATCGCTGCAACCACACGTGACACGCCTGCGGCAATCAGCGCATCGCAGCACGGGGGGGTACGACCATGATGGCTGCAGGGTTCAAGCGTTACATAGGCAGTCGCCCCTTGCGCTTTTTCTCCAGCCATGCGCAGAGCGTGGACTTCGGCATGCGGTTCGCCCGCGCGGTGATGATACCCTTCACCGACGATCTCCCCATCTTTGACAATCACGCAGCCCACGTTGGGATTGGGGTGAGTGGTAAAACGTCCGCGCGCAGCAAGCTTCAGCGCGCGCGCCATGTACAATTCATCCTGCATGGCTTAGTCCTGTAGGCGAGCAATCTCTTCGCCAAATTCTTTGATATCTTCGAAACTCCGGTAAACCGAGGCAAAGCGGATGTAGGCGACTTTATCGAGTTTTTTCAACTGCTCCATCACCAGGTTGCCGATCATCTTGCTCGGCACCTCACGCTCGCCAGTCGCACGCAGTTGTGATTTGATATGGTTCAACGCCATTTCGACATCATCTGAGCTGACCGGACGTTTCTCAAGCGCTCTGAGCATGCCGCTGCGCAGCTTATCTTCATTAAAGGGTTCACGCACATCGTTGCTTTTCACAACGCGCGGCATGACAAGTTCAGCCACTTCAAAAGTGGTGAAACGTTCGTTACAGACCAGACACTGCCGACGGCGGCGTACTGAGGAGCCCTCGCCTACAAGACGAGAGTCAATTACCTTAGTGTCTACGGCGAAACAGAATGGGCAATGCATACGGCGTCCTGTCCTCAGTGGTTAACAGAAATCTATTTTACCCTGAACTGGCGTGACAACAAAGGCGCAGCGCTTTTGAGACAAAGGATCGATGCCTTCGTGCTCGGTGCGCACTACCATTATGCTATCGCGACAATGAAGGAAGTAATCACAATGACAAGACGTTACCTAAGAATTCTCCTGGTGGGAAGTCTCTTTAGTCTTAGCGCATGCGCACAGCAAAGCGAAGTACGCCAGATGCATCAAAGCGTTAGCACGTTGAATAAAGAGATGACACAGCTAAATCAGGAAACGGTAAAAATTACACAACAAAATATGTTGAATGCCAAATCAACCAGTGGAGCCTATCTGCTGCCGGGTTCCAATACACCAGCCCGACTGGACAGCCAAATTGGCATGTTACGGATGTCACTTGTCAATATTGCGCCGAACGCCGACGGCACGCGGCTCACATTACGTATTCAGGGTGAATCCACTACGCCTTTACCCGCCTTTAGCGCCACCGTCGAGTATGGACAAATTCAGGGCACCACGGATAACTATCAGGAAACGAACGTTCAGAACCAATTGGTAACGGCCCCGGCAAGTATCCTTGCTCCCAGCGACGTAGACATTCCGCTGCAGATAAATGGCCTCTCTCCGGACCAGTTAGGATTTGTTCGTATCCACGACATCCAGCCTGTTAATCAATAAACTTTTTTGCGGGACGTTTTGTGCGTTCCGCAACATCACTCCGGCCCGTTTTGTTACTCACCTGACATAACCGATATTTCTGGTAAAACTTGGCAACATTCATGGGAGCCAGTACAATTCGCCGCCTAAAGTAAGCAAACGTGAACGCAATCGATTACGTAAATGATAGAACTGTGAAACAACACATATTTTTGTGAACAATGATTTTTATAATAGGCTCCGAAGAAACACGAAATATTTAGAAACGCAATTTGCGCCTTTTTCACTCCCGAAAGGGATTTCAAACAGTGGCATACATATGAAAAAAACATTACTTGCAGCCGGTGCAGTGCTGGCGCTCTCCTCGTCTTTTACTGCCAACGCTGCAGAAAATGACAAACCGCAATATCTGTCCGACTGGTGGCACCAGAGCGTCAACGTGGTGGGTAGCTACCACACCCGTTTCTCCCCGAAACTGAACAATGACGTGTATCTGGAATACGAAGCGTTTGCCAAAAAAGACTGGTTTGACTTCTATGGCTACATCGATATTCCGAAAACCTTCGACTGGGGTAACGGCAACGATAAAGGCATCTGGTCTGACGGTTCCCCGCTGTTTATGGAAATCGAACCGCGTTTCTCCATCGATAAACTGACCGGTGCTGACCTGAGCTTTGGTCCGTTCAAAGAGTGGTATTTCGCCAACAACTACATCTACGATATGGGTGATAACAAAGCCAGCCGCCAGAGCACCTGGTATATGGGTCTGGGTACCGATATCGATACCGGTCTGCCGATGGGTCTGTCCCTGAACGTGTATGCTAAATACCAGTGGCAGAACTATGGCGCATCCAACGAAAACGAGTGGGATGGCTACCGTTTCAAAGTGAAATACTTCGTGCCGATCACCCAGGTTTGGGGCGGCCAACTGACCTACATCGGCTTCACCAACTTCGACTGGGGCTCCGATTTGGGTGATGATCCGAACCGCACCAGCAACTCTATCGCTTCCAGCCACGTCCTGGCGCTGAACTACGATCACTGGCACTACTCCGTAGTAGCGCGTTATTTCCATAACGGCGGCCAGTGGAAAGGTGGAGATACTCTGAACTGGGGCGAAGGCGACTTCAGCGCGAAATCTACCGGTTGGGGTGGTTACCTGGTCGTAGGTTACAACTTCTAATCCTGCCAATTGATCGCAGACAAGCCAGCTTAACCGCTGGCTTTTTTATGGCTGGTCTTCACAGCGTACTTTACGTAAAAAATCACTTAGCGAGCGATCTGCAGATTCACGAAAATGCCTGTCGAGCGGCGTGATCTTCAGACACCGATCAACGCGAAAGCAGCGATAATCGTCACGTTTCTCGCACCAGGCAACCAGCAACCAGTGTTCACCCCAGAAAAATAACCCCAGCGGCTGAACGTCGCGCCAGGAGAGATTCCCGGACTCGTCGCGATAATGCAGCGCCAGCACCTGCTGCGCCGAAACCGCGCGATGTATGAGATCAAAAGCACTGCGTGAATGCGGCTGATTGCCAAAATCTGGCGCGAAAACCCGCGTTTGCTCGGCTCTGCGCCGACACTCTGGCGGCAATATCGCCAGCACTTTTTCCTGCGCGGATTCCAGCGCCTGTGAGAGTGAATCCCCGCCCCATGTTTTCAGCAACCGAATCGCTACCATTAACGCTTCTGATTCGCGATGCGTTAACATCAACGGCGGCAGATCAAACCCCGCCATTAAGCGGTATCCACTGCCCACTTCTCCTTCAATGGGCACGCCGGATAAAGAGAGATCGCGGATATCGCGATAAATCGTTCGTTCAGAAACCTCAAGACGTTCTGCCAGCAGCGCCGCCGTTGTCACTCGCCTGCCACGCAGGATTTGTACAATCTGAAACAAGCGGTCGGCGCGTCTGGTCATTTTAATCCTCAGTCCTGAAAATATTACGCGGGTTGATGTAAACCAACACGATTGCCTTCGCTGTCAGTAAACAGCGCAATAGTGCCAATATCCTGCCCCAGTTCGAGCGGACCAAACACGCACTGACCGCCAGCGGTGGCGACGCGTTTAAGCGTTGCAGCCAAATCATCCGTATGCAGATAAATAATAGCGCCCTGCGCTGAAGGCGTAATACCGTCAAATTTAGCCAGCGCCCCGCCGGGAGCGGGATCCTGATGTGGAAATACGGCCAGCTCCGCGCTGTCCATATTCTCACGACGCAAAGAAACCTGCATCACTGGCTCATAAAAAGCAATGGCGCGCTCCATTTGTGCCACGGGGATTTCAAACCAGCTAATTACGTTATTCATACTTCCTCCTGCCTGTGTGGGTAATCTCAGAAGGACTATAAGACAGGGCTACTGACAGCATACTGTCAGTAGTATGGCGACCGGAAAAGATAATGGACTGCTACCAAATCGCAGGCAAAAAAAATCCCGACCTTGCGATCGGGATTCCAGTATCTTCACTCTTAATAGTTTAAGGCAGAATTGACGGTTGATCCGCCCCTTCTTTCTCAACCTTCTGCTGCAGCATGTGCTCACGCTTCATACCCAGCTTCAGCGCCAGCGCCGATGCTACGTAGATAGAAGATGCAGTACCGATGGAAACACCGATCAGCATCGTCAGCGAGAAGCCTTCCAGTACCGGACCACCGAACAGGAACAGCATCAGAATAACCATCAACGTCGTACCGGACGTAATCAACGTACGGTGCAGCGTCTGAGTCAATGACACGTTAAAGATTTCGTAAGGCGTACCGCGACGAATTTTGCGGAAGTTTTCACGAATACGGTCAGATACGACGATACTGTCGTTCAGCGAGTAACCGATTACCGACATCAACGATGCGACGATAGTCAGATCAATTTCAATATGGAACAACGACAGGATCCCAAGTGTGATAATCACGTCGTGCGCCAGAGCGATAACTACCCCTGCCGCCAGTCGCCACTCAAAGCGGAAACCGACGTACACCAGGATGGATATTAACGCCGCCATCAGCGCCATTGCACCGGTTTGCGCCAGGTCTGCACCCACGCTCGGACCCACGAATTCAATTCGCTTCACCGCGGCGTTTTGGTTGGTGGATTCGTTAATCACACTCAACACTTTGCTGCCCAGTACCTGACCGCCGTCTGCGCCTTCAGTTGGCGGCATACGCACCATAATGTCGTGGCTGCTGCCGAAGTTCTGCAGAAGCGGATCAACAAAGCCCGCTTTCTCCAGCGCATCGCGCATCACGTCCATATCGGCCGGTTTTTCCAGCGTGATTTCAATTACCGTACCACCGGTGAAATCGAGACCCCAGTTAAACCCGCGTACGCCCATCACCACGATGGCCGCAATCAGCAGGAAACCTGAAATGCCGAAAGCCCAGTAGTCCCAGCGCATAAAGTCCCAGACTTTACGGCCGTGGTTCAATTGTTCAACAGTATATTCCTGTGCCACTTCGCACTCCTCAGATTGACAGCTTTTTGACGCGCTTGCCGCCATACAACAGGTTTACGATGGCACGTGTACCGACAATCGCGGTAAACATCGACGTCGCCACACCAATACCGGTAGTAATCGCGAACCCTTTAATTGCCCCGGTGCCAACTGCGTACAGGATAATGACCTTAATCAGCGTCGTAATGTTCGCATCAAAGATGGAGCTAAATGCGCCTGCATAACCTTCATTGATGGCCTGCTGCACCGAACGCCCGTTACTCAACTCTTCTTTGATACGTTCGTTAATCAGTACGTTCGCATCGACCGCGACGGCAAGGGTTAAGACGATCCCCGCAATCCCCGGCATACTCAGCGTAGCGCCCGGCAGCAGCGACATAATACCGACAATCAGTACCAGGTTAGCAATCAGCGCACTGGTCGCGATCAGACCGAACTTCTTATAGAAGAAGATCATGAACAGAATAGACACCACCAGACCGGCCAGACACGCTTCCAGACCCTGTTTAATGTTCTGCATACCCAGGGTAGGACCGATGGTACGTTCTTCAACAATCTGAATCGGCGCAATCAACGCACCGGCACGTAACAGCAGAGAAAGCTGACGCGCTTCGTTCGGGTTGTTAATACCGGTGATACGGAAGCTGTTGCCCAGGCGAGACTGGATGTTGGCGATGTTAATCACCTCTTCCTGTTTCACCAGCACTGCGCGACCGTTGGCATCTTTTTTACCGCTGTCTTTGTACTCCACGAACAGGGTCGCCATCGGCTTACCGATGTTGTCCTTGGTGAAGTTGGACATGATGTTACCACCCGCGCTATCCAGCGAGATGTTAACCTGCGGCTGATTGTATTCGTCCTGGCTGGAAGTGGAGTCGGTGATATGATCACCGGTCAGGATCACGCGTTTGTACAGCACAACCGGCTGACCTTCACGAGACTGTTTCACTTCCGAATCACCCGGTACACGCCCGGATGCCGCAGCAGACTGGTCAACGTTGGTGTTCACCAGACGGAATTCCAGCGTCGCGGTAGCGCCCAGAATTTCTTTCGCACGCGCGGTATCCTGAATGCCTGGCAGTTCGACCACAATGCGGTCAGCACCCTGACGTTGGACCACCGGCTCAGCAACACCCAGTTGGTTAACACGATTACGCAGAATGTTGATGTTCTGCTGTACCGCGTATTCACGGGCTTCGCTCAGGCGCGCATCGGTCATCACCGCACGCAGAGCATTGCTGCCCTGGCTGGAAATAACCAGATCCTGGTGACGCTTGCTCAGGTAAGAGATAGCTTCATCACGGGCGCTGCTATCACGGAAGGTGATGCTCAAACCGTAGTTATCTTCTTTGCGAACGGTAGTATAAGGAATGCCTTTTTCACGCAGATCGCTGCGCAGGCTATCGATATTTTGTTCCTGCAACTTACTCAGCGCGGTGTCCATATCCACTTCCATCAGGAAGTGAACGCCGCCACGCAGGTCAAGACCGAGTTTCATCGGTTCTGCGTGAATGGCTGCCAGCCAACGTGGAGTTGCCGGTGCAAGGTTAAGCGCCACGACGTATTGATCGCCCAATACGCCCATTAACACTTCACGAGCGCGCAGTTGGGTATCAGTGGAGTCGAAGCGCGCAAGAATAGCACCCTCTTCCAGAGCCACAGACTTAGGTGTGATTTTATCTTCTTGTAACGTTTTCTGGACCTGGATCAGCGTTTGCTCACTGGCGGCGGCACCGCGCACGCCAGTGATTTGAACAGCCGGATCCTCACCATACAGGTTGGGAAGCGCATAGAGCAGACCGACGACAATAACGACGATCAACATGACATACTTCCACAAAGGATAACGGTTTAACACGGCAGTTCCCTTTGGGAAAACAATAAATTACAGCGCCTTCATGGTGCCTTTCGGCAGAACGGCAGCTACGAAATCACGTTTAATAACCACTTCAGTGGTGTCGTTCAGCGCGATAGCGATGTAGCCAGATTCTGCTACTTTGGTCACGCGACCCACCAGACCACCGTTAGTCAGCACTTCATCGCCTTTCGCAATGGAGTTCATCAGATTTTTGTGTTCTTTGGTGCGCTTTTGCTGCGGGCGCAGGATCATGAAGTAGAAAATCAGACCAAACACCACCAGCATCAGAATCAGAGACATCGGGCTGCCCTGCGCCGGAGCACCTGTTGCCGCTACCGCATCAGAAATAAAAAAGCTCATTCAAATTCCCTCATTATTAAAATTAATCAACGTTCACAGGTGGAACTGGTCTACCCTGACGTTGGTAAAAATCGGTCACGAAGCTCTCTAATTTACCCTCTTCAATAGCCTTGCGTAAACCCGCCATCAAACGCTGGTAGTAGCGAAGGTTATGAATCGTGTTGAGTCGCGCGCCCAATATTTCGTTGCAACGGTCGAGATGATGCAAGTAAGCGCGCGAATAATTGCGACAGGTGTAGCAATCACACTCAGCATCGAGCGGACTGGTGTCGCTTTTATGTTTCGCGTTACGAATTTTTACCACGCCGTCAGTCACAAACAAATGACCATTACGGGCATTTCGCGTTGGCATCACGCAGTCAAACATATCGATACCGCGACGTACGCCTTCAACCAGATCTTCTGGTTTGCCGACGCCCATCAGGTAACGAGGTTTATCTGCCGGAATCTGTGGGCATACATGCTCCAGGATGCGGTGCATATCTTCCTTCGGCTCACCGACAGCCAAACCGCCGACAGCGTAGCCATCAAAACCGATGTCTACCAGACCTTTAACGGAGATATCACGTAAATCTTCGTAAACACTGCCCTGAATGATGCCAAAAAGCGCATTTTTGTTGCCGAGGCTATCAAAACGATCCCGACTGCGCTTCGCCCAACGCAGAGACATCTCCATCGAGCGTTTAGCATAGTCCCAGTCGGCCGGATACGGTGTACATTCGTCGAAGATCATGACGATATCGGAACCGAGATCGTATTGAATCTCCATTGATTTCTCGGGATCGAGGAAAATCGGATCGCCGTTGATTGGGTTACGGAAATGCACGCCCTGCTCGGTAATCTTACGGATATCACCCAGGCTGAAAACCTGGAAGCCGCCGGAATCGGTGAGGATTGGCCCTTTCCACTGCATAAAATCGTGCAGATCGCCATGCAGTTTCATGATTTCCTGCCCCGGGCGCAGCCACAGGTGGAAGGTGTTACCGAGGATAATCTGCGCACCAGTTGCTTCAACTTCTTCCGGCGTCATGCCTTTCACGGTGCCGTAAGTACCGACCGGCATAAAAGCAGGTGTTTCTACTACGCCACGATCAAAAACCAGGCGGCCGCGGCGAGCGCGACCGTCTGTGGTATCCAGTTCAAATTTCATCTTAACTCCTGCGTCAGAAAAACAGTCCGACGTTTTAAATACTCATATCGCGGATTTATTCCCCGACACGCTCAGAAATAGCCTGCGGATTGTACGTGATAAACATCGCATCACCGTAACTAAAAAAGCGATATTCCGCTTTTACCGCTTCATGATAGGCGTGCATGGTGTTTTTATAACCAGCAAACGCGGAAACCAGCATGATCAGCGTTGATTCCGGCAGGTGGAAGTTGGTTACCAGGGCATCAATCACCTGATATTTATAGCCAGGATAAATGAATATTTGCGTATCGCCGAAAAACGGCTCGATAAGGTCGTTTTTGGCCGCCTGTGCCGCGCTTTCCAGTGAACGTACGGAGGTGGTGCCCACCGCAATCACGCGGTTGCCACGAGCTTTCGCCGCCAGCACAGCATCAACGACATCCTGCGGCACTTCCGCATATTCGGAGTGCATGATGTGATCTTCGATGGTGTCTACGCGCACCGGCTGGAAAGTCCCCGCGCCCACGTGCAGCGTGACGAACGCCATTTCAATGCCTTTATCGCGCAGCTTAGCCAGCAGCGGATCGTCAAAGTGCAGACCCGCAGTCGGCGCGGCGACCGCACCGGGTTTTTCGCTATACACGGTCTGATACAGCTCGCGATCGGCGTCTTCATCCGGACGGTCAATATACGGTGGCAGCGGCATATGGCCGATGGCGTTAAGGATATCCAGCACGCTGCGCTCGTCGTTAAACTCGACTTCAAACAGCGCGTCATGGCGTGCCACCATCGTTGCTTTAATACTTTCGTCGTCGCCCAGCAGCAGCTCGGCCCCCGGCTTTGGCGCTTTCGAGGCGCGAATATGCGCCAGAATACGTTTGTCATCCAACATACGCTCGACCAGCACTTCGATCTTGCCGCCGCTGGCTTTACGGCCAAACAGACGCGCCGGAATAACGCGGGTGTTGTTAAAGACCAGCAAATCGCCAGGGTTGAGCTTATCGAGCAAATCGGTGAAAGTACCGTGCGTCAGCGCGCCCGTCGGCCCGTCCAAAGACAGCAAGCGGCAACTACTGCGCTCAGCTTGCGGATAGTGGGCAATCAGGGATTCGGGTAGTTCAAAGGTGAAATCGGTAACGCGCATGACACTGACTCAGACTAAAATAAGAGGCGGGTAGTCTAGTGCCGGGGCGTCCTCCCTGCAACCTTTACCCCTCAAGTTAAGAGACATAATCTATACACAAAATCATTCAAGATGCATCGAGGCGGCAACTGAATGAGTCCCCGGGAGCTTACTCAAGTAAGTGACTGGGGTGAGTGAAGGCAGCCAACAAAGAGGTAGTTTGAAGGATGAAGTGGATATGAATTTTCTTGCACATTTGCATCTGGCTCACCTTGCCGACAGCTCGCTTTCCGGCAATTTGTTGGCCGACTTTGTCCGGGGCAATCCGGAAACGCACTATTCGCCTGACGTGGTGGAAGGCATCTTCATGCACCGTCGTATCGACGTGATGACCGATAACCTGCCGCAGGTGCGTGAAGCCAAAGAGTGGTTTCGCAGCGAAACGCGCCGTGTCGCGCCGATTACGCTGGACGTAATGTGGGATCATTTTCTGTCGCGCCACTGGTCGGAAATATCCCCCGACTTCCCGCTGGCGGACTTTGTCCGCTATGCACGCACCCAGGTGACCACTATTTTGCCTGAATCGCCACCGCGCTTTATCAATTTAAACAACTATATATGGTCAGAGAAATGGCTTGAGCGCTATCGGGACATGGATTTTATCCAGAACGTCCTGAATGGCATGGCCAGCCGCCGCCCAAGACTCGATGCCCTGCGTGACTCATGGTATGACCTGGATACGCATTACGATGCGTTAGAGGAACGATTCTGGCAGTTTTATCCGGAAATGATGGAACAGGCGCAGCGTAAAACCCTTTGACTACAGCCCATATTAGCCGCCGGATAAGCAGTAGCCGCCATCCGGCAAAAGATTGATAGACAAAACCTGTCTCATTGATTGCCAGCGCCTCTTTGTCTTATTCCCGAACACTCTCTATACTGGCCCGCGTTGCGTTCCAAAAACCCCTTAACATTGCAGGAGAATTATATGGTACTGGTAACTCGTCAGGCTCCGGATTTCACAGCAGCTGCGGTACTGGGTAGCGGTGAGATCGTTGAAAACTTCAACTTCAAACAGCATACCAACGGTAAAACTACCGTTCTGTTCTTCTGGCCGATGGACTTCACCTTCGTTTGCCCGTCTGAACTGATCGCTTTCGACAAACGTTACGAAGAATTCCAGAAGCGCGGCGTGGAAGTTGTTGGCGTTTCCTTCGACTCTGAATTTGTCCACAACGCATGGCGTAACACCCCTGTCGACAAAGGCGGCATCGGTGCAGTGAAATACGCAATGGTTGCTGACATCAAACGCGAAATCCAGAAAGCCTACGGCATCGAGCACCCGGAAGCGGGCGTTGCTCTGCGCGGTTCTTTCCTGATCGACGCTAACGGCGTTGTTCGCCACCAGGTGGTTAACGATCTGCCGCTGGGTCGTAACATCGACGAAATGCTGCGCATGGTTGACGCGCTGCAGTTCCACGAAGAGCACGGCGACGTTTGCCCGGCACAGTGGGAAAAAGGTAAAGAAGGTATGAACGCGTCTCCGGACGGCGTGGCAAAATACCTGACCGAGAACGTTTCCAGCCTGTAATTGGCATGAATCGTAAGAGGCCCGCAAATGCGGGCCTTTTTTATTGGTCTATGTCGGATTATCCTTTTTCACTTCACGCCAGATTCGCCACGCCATAAGCGCCAGTACGGCGACCCCAAGAATTAACGCCCCCCACACCAACAGCGTTTTCCACTGGCTTTGTTGCTCAGCTACTGACGTTGCCGTCAATCGCGCTTCACCACCAAGCGCCACGCTCTCCTGAAGAGTCGCCCACGGTAGATAATCTATCTCCTGCGATTTACGCAGCGACGCCGGGATCAGCATATCGAGACCAACATCAGCCTTTTTCGCCGCCCGGTTTCCCCACGCCAGCATATAAGGCCCTTTGCCCTGCGTATTAAACACCAGTTGATAACTGTCGCGCATGCCGCTCAACTCAGGCAGCCTCTCTGGCAACCGGGCGTTAATGGTCGTCATCCGGACGGCCTCAACCAACTGACCGGAAAGATGAATATCTTCCGCACTCCTCCAGTCCAGATTGTAAAGCATGGTTTTTGTCAGCGGCTGCCAGGGCTCTTTTTCAGCGCTGCGCCAGGCCAGTTCCACCGGTAAAACACCTTCACTTTCCAGATCGATGCGAAGCGAGGTCAGCGGCTGGGGCTGCGCCCATCGCCAGACGGCTTCGTCATCCGAAACCTTATTCCCCTGGGCTTCAATCACGATACGCTCGGATTCCGGCTCGCTGCTGGCCGCTATCGCGCTCACGCTGTTTAACGTCAGCGCCGGACTTTGCGAGTCGAGGATCACCAGCAGGTAGCGAGTCGCCTCCACAGAGAGCGTGAGGCTGGCGCTGATGGTGTCCATTTTCAGGCGATCGTTATCACGCGTCAGATCCATTAACGGCGCATCTTCCTGCACCGGTCGCCAGTAGCGCAAATCACTGCTTGCATAAACCGAGGCTTTCCCCTGCCAGTTGCCCGCCTGCGAGTCCCAGTTCAGGCGTAACTGCGCCAGTGAAAAGGCATCTTTCGTCTCTTCCGGGAGCGTCAGTAAATAGCTCTGGCCGAGCGCTTTGACATCATCACTTTGCAAATGAATTTCAATGCCGCTCTTCGAACGTAAAACAATAGCGTCTCCGCCTCGTTGCCCCTCCTCACGCGGCGCAACCGGTGACATATCAAGCGGGAAAAAACGCAGCGCCACTGCCTCTGGCGTAACGGGCTGGGTTTTCTGCGCAACCAGAGTAAACGGCACCGTCTCCCCCAGATGGTTAAAGACCCGGACATCGCGCAAATCCGCCCAGGCGGTACCCGGATACACCGCCGGAGGTAGCGAAACGCGATACCACGGCGATGTGCCCGTAGTTTCCAGCGTCACCCCCGTTACGTAGTCCGCCGGAGACTCTTTCACTTCATCGCTGCTTACCGCCGCGCCTGTCGCGCCCAGCAGTACGCTGCATAACACCGCTTTCATCCATTTCATTTTTCTTCTCCAGCTTTGGGCGGTAATGGTGAAAAATACCCGATAATCAACACCAGAATGGCCACACCGATAAACGCAACCGCGCGCGCCAGGCCGCCACCTCCTGCGCTGTCCACCAGCATCAGTTTCACAATGACTATCCCCAGCAATACCGCGCCACACAGCCATTCCCGACGCGAGCGGCGCCGGGTCGCCCGCAGCATCACCACCAATGCCGCCAGCATCCAGAACAGAGCAAAACAGGTTTGAATCAGCCGTGAATCCCATAGTGCGTCTACACGCCACGCAACCTCGCCATACCAGGACAATGCGCGCAGCAGCACACCATTGAGCCACCAAAAGCTGAGCGCCATCAGCGCCACAACCGACCATGGGCGGCATACCGAAAGCTGCACCGGGAAATAGCGTTCAGACGCGCGATAAAACACCACCAAGCCCAGCAGGGCAAAAGCTGCGCCCTCTTCCAGCGGGTTGAGCAACGGCAGATAAGTCTGACGATAAACCACGCCATCTTGTAAATTCGTCAGCACGAGCAGACCGACCAGCACCAGCACAACGGGAACCATCGCCTGAACAGAATAGAGGGCCGGCCAGATGCGAAACGGCCAGATTTGTCGATGAACAGACTGATAAATCAGGAAAATAAGCAGCCCGCCAGCCGCCATCATCAGGCCGCTACCCCACGCGGCCCTTCCCCACGGCAGCCCCTGCGCGAACCAGAACAGCTCAACCGCAAGCGCCAGTAAAATCATCCAGAAGAACGATAAATGCGCCAGTCTGGAAAGCATTGGCGGTAATATTTGTGCGTCACGCCAGAGCAGCGCTACCGCAACAATTAGCGCCGCGCACCAGGCCAGATTCGGCCAGCCCGCCGCAAAAATCTGCTGTACAGCGATCTGATACATCAGCATCACCAGCATCATCGGCCACAGCAGCCATTTACTGGCATCCAGCTCCCGCCACGCCAGGCAACCCGCGATACTTCGCCAGCCCCAGCTCGATACCGCCATTAATGCCAGCACGCCAGACAGTACCCACCGCTCCTGTTTCAGAACGAGTTGCGATGCCGCAACGAGCGCAACAATCCAGAAAACCAAACCACCAGCGAGTAGCGCCCAACTGCCCGGCATCCAAATGTTGCGCCATAGCCATGCAGCAACCAGCCAACTGAGGCTGAGCACGGCAAAAATCAGCATGACTGAGAGCGCGGTTGTTCCGTTCGCCAGCGCCCATAGCGCGCTGCCCACGGCCAGCACGAGCAGCGCCGTACCGCTATAACTCATGCGTCGTTGCTGTTGTTGCACGCCCAGCCAGAGGATCCCAACCCCCTCCAGCGACCAGGCCATCGCCGTCCAACGGGCTGAAAGCGCCAACGGGATAGCAAGCGTGGTAAACGCACCACCGAGCGCCAGGGCGGACAATACCAAAGGTCTCCCCAGAGAAGAGGAACGGCGCAACGCAAACTTTGCTAACACCAGATAGAAACCACCGTAGCCCAGCGCACTAAGCGCCGGACCATAAGCCATATGCCGGGTAATGGCATACTGCATTCCAAAACCGATCAGCGGTGGGGCAAACAGCAGTACGCCGTCAATAATCTGTTTGCCTTTTTCCTGCGCCCGGAGCGACAACGCCACGCTCAGCACGCCAAAAATAATCGTGTTGGCGATCAGGAACAGTTGGCAACTCAGGTAATACTCTGGTCGATAGCCCTCCAGGCCCCACATCCCGCCAACGCCGAAGGTGAACAACAGGCCGAGCAGATTAAGCTCCCGCCAGTGCTGCCAGATGCTGATGGCGAGAATGCCGACCGAGAGCAGAAGATAGAAAGAGAAGAGCGCGACATGACTGCCGCCGCCGGTGGAAAGCAACAGCGGCGCGAGATAACCGCCAAGACTTGCCAGCATCGCCAGGCTGAGCGCCTTTTGCAGAATAGCCAGCCCCACACTCGCCGCACAAATCACCACCAGCAGCGCAAATGCCAGCGTCATTGGCAGCATTTGCCACAGCCGGAACGCGCCAAAGACGGTGAGATAGAGTGCTCCGGTAGCTCCCCCCTGTAATATCAGCGCATAGATCGGTTGCTTATGCCGCAGCCGCCAGCCCAACGCCAACAGCACAATAGCGAACAGCGCGGCCGCCACCAGACGCAGCTCCAGCGGAAACAGAGAATGTTCGACCGTATAACGCAGCAGGAAAGAAAGCCCCAAAAACAGGAGCAAAATACCGAGCTTTGCCAACGGGTTACCCTGCATAAACCAGCGCACCAGCGATGACATTACCCCGCCAAAAGCAGAAGGCCGCTCGACGTCGGGCGTAGATACCGCCGCATTATCCGGCTTCGGCTGTGAAACCCACGTGTTAACGGGCTCAGGCGGCGGCTCAGTTACTGGCTCCGGCGATACGCTGCTCATCGCAGCCGTTGGCGCATCGGCAGGAACAATATCTTTTGCTGCCGTTGGCTCAACGGCGCTGGTCTGCGCCACACCGCGCAGCTCCAGCTCCTCTACCCGACGGCGCAAGGCCATCAGCTCAGAACGTACAGCCGCACTGCGTCTGAATGCCACGATCGCGAGGCCGGGAACCACTACCAGCGCGAAGAATAATACAATGCAGCCAAGGGTTAGCAGCTCATCCATGTTTCCACCTTCACTGTATAAAGACAGACCAGAATGACACAAATTGTTGCAGTTGCGCCATATCGGTTAACACGATGAACCGCTTTTCAGAATAGACAATCAGCCCCTGGGTTTGGCCAGGGGCTGTGATGAGGGATTAAAACGCGAAGCAGGAGCAGCCAAGCGCGCCCCAGAAAGCCCGGTCATCTGACACCGGAATTGCCGATTTACGCGCTATATCATGCTGATGACCGTGTACGCCGCAGCTGCCGCAACACTGGTGCATCTGCACCATTGCGCCAATTTTCGCCGCAGCAGGCGGCGCTGAGCGATAGTGCCCCGGCACTTTTACCACCGGCGACCAGTCAGGTACAACCGGGATGGCCGGCGGCGCCAGCGGAGTGAAATGCCCGGCCGCATACACCACTTTGCCATCGACAATGGTCATTACCGACTCTATGCCTTTGATCTCCTCTTCCGGCACACTGAAGTAATCTTTAGACAGCACCACCAGGTCGGCCAGTTGGTCTTTCTCGATGCGCCCTTTCTTACCCTGTTCGCTGGAGAACCAGGCGCTACCGGCCGTCCACAATTCCAGCGCCACATCGCGCGGCAGGCGATTGTTATCATCGTACATCGCCATCCCTCCCACAGTACGGCCCGAAACCAGCCAGTAGAGCGCTGTCCACGGGTTGTAGCTGGCCACGCGGGTGGCATCAGTCCCCAGCCCTACCGGAACGTCAGCCGCCAGCATTTTCGCCACTGGCGGGGTATGTTTGACCGCATCTTTGCCGTAGCGATCGACAAAATATTCGCCCTGGAACGCCATACGGTGCTGAACAGCGATCCCGCCCCCCAGCGCTTTTACGCGCTCTATATTCCGTTCGGTAATCGTTTCAGCGTGATCGAAGAACCAGTGCAGGCCATTGAACGGGATATCGCGATTCACCTTCTCGAATACGTCGAGCATTCGGCTGATGGATTCATCGTAGGTGGCGTGCAGGCGGAACGGCCAGCGGTGCTCCACGAGGTGGCGCACCACGCGCTCCAGCTCATCTTCCATACCTTCCGGCAGATCCGGGCGTGGCTGGAGAAAGTCTTCAAAATCCGCGGCCGAGAAGACCAGCATTTCCCCTGCCCTGGTTTGAGCATATCGGTCCAGCGCTCAAAGTCTTCCAGTTCCTGCTGCGGACGCTGGGTAAACAAGTTGTAGGCGATGCGCACCGTCATCTGTTTGTTGGCGTGTAGCTGCTCAATTATCTCGTAATCTTCCGGGTAGTTCTGAAAACCACCGCCTGCATCGATGGCGCTGGTCAGCCCGAGACGGTTCAGCTCGCGCATAAACTGCCGGGTCGAGTTGACCTGCATTTCCAGCGGCAGTTTTGGTCCTTTTGCCAGCGTCGAATAAAGGATCATGGCGTTGGGTTTGGCGATCAGCATCCCGGTTGGGTTACCGTTGCTATCACGCACAATCTCACCACCCGCCGGGTCCGGCGTCGCTTTGGTGTAGCCGACTGCTTTCAGTGCGGCACGGTTCAGCAAAGCTCTGTCGTAGAGGTGCAGAACAAAAACTGGGGTATCCGGGGCAGCTTCATTCAGTTCTTCGAGGGTTGGCATGCGACGTTCGGCAAACTGGAATTCGCTCCAGCCGCCCACCACGCGCACCCATTGCGGCGATGGCGTTCTGTCAGCCTGCTCTTTGAGCATGCGCAGCGCGTCCGCCAGCGACGGTACGCCTTCCCAACGCAATTCCAGGTTGTAATTCAGACCGCCGCGAATGAGGTGCAGGTGCGAATCGTTCAGGCCCGGGATCACCGTATGTCCCTGCAGATCGACAACCTGCGTCCCGTCGGTGGCAAAACTCATGATGCGATCGTGGCTACCGGTCGCCAGGATCTTACCATTGGCGATCGCCACCGCCTCGACCTGCGGGTTTTGTCTTTCGAGAGTATGAATTTTTCCGTGAGTCAGAATCAGTGTGGCAGTTTGAGACATAACAATCTCCTGAGAAACCGGTCAGGCTTTTTTCAGCCATCCGGCAAACAGACGGGTTACGATGGGCATCCAGAACCAGACCACCAGCGCAACCACACAGGCATCATTGATCAGATGCAGGAGTAACGAGCCCTTCATGGCAGGCAGCACAATGCCGGTCAACCACGGCACCAGATTGGTGCTGGGAAAAATCACCAGCAGAGTTATCAGAAACTGTTTCCAGCGCCTGGGCTGACGTACATGGGGCGCGGGCGGCGTAAACCAGAACGCCGCTTCGGTGCGGATTTCGGTTTTATCCCCCTCCGCCAGCAGCGGGGCAATCTCTTCGACCAGCACGCGGCGCGTATCGGACTGGGTCCAGTTATACAGATGCTCCAGCGTGTCGAAGCGGATAATGATGTTCCACAAGTTGTGGCCATCTGCAGGACGAATCACATTCGCCCCCAGATGACCGGGAAACTCGGCCGCCACCGGCATGATTTTCCCCAGCCACTGCTCATACCGCTGCGCTTGTTCAGGCAGCAGGGTGTGGGAAATCACCAACGTCACATGTTTGTTCTGCGCCATAAAGGGTTCCTTGTGGAGAGGAAACAGGCCCGCTTAGGCCACGGAAGCAATACACAAAATCATTCATGGCGCATCGAAACGGCAAGATTGTGTATCCCCGGAGGCTGACAAAAGTTAGTGACCGGGGTTCGCAAACGAAGCCCACAAAGAGGCAACATGAAGGATGAGGTGTATTTAGGCTTTACGTTCCGGCGCGCCATGCACCATGGTGTAGGCGTAATCCACGCCCATACCGTAGGCGCCGCTGTGCTCACGTACCAGATCCATGACGGCGTCGTAGGTTTCTTTGCGGGACCAGTCGCGCTGGTACTCGAGAAGAACCTGTTGCCAGGTCACTGGTACGGCGCCCGCTTGTACCATGCGGTCGATAGAACGCTCATGGGCATCCACGGACGTGCCGCCGGAAGTGTCAGTTACCACATAAACTTCGTAACCCGCTTCCAGCGCCATCAGCGCCGGGAAAGTCAGGCATACTTCGGTCCACAGCGCGGAGATAATCAATTTTTTACGCCCGGTCGCTGCCACGGCTTTCACAAACGCCGCATCTTCCCAGGAGTTCATCGAGGTGCGTTCAATTGGTTTCACATCAGGATGAACCGCTAACAATTCCGGCCAGATATAGCCGCTAAAACTTTTCGTTTCCACAGAAGTATAAATCACCGGAACATTAAATATTTTCCCGGCCTTCGCTAATGCCACGGTATTATTTTTCAAAGTCTGGCGGTCAATATTCGCCACACCAAATGACATTTGCGGCTGATGATCAATAAAAATAAGCGTTGAGTTTTGAGGGTCAATCAGTTCCCGAATAGACATAGCACACCTTCTTAATCAATAAGTTAAAAGGCAACGGTCTGTATCTGCCGTCAGCAGCAGGATCCTGAATCAGAAAGCTTGTTGAGTATAGCGGGAAATTTCTAACGAGTTATTAAAGAAAACTTACCATCCAGTGAAACTATTAATTTTGTGTTGCGATATATCCTAAACAACATCAAAAAAATGCGCATGACTCATCTAATTTATTCACTGGCATTGTTTTTCTCCATTCGGTACAACAGAGGGGTTTAATTTTCAGGATATTTTCTGCTTATGCGCATCAATCTGGATGTTTTGCTAATTCTCGACGCACTTGATAAACAGGGTTCATTTGCTGCGGCGGCCGAATCGCTGTTTAAAACCCCTGCAGCACTCAGCTATATGATTCAAAAGCTGGAAAGTGATTTGAATATCGAGTTGCTTGACCGTTCCGGTCACCGAGCAAAATTTACCGACACCGGTCAGATGATGCTGGAAAAGGGACGTTTGCTGCTGAGTGCGGCAAAAGATCTCGAAAAGCAGGCGGTGCAGCTGAGTTCAGGCTGGGAAAAAGAGCTGGCGATTGCGCTGGACGACTCCTTCCCTTTCGCCTCGCTGTTGCCCATTATCGATGAATTTCACGCGCTGAATAAGCAAACCCGCCTTAACTTCACCCACCATACGCTGGCGGGCTCCTGGGAGGAGCTGACGCATAATGGAGCAGATATTATTTTGGGGGCGATTAATGAACCGCCTACGTCAGCGGCCTGGTCCTACAAAATGCTCGGCACGCTGGACAATGTGTTTGTCGTTGCGCCTGAGCATCCGCTGGCCGCAGCACCGGATGGCCTTACTAACGAACAGCTGTGCCTGCACCGGGCGATTGTCATTAGCGACAGCGCCCGCTTTTGTCATCCGTTACAAACCAATCTGATGGAGGAGCAGGCGCAGATTCGCGTTGATGATTTCCACAGTAAGGTGATGCTACTGCGGGCCGGCTTGGGCTGCGGATTTCTCCCCCGCCATATTGCTAACCCGTGGCTTGCCACGGGCGAGCTGGTGGAAAAAACGGTCATCTCATTTCGCCAAAAAGACGTGGCCTATATGGCCTGGCGCAATAACCGCGATGGATTAGCGCAGCGCTGGTGGCGGGAAACGCTGCTGGCAAGCCCGGATGTTACGCGCTTATATCAATGACCCATCCACACCGAGGCGGAAATCGCCGGCAACGCCAGGATATCCTCGGCAAGCACGCCTTTGCCCTCCTGGTGCTGCCATTGACTGACGCTCAGTAATGGCGAGGCTGGCAGGACCACTTCACAGGCGTGGCCACGGTTAATCGCCACCAATACACGCTGGCGGTTCAGCACGCGTACAAACACCACCACGTTATCCTCGGCGTAAATCACCTGACAACCACCATGGCGCAGCGCCTGGCTCTGGTGGCGTAATGTTGCCAGCCGCTGATACAACGCCAGCAGGTTAGCGTCCTGTTTTTCAGGCTGCCACGGGAATGGTTTGCGACAAAACGGATCGTTGTTCCCATCCAGTCCCACTTCGTCACCGTAGTAAATACAGGGCACGCCAGGCCAGGTAAACAGCCACACCACCGCCAACGGTAAACGTGCGACGTCTTTACCGAGCAGAGATTTAAAACGGGCGGTATCGTGGCTGTCGAGCTGGTTGAACATCCGCAACTGCTGCTGATGCGACAAACCCGCGCGATAGTTATCCATCCACGCCATACAGGTCTGGGCGTCAATGAATTGCGGATCGTATGAGATATCGGTATTGGCGAGAAATCCCCATATCGGGAAGGTAAAACCGCGATAGTTCATGGCGGCATCTTCCGCGTCGGCCTGCAACCATTGGCGCGCGTCGCCAAAATGCTCGCCCACCACATATGCCTCTGACTGGGTCTCTTTCGCCGCCTGCGTAATTCCGGCCACGTGCTGCAGGTTGTTGTGCGCACCACCGGCCTCTCCCAGCATATGCACCACGTCAAGACGCCAGCCGTCCATACTCCACGGCGCTTTCAGCCAGTGGCGAACGATACTGTCTTCGCCGCGATAAATTTCATTCACCAGGCTTTCAGAGGAAAAGTCCAGCTTGGGCAGGCTGGAATACCCCAGCCAGTCGAGCGCGACGCCGTCGGCTGAGAAATGATACCAGTCGCGCCAGGGGGATTGCGGATTATGGCACGCGCCATCCGTTCCCCGGTTATGTCGGTCAAACCAGGCGTGTGAATCGCCGCTATGGTTAAAAACACCGTCGAGAATCAGGCGTATCCCCTGCTGTTGGGTGGTGTGACGCAGGCGCAGCAGCGCCCTGTCGCCGCCAAACTGCGGATCAACATGACGGTAATCTTCGGTATCGTATTTATGCACGCTCGGCGCGGTAAATACCGGATTCAGGTACAGCGCCGTGACGCCTAACGTTTTCAGATACGGCAGCTTTTCGCTGATGCCGTCCAAATCGCCGCCATAAAACGTGGAGCCACCGGCCTGGGCCGTAAGCGGTTCATCCCACTCGCGCCGCACAATATCGTGTCCGGCAGCGTGGTGATAATAGACGTTATCCTGAGTCGCTTCACGCGACTGGCTGCGGGCAAAACGGTCCGGGAAAATTTGGTAAAAAATCTGATCGGCGACCCACTGCGGACCGTTATCCGGCACATCAACAGCAAACTGCTCCAGACGCGCAGGCGGAAAACAGCTGAATCCCTGCGGGGTGAACCACAGCTGACGATCGAGCCAAAGTAATTTAAAACTATAGCGTCGACGAGGCTGTCCGCTGGAGAGATCGATCGCCGCTCTCCACGCGGTCACGCCCGGCAGCGGCTGGCTGCGTTGCTTGTGCATACCCAGCGAAATCTCTTCGTTATCGTTTTCTGCGCGTAGCGTCACCCGCTGGGGTGGATTTTCCCCCGCCAGCCATAATGTAATCGTCAGTTGATCTTTGTTTTGCTTAACAAATGGGGCAACCGGAAGGTGCCAGGCGTTCAACATCACGTATCCCCTTTGATGATAATGACGTCACCTTGCCATAGCGAAGTGCAGGATCACTCATCATCTTAACGTTTATTGGGGGAGGAGTGCGGGGGAGGAGAAAATTGCCGGGTAACATTAAGCTACCCGGCAAAAATATTACTGCGCTTCAGCCAGTTGGCGCTCGCGACGGCGCTTGAAAACCCAGCCGGCAAGCAGCAGGATAATCCACGCAAAGCCGACGTATAGCGAAATGCGGGTATCCGGATGATAGCCGATAAGCGCGATGATAAAGACCAGGAAAATCAGGCCAATGACGGTCGTCACAACCCCACCCGGCACTTTAAATTTCAGCGCCTTAACCTCTTCCGGCGGCAGACGACGACGGAAGGCAATTTGTGACAGCAGGATCATAATCCACACCCATACCGTTGCGAAGGTCGCCAGAGAGGCGATCACCAGGAAAACGTTTTCCGGCATGATGTAGTTAAGATACACCGCAAACAGCAGCGCGATGGTCATCACCATCACCGTCACCCATGGCACGCCACGACGCGACGTCTTGGCGAACATTTTCGGCGCGCTGCCCTGCTCCGCCATACCGTGCAGCATACGCCCCACGCCAAAGACGTCAGAGTTGATGGCCGACAGCGACGCGGTCAGGACTACGAAGTTGAGGATCCCGGCGGCAAAGGTAATCCCCATATGCTGGAACGTCAGAACGAACGGGCTACCGTCAGTGCCGACCTGGTTCCACGGGTAAATAGACATGATGACGAACAGCGTCCCCACGTAAAACACGAGGATACGCATCGGTACGGAATTGATGGCGCGCGGAATAGATTTTTCCGGGTCTTTGGCTTCGCCAGCGGTAATCCCGATAATCTCAATCCCGCCGTAGGCGAACATCACCATTTGTAGCGACATCACCATGCCGAGCCAGCCGTTGCTGAAGAAACCGCCGTTACTCCACAGATTATGGATACCGGTAGGCTGTCCGCCGTTACCAATCCCCCAAATGATGATGCCAAAACCGGCGACAATCATGATGATAATGGTGGCGACTTTAAAGAACGAGAACCAAAATTCCAGCTCGCCAAACACCTTCACGCTCATCAGGTTGATGGCGCAGATAATCAATACCACGCTGAGCACCCAAATCCAGTGCGGTACGGCCGGGAACCAGACGCCCATGTAAATACCAAAGGCAGTCACATCGGCAATAGCGACAATCAGGATTTCAAAACAGTAGGTCCAGCCGGTTATGTAGCCTGCCAGCGGTCCGAGGTTTTCCTGCGCATAGCGCGAGAAGGAGCTGGCTGCAGGGTTATGAACGGACATTTCGCCCAGCGCGCGCATAATGATATACGCCGCTACGCCGCCGATAATATAGGCCAGCAACACGCTTGGCCCCGCCATTTTGATGGCATCGGCCGAGCCGTAGAACAGCCCGGTACCAATTGCTGAACCTAATGCCATAAAGCGAATGTGCCGGGTGCTCAGCCCACGCTTTAGCTTGTTATTACTTTCCATCGATTCCTAACCTGTTAACACAATAAAAAACCACGGGGCCATGTTAATAGCCCCGTGGTTAAAACTTATTGTCAGTGATATTAGTGTGCGCTGGAGGTCACTTGTCGACCCGCTGCACGATCCCAGATAACTGCCAGGACCACCATCACGACTGTTGGCATCAACCACGCCAGCCCCTGCTCCGCCAGCGGTAAACGCTGGGTCCAGGCCGGTAACACGTCGCCAATTGCAGAAGCTTTAATGCCATCAAGGATACCAAAAATCAGGCTGATAAACATCGCAGGTGCAATGACGCGGGAAGAATTATGCCACCATGAGCGGGTAAAACTTAATACAACCAGTGCGATACATGGCGGATAGATAGCCGTCAGCACCGGAATAGAGATCTGAATCAGATGGCTCAGACCCAGGTTAGAGACCACCATCGAGAAGCCGCCGAGGATAAATACCAGCGTACGATAAGACAGTGGAACGTACTGGGCAAAGAACTCTGCGCACGCGCAGGTCAGGCCAACCGCGGTGACCAGACAGGCGATGAAAATCAACGCCGCCAGCAGGAAGCTCCCTGCGCCACCAAAGGTGTGCTGAACATACGCATGCAGAATTGCCGCGCCGTTAGCAGATTGATCGACTAGAATTGCGCTATCTGAACCCAGACGGAACAGCGCGAGATACAGCAGCGTTAAGCCCACACCCGCCATCAAACCCGCCCAAACGGTATAACGGGTCAGCAGACGCGCTTCAGTAACGCCACGCGAGCGAGCGGCGTTGACGATAACAATACCAAATACCATCGCGCCCAGCGTATCCATGGTCAGATACCCGTTCACGAAGCCATTAGAAAACGCAGCAGTTTGATAGGCTTCCATCGCATTGCTGATCGGGCCTGCTGGCCAGACGATTGCGGCGACAGACAGGACCACCAGCGCCAGGATTTTCAGCGGAGCCAGGAAATTACCAACCGTATCCAGCAGTTTGCCCGGATACAGCGAAACCAGAATCACAATCGCGAAATAGACCACGCTGTAGATAAGCAGTGGCAGCGCGGAGTCACCGGTCAGCGGTGCAATCCCGACTTCGAAAGAGACCGTCGCGGTACGCGGCGTAGCAAATAACGGTCCAACAGCCAGATAGCACACGGTCGCCAGCAGCAAACCAGCGACTTTACCGATAGGCGTGCTCAGTCGGTCCACACCACCACCGACTTTCGCCAGCGCGACAACGGTAAGTACCGGCAGGCCAACGGCGGTAATCAAAAAGCCAAAAGCCGCAGTCCAGACGTGTTCACCTGCCTGCAAACCAACCATTGGGGGGAAGATGATGTTACCTGCACCAACGAACAGTGCAAATGTCATAAATCCCAAAGCGATAATATCGCGCGATTTTAACTGATGGGTCATAAAGTCTTACTGCCTGTGGATGTGGTGTTGAAAAAAATAAATTTTTGCCTTTCCCTGGGGGACAATACAGCGGCATTTTTGCTCAATTCCAGCGGGAAACACTCCCAGACTGGCGCGGCGAAGAATAGTTTTTCGATTTACCGCGTAAATGCAGTCGGTATGACAGCACCTGGAGCGCAATTTAAACGCTTATAACGTTTTAAAGCAAGGTGGGATCCAAAAACCAGAACAATATAGCGATATGAAAAATGGGGTTAGCACAAAACACCATTTCATGGAAAAAGGTATGGGTAATAGTTCGAACAAAAAACAACCAAACGTCGTAAAATTCAGGATGGTTATATTGACCGCATAGAAAAAGCCAGCTTGCGCTGGCTTTTGGAAAGATTATCTTACGAATGCGCCTTAACCGTTAATTTTGGCAATTAAACGTTCCGGGATCACGAAACTAAATCGCGTCCCAACGCCTGGTTCGCTTTCGATACTCAAGCGACTGTCGTGATGATGCAGCGCATGCTTAACGATGGCCAGACCAAGTCCGCTGCCGCCCGTTTGCCGCGATCGCGCCTTATCCACACGATAAAAACGTTCGGTTAATCGTGGAATATGCTCGGCGGCAATGCCTGGACCGTTGTCTTCCACGCAAAACTCCGCCCCCGACGCCACATGCTGCCAGCGTACGGTAATGTGCGTTCCCGCTGGCGTATGGTTCACCGCGTTGTAGACGAGATTCGAGATAGCGCTACGCAACTGCTCCTCGTTACCCCGCACGTTCAGGCTGTTATCAACATCAAAGGTAAACGTATGTTTTTGCTGGCTCAGCGTTTGCGCTTCGTGTTCGAGCACGCGCAGCATCATGGGCACATCGACCTTCTCATTCAGCAGTAGCGTCGGCGCAGCCTCAATTTTTGACAGCGTCAGCAGCTGTTTCACCAACCCTTCCATGCGATACGTTTGTTCGCGCATGGTATGCAGCGCTTTTTCACGCGTCGTCCCTTCCAGCGGATGCTCCTGCATCATTTCCAGGTACCCCTGTAACACCGTCAGTGGCGTACGCAGTTCATGGCTGGCGTTGGCGAAAAAGTTACGTCGTGAACCTTCCAGTTGATGCATCTGGGTAACGTCGCGCGCCACCATCAGCAATTGCTTATCGGTATAGGGCATCACGCGAATTTCCAGATGCCGTCCGGTATTGAGTACCAGATTGATCGGTCGGCTAAAATCGCGCGTTTTCAGATATTGTGTAAATTCCGGGTAGCGCAACAGGTTAAGAATATTTTGCCCGCTATCGTCCGGCCAGCGCAGTCCCAGAACCTGCTGGGCCAGTCCGTTACACCAGAAGATACCGCCTTCTTCAGTGGTCAGCACCACCGCGTCGGGTAGCGATTCCGCCCCGCTGCGAAAACGTTTAATCAGATTACCCAGTTCACGACGGCGCTTTTTGTTGCGCAGTTGCATTTGATGCAGCCCGTACAGCAACGGCTCCCAACTGCCTCGCCCCGGCGGCGGCGTCATGCTTCTGTCGACCCATAGCCACCAGGACAAACGTAATAAATTCCAGAAATGCCAGATAAGCAGGCCCGTTACCGACGCCAGTAAAAACCAGGGCAGGTAACCGAAAAAAGCGCTAAGGATAAATGCCGGTATGCAGCACAGGATCAGCTCCAATACCAACCTTTTCCATGACAATCGTTCTAGCAAACGTCTTACTCCCTATACGGCCTAATCCTTCAGGCCCTGATTCTTGTCAGTCAGAAGCGGGTTGAAAAACGATATCCCGTCCCGCGAACCGTCTGCACCATACGATCGTGTCCGCTGTGCTCCAGCGCCTTACGTAAGCGGCGGATGTGCACATCCACTGTCCGGTCTTCCACGTACACATTGGTTCCCCAGACATGATTGAGGAGTTGCTCGCGACTGTAGACACGCTCGGGATGAGTCATAAAGAAGTGCAACAGTTTGAATTCGGTCGGCCCCATATCCAGCGGATCCTCGCCGGTCATCACGCGATGCGAGGTGGGATCAAGGCTTAGCCCCTGCATCTCTATAACCTCTTCGACCGCCATCGGTGAAATACGACGCAGAACTGCTTTAATACGCGCCACCAGCTCCTTGGGAGAAAAGGGCTTGGTAATATAATCATCCGCGCCGGTTTCCAGCCCCCGGACGCGATCTTCCTCTTCCCCCCTCGCTGTCAGCATCATCACCGGGATATCCCGCGTCATCGCTTCGCGCTTGAGATGTTTAATAAACTGTAGACCCGAGCCGCCTGGAAGCATCCAGTCAAGCAGGACGAGATCCGGCCAGGGTTCATTGAGTTGGTTCACAGCACTGTCATAGTCTTCGGCTTCAACGGGTTGAAATCCGTTTTGCTCGAGCACGAAGCAGACCATTTCACGAATTGGAGCTTCATCTTCTACGACCAGAATACGTCTCGCCATGATTTGCCCTGTTTGTAATTAAATCGTTTGCCATCAATACAGTGCCATTATGCGTCAGTTTTATGACAGATTTATGAAAAGATAGTCCAGGTTTAACGCAGCCCGGCGAATTATGACAGCCCGGAGACAAGATATTCCCACTCGTGAAGGGTTATAATCCCCGCCATTGTTTTACCGTCATGGAACTCTTATGCGCATCCTTCACACGTCTGACTGGCATCTGGGCCAAAATTTCTACAGCAAGAGCCGCGCCGCCGAGCATCAGGCCTTTCTCGACTGGCTGCTGGAAACGGCACAATCCCAGCAGGTGGATGCCATTATTGTGGCAGGCGATATTTTCGATACCGGCTCACCACCTAGCTATGCCCGTGAGCTGTATAACCGTTTTGTCGTCAATCTGCAGCAAACCGGCTGTCATCTGGTGGTGCTGGCAGGCAACCACGACTCCGTCGCCACGCTCAATGAATCCCGCGATATTCTGGCGTTTCTCAACACCACGGTGGTTGCCAGCGCTGGTCATGCGCCGCAGATACTGCCGCTACGCGACGGTACACCGGGGGCGATCCTGTGTCCGGTGCCTTTTTTACGTCCGCGCGACATCATCACCAGCCAGGCCGGGCTGACAGGACAAGAAAAACAGCAGCATTTACTGGGCGCAATCACCGACTATTATCAGCAGCAGTATCAGGATGCCTGCACGCTGCGCGGCGACCACAATCTTCCCATCATTGCGACCGGGCATTTGACCACCGTCGGAGCCAGTAAAAGCGACGCCGTACGTGACATTTATATCGGTACGCTGGACGCCTTCCCGGCGCAAAACTTCCCACCGGCAGACTACATCGCACTGGGACATATTCACCGGGCGCAGGTTATCGGCGGCACGGAACATATTCGCTACTGCGGCTCGCCGATTGCCCTCAGTTTTGACGAGGGCGGCAAAAGCAAATGTGTACATCTGGTGAGCTTTGACGCGGAGAAACTCAGCGCCGTTGAAAATCTCACCGTGCCGGTTACGCAGCAGCTTGCGGTACTGAAAGGCGATTTAGCCGCCATTACTACCCAGCTTGAGCAGTGGCGCGGCGTGCAGCAAGAGCCACCGGTGTGGCTGGATATTGAAATCACCACCGACGACTACCTGCATGATATGCAACGTAAGATCCAGGCCTTAACCGAAGATTTACCGGTAGAAGTGCTACTGGTGCGCCGCAGTCGGGAACAGCGCGAACGCATTATGGCCAATGAACGACGTGAAACGTTAAGCGAGCTGAGCGTGGCAGAGGTTTTTGACCGCCGCCTGGCGCTGGAAGAACTCGAACAACCGCAGCGTGAGCGGCTTAACCAGCTGTTTAGCGCAACCTTACAAACGCTTGCCGGGGAGGCTGAAGCATGAAAATTCTCAGCCTGCGCCTGAAAAACCTCAACTCCCTGAAGGGAGAATGGAAAGTCGATTTTACGGCAGAACCGTTTGCCAGCAACGGGTTGTTCGCTATCACCGGGCCAACGGGTGCGGGGAAAACGACCCTGCTGGACGCAATTTGCCTTGCGCTGTACCACGAAACGCCGCGCCTGAATACCGTGTCACAGTCGCAAAACGACCTGATGACCCGCGACACCGCGGAGTGTCTGGCCGAGGTCGAGTTTGAGGTGCGGGGCGAAGCCTACCGCGCATTCTGGAGCCAGAACCGGGCGCGCAATCAGCCGGAGGGCAATCTGCAGGTCCCTCGCGTAGAGCTGGCCCGCTGCTCCGACGGTAAAATCCTCGCCGATAAGGTCAAAGATAAGCTGGAGATGACCGCCGAGCTTACCGGGCTGGATTACGGACGTTTTACCCGTTCGATGCTGCTGTCTCAGGGGCAGTTTGCCGCATTTCTCAATGCCAAACCGAAAGAACGCGCCGAGCTGCTGGAAGAACTGACCGGCACTGAGATCTACGGCCAAATCTCCGCCATGGTATTTGAAAAGCACAAATCAGCGCGTACGGAACTGGAAAAACTGCAGGCCCAGGCCAGCGGTGTTGCGCTGTTAGCGCCAGAACAGCTGCAATCCCTGACAGAAAGTTTGCAGGTACTTACTGACGAAGAAAAACAATATCTTACCTGCCAACAAGCCCAGCAGCAGCACCTCAACTGGCTCATGCGGCAAAATGAGCTACAGGCGGAGATAAACCGCCACCAGCAGGCATTACAGGCTGCACTTCAGGCGCAGGAAGAGGCGCAGCCGCAACTGGCGGCGCTGAGTCTGGCACTCCCGGCCAGAGCGTTACGCCCACACTGGGAGCGAATCCAGGAACAAACGGCTACGATTGACCGTACGCGACAGAAGATTCAGGAAGTGAATGCTCGCTTACAAAGCAGCTTAGCGCTGCGCGGACGTATTCGTCAGCAGGCACAAACGCAGTCAGCCGCTATGCTCGCCGGACAGCAAACGTTAACCGACTGGTTGAAGGAACATGACCGCTTCCGTTTGTGGAGTAGCGAACTGGCAGGATGGAAAGCGCTGCTGGCCCAACAGTCCGACGCCAGCGCCCAACTGCGCCAGTGGCAGCAGTTGCGGGAGAACGACACGCGCAAGCTCGATGCGCTGGCGCTTCCCACGCTGACCCTTTCGGCACAACAGGTAACGGAAGCGCTGGCGCAACATGTACAGCTTCGTCCGTTACGCCAGCGGCTGAGTAATCTGCATGGGCAAATCGCCCCGAAGCAAAAGCAACTGGCGCAGCTACGCGCCACGCTTGTGCAGCGTCAGCAGGAACTGACCCAGCGCAATGCGGTGCTTACAGAAAAGCGTCAGCGCTATAAAGATAAAAATCAGCAGCTTGCCGATATGAGAATCATTTGCGAGCAGGAAGCCCGGATCAAAGATCTGGAAAGCCAGCGGGCACTATTGCAATCCGGCATGCCTTGCCCACTTTGCGGCTCCACCACGCACCCGGCGATTGAGCGCTATCAAACGCTCGAACTGAGTGTGAATCAGACACGGCGTGAAGCGCTGGAAAAAGAGGTCAAAACGCTAGCCGATGAGGGTTCAACGCTACGCGGTCAACTTGAGGCGATAACCCAGCAACTTCAGCGCGATGAACGCGAAGTACAAACGCTTTCTCAGGAAGAGCAAGCACTTACTCAAGAGTGGCAGACCGTCACCGCCAGCCTCAACGTGACGCTGCAACCGCAGGATGACATCGCCCCGTGGCTTGCCGCCCAGGAAGAGCACGAGCAGCAGCTTCACAAACTGAGTCTGCGTCATACCCTGCAGGCGCAAATCACCGCACACACAGAGCAGATTACTCAGCTCCAGCAGCATATTGACCAGCGTCAGGCAACGTTAACCGCCGAGCTGGCCCGTCATGGTCTGTCCCTTCCGGCCGAGGGTGAAGTCGCCTCATGGCTGAGCGAGCGGGCGAACGAAGCGCAAATGTGGCAGCAGCGCCAGAACGAACTGACTGAATTACAGGCTCGAATCGCCCAGCTTGCGCCGGTGCTGGAAACGCTGCCTGAAACCGATGCGCTTGGTGAAAACATTGAGAATCTGTCGCTGGAAAACTGGCGGCAGGTGCACGACGATTGCCTCTCTTTACAGGGGCAGTGGCAAACCTTACAGCAGCAGGAGGCGCAGGAGGTTCAGCGCGCTGCAGAAATTCAGGCGCAGTTTGATACCGCATTGCAGGTCAGCATCTTTGCCGATCGCGACGCCTTTGTTGCCGCCCTGCTGGATGAAGAGACCTTTAACCGCCTTGAACAATTGAAGCAATCACTGGAAGGCCAGCGACAGCAAGCGCAAACGCTGCTTAATCAGGCGCAGCAGGCGCTGGCGACTCATCAACAACAGCTACCAACCGGGGTGGATCTCACGCTCACCGTGCAACATCTTCACGACGCGCTGGCGCAACTCACCCAGCAGCTACGGGAGAACACCACTCGTCAGGGCGAAATTCGCCAGCAGCTCAAGCAGGATGGTGAAAACCGCCAGCAGCAGCAGGCGCTGATGCTCGAGATTGCAAAAGTCGCACAGCAGGTCGAAGACTGGGGCTATCTGAACGCGCTGATCGGCTCGAAAGAGGGAGATAAATTCCGCAAGTTTGCCCAGGGGCTGACGCTGGATAATCTGGTCTGGCTTGCCAACATCCAGTTGACCCGTCTGCACGGTCGCTATCTGTTGCAGCGCAAGGCCAGCGAAGCGCTGGAGCTGGAAGTGGTTGATACCTGGCAGGCCGATGCCGTGCGTGACACGCGTACGCTTTCCGGCGGCGAGAGCTTCCTCGTGAGTCTGGCGCTGGCGCTGGCGTTGTCCGACCTGGTCAGCCACAAAACGCGAATTGACTCCCTGTTCCTCGACGAAGGTTTCGGCACGTTGGACAGCGAAACGCTGGATACCGCCCTGGATGCGCTCGATGCGCTCAACGCCACTGGCAAAACCATTGGTGTCATCAGCCACGTTGAAGCGATGAAAGAACGCATTCCGGTGCAGATCAAAGTCAAAAAAATCAACGGACTGGGCTACAGTAAACTCGATAAAATGTTTGCAGTTGATGCCTGATAGCAGCTCAGCACCTGGAGGCCGGATATGCGCCAGCGCTATCCGGCACGGCACATAGCACGATCGTGAATACACAAAGACGGATATGAAATGGCATTCCACTTCGCTTATCCGCAAGCTATCTCTATTGGCGGCGAACGTTCGCCGCTATGGCGCACATCGTGCGTCTTTCTTGTTGGCAGGTGGTATGAAAAGAGTCATTTTCTCTTTAGCTCTGGGGACATTTGGGCTGGGCATGGCCGAGTTTGGCATCATGGGTGTACTCACCGAGCTGGCGCGGGACGTGGGAATTTCCATCCCTGCCGCTGGCCATATGATTTCGTTTTACGCTTTTGGCGTGGTGCTGGGCGCGCCTATTATTGCGCTCTTTTCCAACCGCTTTTCTCTCAAGCATATTCTGCTGTTTCTGGTCACGCTGTGCGTGATCGGCAACGCCATCTTCACCCTCTCCTCCTCATATTTAATGCTGGCGGTGGGCAGGCTGGTTTCCGGCTTTCCACACGGCGCGTTTTTTGGCGTTGGCGCGATTATCCTGTCGAAGCTGGCCCGTCCGGGAAAAGTCACCGCCGCCGTCGCGGGCATGGTTTCGGGTATGACCGTTGCTAATCTGATTGGCATTCCCATCGGCACCTGGCTGAGCCAGGAATTTAGCTGGCGCTACACGTTTCTGCTGATAGCCGTCTTTAATATCGCCGTGATGGTCTCGATAACTTTTTGGGTACCCAACATCAGCGATGAAGCAAAAGGGAAACTGCGCGAACAATTTCACTTTTTGAAAACCCCCGCCCCGTGGCTCATCTTTTCCGCCACCATGTTTGGTAACGCCGGGGTTTTCGCCTGGTTCAGCTACGTCAAACCGTACATGATGTTCATCTCCGGCTTTTCCGAAGCGCTGATGACCTTCATCATGATGCTGGTGGGATTGGGGATGGTGTTGGGAAATCTGCTGAGCGGTCGCCTTTCTGGCCGCTATACGCCGCTGCGTATTGCGGTAATAACCGACTTTGTAATTATGCTGGCTCTGCTGCTGCTCTTTGCCTTTGGCGGGATCAAAGCCGCGTCGCTGATCTTCGCCTTTATTTGCTGCGCGGGCCTGTTTGCCCTATCGGCGCCGCTGCAAATTTTGCTGCTGCAAAATGCTAAAGGGGGTGAGCTGCTGGGTGCGGCTGGGGGGCAAATTGCCTTTAATCTCGGCAGCGCGATTGGCGCCTGGTGCGGTGGTATGATGCTGACGCTGGGCTTTGCCTACAACTACGTGACGTTGCCGGCGGCGCTGCTGTCGTTTTCTGCGATGTCGTCGCTGCTGCTCTATGGTCGCCTGAAGCGCAGCGTATCCCAGATGACTCCCGCTGCCGGATAGCCTCTGCGCTACCCGGCAACGCGAACATTACTCCTGCGGCCACAACCAGGCCGCGCCGCGCACGCCGCTGGAGTCACCGTGCAGCGCCTTGCGTAGAGGCGTTTCGCACTCGCCGCCAAAGACAAACTGTTTAATCAACGTTGGCACGTTTTGATACAGTCGGTCGACATTACTCATTCCGCCGCCCAGCACGATTACGTCCGGATCGAGAATATTCACCACATGTGCCAGTGATTTCGCCAGACGCAGCTCGTACCGACTCAACGCCTGTTCCGCCAGGGTATCCCGGGCATTAACAAGACTGATAATTTCACTGCCCTTGAGCGGCTTACCGCTCAGACGCTGGTAGTCGGTGGCAAAACCGGTTCCGGAAATGAAGGTTTCAATACAGCCTTGCTTGCCGCAATAGCAGGGCACTTCCTGCCGATAACGCAGTTCGTCTTCGTCCATCCACGGCAGCGGATTATGCCCCCACTCGCCCGCAGTACCGTTGCCGCCCGTGTGCGCCCGGCCGTTCAGCGCCACTCCAGCGCCACATCCTGTACCGATAATCACCGCAAACACGGTTTGCGCCCCCGCCGCTGCACCATCAACGGCTTCAGAAACCGCCAGGCAGTTGGCATCATTTGCCAGCCGCACTTCGCGATTCAGACGCGTACTCAGGTCTTTGTCAAAAGGTTGCCCGTTAAGCCAGGTCGAGTTGGCATTCTTCACCACTCCGGTGTAGGGCGAAATTGAACCGGGAATGCCCATCCCGACGGTTCCCGACTGCCCGGTGGCCTTTTCCGCCATCTCCACCAGCGCGGCGATGGTTTCTATCGTTTGCCGATAATCATCACGCGGCGTGGGCAGGCGATGGCGAAAAAGCTGTTCGCCTGCATCGCCAAGCGCGATAACTTCCGTTTTCGTACCGCCTAAATCGATACCTATACGCACTGTTTGCTCCTCTTCCCGATTAACAATGCAAGCATAGCGACAATTCGCTATCATGCCCGCTGGATTTAACGACAAGGCCGTGGAAATTATCATGCTGTGGTTCAAAAATTTAATGGTTTACCGTCTTAGCCGCGATGTTTCTTTGCGTGCCGAAGAGATGGAAAAACAGCTGGCATCAATGACGTTCACCCCTTGCGGTAGCCAGGATATGGCAAAAATGGGCTGGGTTCCGCCGATGGGATCGCACAGCGATGCATTAACGCATACCGCCAATGGCCAAATTATTATCTGCGCCCGCAAAGAAGAAAAAATTCTGCCGTCGCCGGTTATTAAACAGGCGCTGGAAGCCAAAATTTTCAAACTGGAAGCTGAGCAAGGTCGCAAACTCAAGAAGACCGAAAAAGACTCGCTGAAAGATGAAGTTCTGCACTCATTGCTGCCGCGCGCCTTTAGCCGTTTCAGCCAGACGATGATGTGGATCGATACCGTCAACGATCTGATCATGGTTGATTGCGCGAGTGCGAAGAAAGCCGAAGATACGCTGGCGCTGCTGCGTAAGAGTCTCGGTTCGCTGCCGGTCGTTCCGCTGACGATGGAAAACCCCATTGAGCTGACGCTGACCGAATGGGTTCGTTCCGGTACAACGGCACAGGGATTCCAGTTACTGGATGAAGCCGAACTAAAAGCGATCCTTGAAGACGGCGGCGTGATCCGCGCGAAAAAGCAGGATCTGGTCTGCGACGAAATCGCCGTGCATATCGAAGCGGGCAAACTGGTCACCAAGCTGGCCCTCGACTGGCAGCAGCGCATTCAGTTCGTGATGTGTGACGACGGCTCTATTAAGCGTTTGAAGTTTAGCGACGAGCTGCGCGATCAGAACGAAGATATTGACCGCGAAGATTATGCTCAGCGTTTTGATGCCGATTTCATCCTGATGACGGGTGAACTGGCGGCGCTGATTAAAAGTCTGGTGGAAGGATTAGGCGGCGAAGCGCAACGTTAAGCCGTGTTTACCGAATGGCGGCACAATGTCGCCATTCGTCATTTCTATGCTTACAGATAGCGGCAAAGATAGGATGCTGGCTCTGCCACCTGCAGATGAAACTCGCTGTTGCCCGGTACGTTGAACACGTCCCCTGCGGCATACACCTTCCACTCGGTTTCCCCCGGCAGCAGCACGTTCAGTGCGCCGCTAACGACAGTCATCTCTTCAGGCGCCGCAGTACTAAAGGTATATTCGCCTTCAGCCATCACGCCAACACTGGCGCGGCCAGTACTGCTGCTGGTAAAACCGATCGATTTTACTTTGCCGGAAAAGTATTCATTACTTTGAAGCATACAACTGGCCCTATCTCGTGATTAAGTTGAGAACCAATATAGGGGGCTGACGTTCCACCTGTCACGCAAAATTACGCCAACAGCTCCGAAGCCAGTCGGGCAATCAACACATTAGACAGAAGAACCGGGACATCCAGCGATTTTTGCAGTAAATCTCGATGGCGTTGATTGAACCCCAGACAATCCAGCATGATCACATCCGCGCCTTGCTCCAGCAGTTCTTTCCCGGCATCAATCAATTGTTGTTCGGTACCTTCGATCGGATTCGCCACGGCATACACTGGTGGAGTTTGTAACACCTGCCATTTTTGCGTCTGGGCTTTGAGCAATTCGGTGACGGGGACAATAACCCCGACCTGATGCCCATCGACAATCGAGGCCACTAGCGGGGGGATAATACGTAACGGCTCCAGCAGAATGCTATTGCGGGCGGTCAGGCGAGCGATTGAGGCGGTACTCATCAGCAGGATCACGTCAAAGCCCTGGTTATCCAGCACCTCCACGATACTTTGCAGCGAGCGCTCTACCTTCTGGCGTGAGACATGCGCAAGTTGGTGGTCGCTGAGCAGCGTTAATAAAGGCTCGTCACCGGGCGAAACGCCGTACTCAGCCATCACATCTTCTCGCCGCATCTGTCCAAGCAGACTGTGGTGAGTAATATGCTGTTCATCGATATATTCCGTCAGGAGCGGTAACACCTCACACATCGGCACCACGCCAATCGTGAGGATAGCCAACGACGCACTCATTTGTTGCTCCACCATCTTCTTACTTTGCTGTGAAATCCCGGGCAAGTGCCGGGCGCTGACCTGCGCTACAAATGCTCAAAAGCGTAGCAGCTGATCGGCGGTGTATTGTGTAAAGATTCCAAATCATTCCGGTACTGGATTGTTATTGCTTAATTTTCAATTTTAACGGTATACGGCGAAATTTAAGAAAATGTGATGAACGCCCGTCGTGGCACTTTTCAGACTCGTGCCAGGACGGTGCTTAATATCAGGTTTTATCGGGGTCTTCGTAGCGTTTTTTGGCATCCATGGCTTCCTGCGCAGAAGGATGCTCACTGATCAACGTATTCGGTTTAGGGTGATCGGCTCGAAGTTGATACCAGGTTACCGTCTGGCCTGGCGTCCCCTTTTCAACCGTAACAATGTTCGCTTGACGTGGGTAAGGTGGTTTTGTCGGCATAGTTCTTCCTTTTCACTGGATGAACATTAAGTATAGACACCGCCCTGTAACCGTGGCGCTGCCTGCGCCAGTATCTCAAGAATGTCTTCCACCACCTGCGCAGGTTTATGGGTGGCATCAACGATGTAGTGCGCAGCTTCACGGTACAGAACATCGCGCTGAGCGAGCACTTCCTGCACCTCTTCAGTCAGCGGCTTACCGGTTAAGGTTGGGCGCAATCCCTCTTCAGGCGTGGCCTCCAGACGATCAACCAGTACTGATACCGGTGCGCTTAAATAGATAACCACGCCGTGGCTGCGCATGTAATGACGATTAAATTCGGTAAGAATGATGCCGCCGCCGGTCGCAACAACCGTTGCCGGGGCTGTGACGGCCTGCAGAGCGCTCGTCTCCTGGGCACGAAACCCTTCCCATCCTTCCCTTTCGACGATCTCCGCCACGGTCATCTGCACGTGCGATTGCAACCAGCGATCGGTATCGACAAACTGGAAATCGATAGCCTTCGCCAGCGCCATACCGGTAGTTGTCTTACCACACCCCCGGGGGCCGACAAGATAAAGAGGTTGCGTCATTACAGAAATTCCCCAGGGAGCCGCGAGCGAGCGGGATCTGATGCGGTTAAAGATATAATCATATCACCAAACTAGTACATCGCCAAAACGTAAAGAAAAAATTACATACAGGGTAGCGATACCTATTAACCCCTACTATAACAAGAATTCACCATGAATAAAGTGTAAATAATAAATTACACGTTTTATTTTCTGCGCTGTACTTCCAGCCACCACTTATCAAGCTCAGCAGCAAAATGCTGCCTGTCTCGTGGTGAAAGGCTGTCCGGCCCGCCGGTCTGAATACCGCTGGCGCGTAGCGTATCCATAAAATCACGCATCATCAGACGCTCACGGATCGTGGCTTCGGTATAACGTTCACCGCGCGGATTAAGCGCCGCCGCACCTTTTTCAATGACTTCTGCCGCCAGCGGGATATCCGCTGTTATCACTAAATCACCGGCACTACACTGGCGCACAATCTCGTTATCCGCCACGTCAAACCCGGCGGGAACACGTAATGTGCGGATAAACCGCGAAGACGGGACGCGCAAACTCTGGTTTGCTACCAAAATAAGCGGCATCTGCATGCGCTCAGAAGCGCGGTACAAAATATCTTTAATCACATTCGGACACGCATCGGCATCCACCCATATTGTCATAATTTCTCCCCACTGATGTGCAGTTGCACATTGTCGCGTGCTTTTACTTGCAGGCAAAGTGCTGTTTATCCTTCTGCACATATTCAATCCGCGCTAAGCTTAGCTTTCCTAGGTAAAACAATGAATATCACGCATAGGGAGTGACAAAATGGACAAGAAAATCGGTTTTATCGGCTGCGGTAATATGGGCAAAGCGATACTTGGCGGCATGATCGCCAGCGGCCAGGTTCTCCCCGGACAAATCTGGGTCTACACCCCTTCCCCCGATAAAGTCGCTGCATTGCACGACCAGTACGGTATTAATGCGGCGCAGTCTGCGCAAGAGGTCGCGCAAATCGCTGACATCGTTTTTGGGGCCGTAAAACCAGGCATCATGATTAAAGTGCTGAGCGAAATTACCTCCAGCCTGAACAAAGACTCCCTGGTCGTCTCGATTGCCGCTGGCGTCACCCTCGATCAGCTCGCCCGCGCGCTAGGCCATGACCGTAAAATCATTCGCGCGATGCCAAACACGCCGTCACTGGTGAATGCCGGAATGACTTCCGTCACACCGAACGCCTTAGTCACGCCAGAAGACACCGCCGACGTGCTGAATATCTTCCGCTGCTTTGGCGAAGCAGAAGTCATTGCGGAGGCAATGATTCATCCGGTCGTTGGCGTCAGTGGTTCAGCCCCGGCTTATGTGTTTATGTTTATTGAAGCGATGGCGGACGCCGCCGTGCAGGGTGGCATGCCTCGCGCGCAAGCTTATAAATTCGCGGCGCAGGCAGTAATGGGTTCGGCGAAGATGGTGCTGGATACGGGTAAACATCCCGGAGAACTGAAGGATATGGTGTGCTCGCCTGGTGGAACCACCATTGAAGCGGTACGCGTCCTGGAAGAACGAGGTTTTCGTTCATCAGTGATTGAAGCGATGATTAAGTGCATGGAGCAGTCGGAAAAACTCAGCCGCTCCTGAGTTAACACCGCCGGACGTCAGGCCGCCGCCTCAGTGCGGTTACGTCCGGAATTCTTTGCTTTGTAGAGCGCCATATCCGCCGACTTTAACCATTCTCGATAATGCTCGGTTTCTGCGGTCAGCGGCGCAACGCCCACGCTGATCCGCAGAGCAACCTGCGGTGCGCAGGATAAACGCAGTTGGCCAAGTCGTTCGTGAACGCGAGACATCGCCGCAATCGCGCTGGTTGCCGGCGTGCCGCACATAATCACCGCAAACTCATCACCGCCAAAGCGCCCGATCACGTCGCTACCGCGTAAGGTCATCTGCAACTGGCGGGTCAGCGCGACAATCGCCTGATCCCCAACGTCATGACCCCAGGTATCATTAATGCTCTTAAAATGGTCGATATCGATAATCAGTAACGTGGCGTCACGCTGGTAGCGGCGGCAATTATCAAATTCATTACGCAGTAACAGTTCCCAATGGCGGCGGTTGTACACCCCAGTCATGCCATCTCGCGTACTCATCACCTGTAAACGGCGTTTATGTTCCGCCAGCTTGATGACCGTCTGGTAGCTGACCCAGGCAAACAGCAGCGGATAAATCACCAGCACCGGCAGCGTCAATAGCACGCTAAGTTGAGTACTGCTAAAAGCGACGGAGATATCGGTTAACTGTAACGTCACCAGGCATGAAACCATCATCAAAACGGCGCCTGCGATGAATATTCGCATCCCGCCTGCGCCCATCAGGTTGATGCAGATAATCATCAGCAGCGCCGTGGATGGCAACAGGTTTACGCCCATAATCCCTATCACATACCGGCAAGAATGGCATCGGCTTTTAAGTTGGTAAATTCGATATGCAGAGGATCGTCGGCTTTGCTGGCCAACTGCCAGGCCAAATGCGGCCAGACAAACGCCCATCCCACCAGTAATAGCCACCAGCCCCCGGTAATGGGCTGAGCAACTAATACCGACGCGATAGGGAAAAACATTCCCCCCAATCCCACCGCTCGCGGCAGCCTGATTCGTCGGGCGAATCGCAGACCGGAACGTTGGTGGTCATTTTGATGAAGCGATAAAAATGCTTCATTCGGGACGACCTTCTTTTGATAAAAGTTTTCATCATTCATTGTATTTGGGAATATTCTGAAACAAATTTCCCAAATTATAGGAAGGGGTCTGGTGGCGGAAGTATGATATTTCGGGTGAGCGATTTTACCTGCTCACCCGTAAGTGCTACGCAGATTTTTTCAGGCAAGCGCTCATAAATTTATTACGATCATCACCTTTCAGAGACTGCTCCGTCGCCTTCACGTTACATTCACGCATTTTTTGCTGCTGCGGCGTCAGGCTCTTTTCCTCCGGCGCAGATTTACTGTTTTTCAGGCAATCACTCATATATGTCTTACGCGCATCCCCTTTTAAGGTCTGCGCCGTTGCCTGCTGATTGCAGGTGGTCATACGCTGTTGTTGCGGGGTTAAAGTCTTCTCGGCAGCACCGACGGTAGTTAAAAAAATCAGACCAAAAAGCAGCGTCATTAATAATGTAATTTTCATAGCATCCTTCTTTTCTGAACGACAACACACAGGTAAGTTTGGCTGCTAACGATAAAAATACCACCCGGCGGCAAAAGTATTGCCGCCGGGCGTCGGGTTATTTCAGTCCTAACGCCGCTTTCATGGTGTAAAACAGGTCGGTTTGATCGGTCAGGCCGACCACATTCGCCGCGTGCGGGCCATAGGCTGCAATTCGCAATTGGCTGCCGGTGTGCTCCTGAGATTCCTCTTCAGAGTTGCCGTAGCTGATGACCATGACCGCGCCATCTTTGGTGTTCAGCGCCTGGGTCAGACCAGGCGCTTTGGTATCCGGCGCAACAATCTGGCTGGCATGTGCGTGGTCAGCGGTTACCACCACCAGGGTGTTGCCATCTTTCTTCGCAAAGGCAAGCGCGCGCTGTACCGCCTCGTCCAGATCGACCGTTTCACCAATCTGTCCGCACGGGTTGGCGGCATGGTCCTGTTTATCGATTGACGCCCCTTCCACTTGCAGGAAGAAGCCTTTCTCATTTTTGCTTAACAGCTCAATCGCTTTATCCGTCATCTGCGCCAGCGTTGGCACGCTGTCGTCACGCTTTGGATTTGGCGTACAGGTCACAACCGGCTTATCCAGATTGCCATGATAAGACGCTTTCGGACCTTCCCAGCGCACGGGCATATTGCCGTCAGAGAACAGGCCCAGCAGCGGTTTATCCTGATTAGCTTCGGTAATCGCCGCCAGCGTCGCGGTATCACTCACCATCTGATAACCGCGGGCCAGGGCTTGTTCACGCAACGTTTTACCCTGCCACTCGCCCGCCGCAGCGGTTTCCGCAAACGTTTTGGCCCCGCCGCCCAGCGTAACGTCAGCCCTGGCATTCAGTAATTGTTCGGTGATTGACCCTTTACCGCCTTTTTCCAGCGCATTGGTTGGGCATTTTTCACGTGTCACGCCAGGGCCATAGCACTTACGCGAAGTCACATGGGCAACCAGCGCCGCCGGGGTAGCATCCTGCAATTCAGCGGTAGAAACGTTGCCCGTTGCCAGCCCCGCCGCTTTTGCCATTTCAAGAATTGTGGCGTGATCTTTTTCATGAATATCAACGCCCAGCGCACCATTATAGGTTTTCACACCGGTGGTCCACGCCGTCGCGGATGCCGCAGAATCCGTCACATAATCGGGTTTACCCGTTTTCTTATCCAACGCATAGTGCGTGTATTGTCCGGTCAACGGTAAAGCATCAATTCCTTTAAAAAAGCCGCCTGCGCCTTCGGCATAATTTCGCGCGGCCGTTATTTCTGAGTCACCCATCCCATCGCCAATCAATAAAATAATATTTTTGGCAGGTTTATCGCTCAGAGATTCGCGCAGAGCCGCCGTTTGATCGGCAGACAATCGGCGGGCGCCGCCCGGCGTGGTGATATCACCCTGAGCGGCACGATTATCCATAACCGCTATGGCAGAGGTTTCTGCATTAATAACCGGGGTAAACAGCAAAGGTAACAGGGCAATAGCGAGTGCGCTTTGTTTCACTTTATTTTCTCCATGTATAAATACGGTAAAATTAAAACAAAGCGACTATAAGTATTTGATGTGACACTTTTATGATAATTTGTGGATGACGCACCACGGATTACTCAAAACGCTTTTGGCACACTCTCGCCAGCGTTATGAACGTTGGTCAGAAATGCAGGCATACGGCCTTCTCCAGCCAAAGCCCCCTCAATTTGGCGAATAAATATTTGCCGATCGTTACACGTCATATTGCGCAGCATTTCGATGATTACCTGCTCCAGCGTTTCAACCTGCGCCGTCAGTTCTTGCGACTCTTCTTCTTTTTGGGCGAGCTTAAGTAACAACTCAGTAACGAGATTTTTCATTTACGTATTCCCTTAACCAAATATAGGTCACGTTATCATTAAGACTCACAACTGCCTAGAGGATGAAAGTTGTATTTTCATAAGAAATAAAACGTTTTGCGAAAACAATCACAACACAAAATAAGGGAGAAGGAGTCTTAGCGCAGAATTATTCCATATAAAAGGGTAAGGGGATTAATAATCACCTGGATATATAAATGCATAATGATGGATTAACAACGCTTGCGGGCAGCGTTGTTAATCAGGTACTCAGCGTGCGCAGCGCCGACGTCGCAACGCGATAGCCAGTTGCCAGATGTTGATAAGCACAATGCACGCCGTGGCAATAAACACCCAGCGAAAGCCCGCCATTGCCGAAACCGTTGCCCCCATTAATGGCCCGGCTACGTTGCCGAGGTACATAAATGACTGGTTATAACCAAAAATGCGCCCGGTTATCTGGTCGCTGGAGTATTTCACCAGCAGCGTCTGCACCGCGGGCAACATCGCGCCGTCGGCAAAGCCGAGCAGAAAACGTAAGACCCCCAACTGCAACGGCGTAGTGACCCATGACATGGCGAAAAACAACACGACGGCGAAGATTAACGTGGCCATTAAAATCCGCTCGGTCCCAATACGATCGCCTAATTTACCTAGCCGGGGCGCAGAAATCAGCGCCGAGATGCCCGGAACCGAAGCAATCAGCCCGCTGAGAAAGGCAATATTAGAGCTGTCTGGGACCATTGATTTAATAAACAGCGCCAGAATCGGCCCAATTGAGCCGTTACATAACTGGATCACCATCGTAGTAAAAAACAGGCTGATCACCAGCGCCGGATAAGGCAGCGAGGCAAAGACGGCCTTCCCGCTCAGGCGTTCGCTTTTTTTGATTGTCGGGCGCACACCTTCTTTGATTAAGAACAGCGTGACCAGAAAACTCACTACCAGCAAAGCCGCGGTAATACAGAATACCGCCCGTAAGCCAACGTGGTCGGCAATAAAGCCCCCCATCAGTGGTCCGCCAATAACGCCGCTAATTTGCGCCGTCGAGAGCGTACTCAGCGCCCACCCGCTGCGTTCGCGCGGAACCTGTGAGGCTACCAGCGCCATCGCATTGGGAATATAGCCAGACGTTAACCCCATGACCCCACGCAGCAGAAAAAGCTGCCAAACGTTAGTGGCAAAGGCCTGCAGTAAAATCGCAATCGCCATACCCAAAGAGGCCCGCAGCAGCATCAGCTTGCGTCCTTTACGGTCGGCTAAACTCCCCCACATCGGAGAGACGATGGCTGAAATCAGGAAGGTGACGCTAAACGTTAAGCCAGACCACATTGAGAGTGCTTCATGGGAGCTTACCCCCAGTTGGGAGATATAGAGCGGTAAAAAAGGCAGGATTTGGCTGATTGCCAGGCCGGTGAAAAAGCAACCGAACCATACGGAAATGAGGTTGACTCTCCAGGATTCCATAGGGACTCATAACGATAAGTAGCTGAAAACTGCGAGCAGCTTAACAAATTACTTAGCCAAATAAGGGTCCACAGGTGCGATATATCACAGTTTAGGATTTTATCTTCCCGCTCATCATATTTGTGATATACCTCACATCAACCCCACAATATCAGCAGGGGTTTATGCTCCGCGTCCGTTCTGCGCGTTTGCGCTTATCTGTTCCTCTGTTGCCCACCAAAACAATCTGCCAGAAGCCGAGGAAACCTGCGTTTTGTCGTGGTAATGTATGTGCTTTGCATTCATGGAATGGGTTTTTAAGATGGCAAAGTTGCGGGTAGGAATCGTATTTGGTGGTAAATCAGCGGAACATGAAGTGTCATTGCAATCGGCAAAAAATATTGTCGATGCCATCGACAAGACTCGCTTTGACGTTGTGCTGTTAGGTATTGATAAGCAAGGGCAATGGCACATTAGCGATGCCAGTAACTATCTGCTCAATTCAGATGATCCAGCGCATATTGCGCTGCGTCCTTCCGCGACCAGCCTGGCTCAGGTCCCGGGTAAACAAGAGCACCAGTTGATCGATGCGCAAAACGGTCAGCCACTGCCAACGGTCGATGTTATTTTCCCGATCGTACACGGCACGTTGGGTGAAGATGGCTCTCTGCAGGGTATGCTGCGCGTGGCGAATCTGCCGTTCGTCGGTTCTGATGTCCTGGGTTCTGCGGCCTGTATGGATAAAGACGTGACCAAACGTCTACTGCGCGATGCCGGATTAAACATCGCGCCATTTATTACGCTCACTCGCGCCAATCGCAACCGCATCAGCTTTGCCGAGGTGGAATCCCGACTTGGCCTGCCGCTGTTTGTAAAACCAGCCAACCAGGGCTCGTCCGTTGGCGTCAGTAAAGTGACCAGCGAAGCGCAATACGATCAGGCCGTCGCGCTGGCATTTGAATTCGACCATAAAGTCGTGGTGGAACAAGGGATCAAGGGCCGCGAGATCGAATGCGCGGTGCTGGGCAACGATCAACCGCAGGCCAGTACCTGTGGCGAGATCGTGCTGAACAGTGATTTTTACGCTTACGACACCAAATACATTGACGATAACGGTGCCAAAGTGGTTGTTCCGGCAGCGATCGCACCGGAAGTTAACGATAAGATCCGCGACATTGCTATTCAGGCTTATCAGGCGCTGGGCTGCGCCGGTATGGCGCGCGTGGACGTTTTCTTAACCGCAGAGAACGATGTTGTGATCAATGAGATCAACACGCTGCCGGGCTTTACCAACATCAGCATGTATCCAAAATTGTGGCAGGCGAGCGGCTTAGGCTATACCGATTTGATCACTCGCCTGATCGAACTGGCGCTGGAACGTCATGCGGCGGATAGCGCGTTGAAAACCAGTATGTAAACCCGCCTGGATGCCTGATCGATAGCTATTGGGCATCCTTTGCTTCTTCTTCATCTTCCACGCGGCGACGGATAATTAATCCGGCCAGCCAAAAGCTAATCACCCACGTCACCAACCCCACCGCATAGGTCTGCCATCCCTGCGCTTCAAAACCCAGTAAGCCCACCACCCCGTTCAGAATAAAGATAAGCCCAATAGCGAAGGCATAGTAGTGCCAGTCTCGGCGGATTTTAACAGGCAGGTTCATAACAGCTCCGGTGGAAATACAACGTGAAAGCGCATCCTCGCACATTTCCTCATAGACGTCTGTGGCCTGTGCGGAATTTCTGAAATGTAACTTGATTTCACTTAAGGTTACGTAATTGTGACAACCAGCAAAAAACCGAGATCCAGGAATAATCTCTACCTGAAATTACCATCATTCTGATATTGACATTGCCGATCACCTGTCAGACTCACTGTCAGTTCCAGGCATCACGTCAAAAAAAGCAGGTTATTTCCGGAGGTCTTTATGGCTGATTTTACGCTCTCAAAATCCCTGTTTAAGGGCAAACATCGGGATACCTCCTCCCTGCCCGGCAACATTGCGTATGCCGTATTTGTGCTGTTTTGCTTTTGGGCAGGCGCGCAGGTTTTAAATCTGTTGGCCCACGCTCCCGGCATCTATGAACAGCTGATGCAGTTGCAAATGCAAGAGACAGGACGCCCACGAGTTGAAATTGGCTTAGGCGTCGGTACCCTTTTTGGGCTGGTCCCTTTCCTTGCCGGAAGTCTGATTCTTGGCGCCATCGCGGCATTCGTGCGCTGGCGCCGCCGTCATCATAATGATGACTGACCCATACATTTCGCCCGACGATCGTCCACGCGTTTCGCAAACCACGCGGTAGTCAGATTACGTGTAATCTTCGGGCTTTCCAGCTGAATGCCTGGCAGCATTTCACGGGGTAGCGCTTTCCCAGTCTTCGCTTCCGCCAGCTTATAGACCTTCTCGTACAGAGTGGTATCTTCAAAAGCCAGACTGTCACCTTTTTGCAGTTGACGGTGGATCTCACTCTCGCTCATCCCCAGCTTCCCGGCCAGTTTACGTACCGCCAGCTCGGTTTTGCCCGGCTCGCTGCTGCCGTAGAGAATCAAGTCACCATCCATCGCCAGCTTCACTCCGCTGGCTTTACTGACCGCATTCTGGAAAGCCGCATTGCGGCTGGCATACCATCCCGCATTGAAATCAGCGAAACGGAAGATTGGCGCGCTGTAATTCGCCGGGTAGTTAAGCAGATGATACGTACCGAACCACAGCCCACCACGGCGGCTGAACACTTCCTGACGAACTGTTCCGGCCATTTTCCACGGATACCCATCGGCGTGCTGCTCGGCAAACGCGATACTGACCTGCATTGGCCCACCGGTATGTACCGGATTAAGCGAACCAAACAGCGTCTGCCCCATCGGTACCATATTGATAAAATCATCAAAAATGGCGCTAAGCTGTTTTTCCGTTTTCACCGTATCCAGACGCTCGCTGTAGCTTTTCCCCGTTGGCGAGTTAATCTTCAGTGCGGTATGCACCACAAACTGCGGGATATGCATACGCTCGGCGCGCCGGTCGATCTCTTTCCAGGCGATTTTACTTAAGTTTGGAACGGCCGGATCAGCCTGATAGTTTGACTCCTGTTGCGCAACCGCCAGCACCGAACAGATATTTTCAACCGTCGGCGCCAGCTTCTGGCTTTCAAACGTCTTCGCTAAATCCTGCGCCCATGCGTCCCGGTCTTTCACGCTGGCGGGCATTTTCTGGCGCACCACGCTCGCCACATCGACGGCTTTCTCCCCTTTTTTTAGCGGCTGCGCGGGTTGGCTACTACATCCCACCAGCACCAGAGCGGCCAGACCGGACAAGGGGTAAAGACGGGAAACCGTCGACATAACATCTCCTTTTTTATTAACTAAGCGTATGGGTAACTTCCTGAATATCCTGACCATCAAGCTCACGTTCAAAGCTGCGCAGACGCTTATAAATAGACATCAGTTCTACTAACGTTGTCCAGGAGTTAATCAAATACTGGAACGAGCCTCGCACCTGGCCAAACACGTTGGTGATTTGCGTCATCAGGCCGAGCGTAATCGTACCGGCAACAATCGACGGGAACAGCAAGAACAAGCCGAAAACGTTATCAACCTGCAGGTATAGAATACGGGCGATATTGAAGTACATATAGTGAAAATAGAGGCGGAAGTAGTTCTGGCGCACCGCATGGAACAGTTCACGCACCGTCGGCGGGGTCGCACGATTAGCGTCATCTTCGCCGTAAACCAGTTCTTTACGGTAGGCCGCTTCCACGCGCTGGTTTTTAAACTCCAGCCCCGGAAGTTTGATGCCGACTACCGCCAGCAAGCCGGTTCCCATCAACGACCAGACAATCGCGGCAATCACCAGGCCATAAGGAACATGTCCAACAATTGGCAGGTCCGGCACATGGGCTGAGAGAGTGACCAGGACAGGTAAGAAGGCAATCAGCGTCATAATCGCATTGATAAAGCTGACCCCCATATCTTCAAGCGTGGAGGCAAAACGCATGGTATCTTCCTGCACACGCTGCGCCGCGCCTTCGATATGACGCAGATGCTGCCAGTGCGCCATATAGTGTTCGTTCATTGCGGTACGCCAGCGGAATACATAGTGGCTGACGAAGAAGTTGTTCATCACCCCAATGACCACGGCAATCAGCGCAATGCCAAGAAAGATGCCTACTTCATGATAGAACTGCTCAATCTTCACCTTATGCGGCGCACTCAACGCGGATTGAATCAGATCATAGAATGGCGCATACCAGGCGTTGACGGCGACGCCAACTTCAACCAGAAACCAGGTCACGAAAATAATCAGCGACGTGCCCAGTATGGACCAGTACTGCCAGCGGTGCGGGCTGTAGATAAACCAGAACAGCGCGAACACGCCAACACAAAGAATGTAATACGCATAAAAAATCAGGTAATCCAGTGACCAGAATCGGGCCGCGCTAATCGGTACATCTCCCGACGCGCCGGTAATATGTGCAACCCAGGCTCCCCCACCTCCTTGCCAGAATACAACGGCGACCAGTGCCCAAATAAATGCCGAAATAAAGAACGGCCCCGGCTTTGGGAAAAAAGACTTAAACATAGTGCTCTCCTGCTAACTTCTTATCGTTATGACGACTGCTGTGTATTTGCCACCGTGGAGTGCGGCGGCCAGACGGCTTACGCCCAAAAACACAAGCTGAAACCGACAAGTGTGACCAAAACCGCGGCACTTAGTTCGCACCCGGGTATGAAGAATTGTTTCTGTGATTTTCACACTCGACAACGTTCCAGCAAGTGCAGATTATCACAGCGTGAGATCACAAAAGCGAACATCCGTAATCCGGGAAACGCTCGCGTTTACTCATCGTTACGTTTTTCACACTATCATTGGCTGATAAGCGCTTTGCAATACGCCGATGAGTAGTATAAATACGCATACGCACGACATCCTTTTTCACTTTCTCTAACTCATGGACACCACCGTTGAAACGTAGTCTGCTTTTTTCTGCCGCGCTGTGTGCGGCGTCATTGACATCTGTCCAGGCGGCACAGCCTATAACCGATCCGGTCTTCGCCTCTGATATCGTCGATCGTTATGCCGACCATATATTTTACGGCAGCGGTGCTACGGGGATGGCGCTCGTGGTGATTGATGGTAACCAGCGCGTATTTCGCAGCTTCGGCCAAACACGCCCTGGCAATAACGTCCATCCGCAGTTGGATTCCGTTATTCGAATTGCCTCTATTACTAAATTAATGACCAGCGAAATGCTGGTGAAATTACTCGATCAGGGTACGGTTAAACTCAACGATCCATTGAGCAAATATGCGCCGCCTGGCGCGCGCGTGCCGACTTATCAGGGCACGCCGATCACGCTGGTGAATCTGGCGACGCATACCAGCGCGCTACCGCGCGAACAGCCTGGCGGCGCGGCGAAGCGCCCGGTGTTTGTCTGGCCAACCCGTGAACAGCGCTGGAGCTATCTCTCAACCGCCACGCTTAAAGCCGCACCGGGTTCGCAGGCTTCTTATTCCAACCTGGCGTTTGACCTGCTGGCCGATGCGCTAGGAACCGCATCCGGAAAGCCTTATCCGCAGCTGTTTGAAGAAAAAATTACCCGTCCGCTGGGGATGAAAGACACCACCTTTACCCCATCCCCCGATCAATGCAGACGCCTGATGGTCGCGGAAAAAGGCGCCAGTCCTTGCAACAATACCCTGGCGGCGATGGGCAGCGGCGGTGTTTATTCAACACCCGGCGATATGATGCGCTGGATGCAGCAGTATCTCTCATCTGATTTTTACCATCGTAGCCAGCAGGCCGACCGTATGCAGACGCTGATTTATCAGCGTACGCAGTTAACCAAAGTGATAGGGATGGATGTTCCGGGTAGAGCCGATGCGCTGGGTTTGGGCTGGGTCTATATGGCGCCGAAGAATGGGCGACCGGGAATTATTCAAAAAACTGGTGGCGGCGGCGGCTTCATTACCTATATGGCGATGATCCCGCAGCAAAACGTCGGGGCATTTATCGTGGTGACCCGCTCTCCGCTAACCCGCTTTACCAATATGAGCGACGGTATCAACGATCTGGTTGCAGAGCTGAGCGGGAACAAACCGCAGGTTATTCCTGCATCCTGACTTAATACTCAAAAGGCAAACGGTTAATGCTCACCAGTTTGCCTTTATTCATTTCAATGTAACCACCTTTACGCAATGCCGCGAGAACCTCAGCGACAACTGAGCGTGAAATTCGCGTGCGTTGGTGAATATAGTTCATGACGCCGATACGCGAACGCAGTACGTCGTCCCATTTCATCATGGATATCAGCGTCGCGCGGATCTGATCGTAGGAGTTATTGCCGATCAGCTGCAGATCGCGCAACTCAAACATGGAGTTTTGCCATGCCAACCAGCAAAAGGCTTCACGCCAAAGCTGGCATTGTTCAATTATATTTATCGTTTGCGAAGCAGGCAGGTGGTATCCCGTACAATTACTTTCGGTTATTAATTTGTATTGTACATCTGTTTTCATCACGCCATCAGAAAGGCCCATAATAAAAGGCGCCTGTGCAATCCCGACCAGTACGCATTCCCCTCTACGTAAGGAAACAACACCACTTAAAATAATGAAAGTATCATCACTATTAATATCACCGGAATAAATTATTTCTTTTTCGTTCCCACACTCAAAGTGTTTACCATATTTCGCTAAACATTTATCAAGCTTACCAAACTCAAGAAGAGGTTTATTTGAAGATAGCATGTGCGCATTCCTTGCAAGAAATGCCCGTCAAATCCGTGACGGGCATTATTCTAAATTAAATTACCTTTTATTTCTCTGCGAGAAAGTTGTTACCAGGTATATTTAACACCAACGTTTGCAGACCAGTCTTGATCGACATCACCACCACCGAGGTAATTAGCATCAGTGTATGCGCTGAAGTTCTTGGTGAAGCTAAACTGAGTACCCAGTCCAACGCGTACCGCAGAACCTTCTACGCCGTTGTCGATAGAATCACCGTTTACATCAGAATCGTTGTTAGAGTCGTCGTAAACGTAGGCCAGTTTGAAGTACGGGGTCAACGCCTGGTCATCGCTGTAGGCGAAGGTATAACCTGCATCTACACCAAGTTCATAACGCATGCTGTCATAAGACTGACCGTCAACTTTCATGTCGTTGCTCAGCTTATAGTCATCACCAGACTGGAACAGACCGGATACGCTACCGTAAGGGGTTACGTAACCTGCGTCACCCAGCTTCAGGTCATAACCCAGTTTCAAGCCAAAGCCCCAGGCATCAGAAGAGGTGCTGCCATCAACATACTGACCGTTGCTCATGCTGGCAGACAGATCGTTGTTGAAGTGGGAGTAGCTTAAGTTACTGTCAACAAAGATGTTGTTCGCAAAACGAGCAGAAGAGTAGATATAGGCAGTCTGGCTATCCTGATCTACCTGGCCGGTACGATCACTCATGTCACCTTTCGCGAAGCCTGCCGCAGCACCGACAATCCACTTAGCGTTGTTACCATCGATTTTGGAATCAACACCGACCATGATGCCGTTAACATCCTGATCATAGTTAATGTTGCCGTTATCCGCATCGAAGCTGCCGCCGAAGTAGCTCACCCATGCACCACCGTTATCTACCAGACCATGACGCGCGTTAGTCAGACGAGTACCAACGGTGTCTTGTTCCAGGTTCCAGATATTCGTATTGGCAGACGGAATGCTCAGCGCCATGTTCGCGTAGTCGGTCAGCTCCATCTGCTGCAGAACAACGGTGTTACCCTGCTGCTGAGCCTGATAGGTGTAAGCACCCAGGTCTGCTTTGTTGGCTGCAGAGAAAGTTGCGGTGCTGTTCGTGTCGTTAACGTAGATCAGCTCGTTACCGTTGTAATCAGCAACAGAACCTGCGCCAGTGGCGTTATCGATGCGAACTTTATAGTTACCGGTTGCCGCTGCTACGTGATCACCGTAGTTATCAACTTCAGACTGATCGCCTGAGGTGTCAGAATCGCCGTTACCGTTGGTAGTCAGATGACCATCAGAGTTCATCGCGATCACGCCATAACCGTAGTTAGCCTGGCGCGTATCGTTGGTACGATCGTTGGTCAGGTCAGCATTCAATACATAGTTAGCGCTGTTGATGTCGAAAACACCCGCATTAACATGGTTGTAAGCGTCGGTGTAGCTGGTCAGATTCAGGGTATCAACCTGCAGCGCGTTCCCGGTGCTGTTGCCCACATCCAGAACGCCGTTGTTGGTGACGTTAATGGTATTGGCATACAGCGCGGCATTAAGCACATTCCAGCCAGCAGAGACATCATCAGCAATCGTTACGGTACTGTTGTCAATAGACAGCGTATTAGTCGCAACACGACCATCTTCATTGATGTTCAGTGCGGAAGCACCGGTCAGAGTGATGGAGTCAGAAACCAGCGCAGAATCACCCACGTTGACAACGGAACCGCTGTTGATGCTCAGAGTGTCAATCAGAGAAGTTTTGGTGGTATCCCACTGGGAAGCGCCGTTCAGCGTCACGTTGAACAGACCGCTCTGATAAACGGTATTGCCAACCACATGACCATTTTCGTCATAGGAGGATGTGTCGCTATCGATACCGTAGGTTGAAGAAGGCCACAGGCTGTTGGCAGCGATATCAATCAGCGTAGCGGTGGCTTCAGTGCCCTCAGCATAGCTTTCGTAAACACCATCACCATCAACGTCAACCTGATGGACGGACATTGCCGCACCAACCCACTTGCTGCCGTGGTTCAGGGTCAGATCCAGACGGTCAGTACCATCCCAGCCGTTGGTATCCAGATCGGCATCAGTATCGCGGTAAGTATCAGCACCGTTCGGGAAGAAGTTCTCATCAAAGTTGCTGGAGAACAGCACATCGCCCATCAGCGTAGCGTTATCAAACGTGGCGGTGGTCTGCATCGCGTTATCTGCATTGGGATTAGCAATAACCGCCAATGCGATATCATTCGCGTTCCAACCGTTACCGTTGTAGTCGCTCGCATTGCTGGTGTTACCAAACCAGCCGGATCTTCCTTCATCAGACCAGGAACCTGAGGTCAGGGTAGAGTCGGTAACAGCGATAGTGTTGTTAAACACTTCGCCGCTGTTTACGCCGGTGATGACGGTATTATCGTCAATATCTTCCCACTCATAACCCTGAGTCAGGGTAATACCCGCGACGTGAGAGTTGTTGGAGATAGACAGATCAACTTCTTGATCCAGAGTGATAGCCGTACCCAGGTTATAAACGTCGACAACGTGCGTATCAGCCACGTCATTATAGGTACCGTTGTAGGTATAATGTTCGTAGTTGTCATCGATAGTGGAGTTGATGACGTTCATTGCCAGACGGTCGTAGTAATAGTCGGTACCCGTACGGTTAGTACAATCCGTGGTCATACACTCGGATGTCACCATACCGTGAATGGTACTGTTTTTAATCGTCAGGCTGTTATAATTGCCGTTAGTTGACAGTCCATCATCCAGATAATAAGTAGAAATAACGCCGTTGACAGTAGCGTTATTGATTACCGGATAAATATCACCGTTATAAATGCTATCAGTGCCGTAATTGTTCCAACCGACATAGCCATCGAAGTAAACGTCATCAACATGTGATGCGTCATTATAATGGGTGAACGTTGTGTAAGTAGTTCCAGAAATATCAGTAGAAGCATTCGCCTGAGAAGTGATTGCCAAAGTACAGGCTAATGCTAAGGAAGGTGCGAATAAGCAGGTCATTTCTTCCCAAGCTGACTCGCTGATTAAAATTTCGCGGATCTGGGCCGATTTTTTTCCCGCAAACACATCGAATCAGCCTATTTAGGCTATTTTTTCCACCATTTCTGGCGTTATTTCCGGTTTTTACTGAGATCTCTCCCACTGACGTATCATTTGGTCCACCCGAAACAGGTTGGCCAGGGTGAATAACATCGCCAGTTGGTTATCGTTTTTCAGCAGCCCCTTGTATCTGGCTTTCACGAAGCCGAACTGCCGCTTGATGATGCGAAACGGGTGCTCCACCCTGGCACGGATGCTGGCTTTCATGTATTCGATGTTGATGGCCGTTTTGTTCTTGCGCGGATGCTGCTTCAAGGTTTTTACCCTGCCGGGACGCTCGGCGATCAGCCAGTCCACATCCACCTCGGCCAGCTCCTCGCGCTGTGGCGCTCCTTGGTAGCCGGCATCGGCTGAGACAAATTGCTCCTCTCCATGAAGCAGATTACCCAGCTGATTGAGGTCATGCTCGTTGGCCGCGGTGGTGACCAGGCTGTGGGTCAGGCCACTCTTGGCATCGACACCAATGTGGGCCTTCATGCCAAAGTGCCACTGATTGCCTTTCTTGGTCTGATGCATCTCCGGATCGCGTTGCTGCTCTTTGTTCTTGGTAGAGCTGGGTGCCTCAATGATGGTGGCATCCACCAAAGTGCCTTGGGTCATCATGACGCCTGCTTCGGCCAGCCAGCGATTGATGGTCTTGAACAATTGACGGGCCAGTTGATGCTGCTCGAGCAGGTGGCGGAAATTCATGATGGTGGTGCGATCCGGCAGGGCGCTATCCAGGGATAATCGGGCAAACAGGCGCATGGAGGCGATTTCGTACAGGGCATCTTCCATGGCACCGTCGCTCAGGTTGTACCAATGCTGCATGCAGTGAATACGCAGCATGGTCTCCAGCGGATAGGGCCGTCGGCCATTGCCCGCCTTGGGATAAAACGGCTCGATGACAGCGGTCATATTCTGCCATGGCAGAATCTGCTCCATGCGGGAGAGGAAAATCTCTTTTCGGGTCTGACGGCGCTTAGTGCTGAATTCACTATCGGCGAAGGTGAGTTGATGGCTCATGATGTCCCTCTGGGATGCGCTCCGGATGAATATGATGATCTCATATCAGGAACTTGTTCGCACCTTCCC